>NZ_NKUG01000138.1 GCF_014845095.1 Methylobacterium bullatum | reverse complement strand
CTGCCCGCCCGCCCGCCATGCCTCAGCTCTAAGGGATCGTAGGCCGATTCCCGTTCCGGAAAGAGACCAGACGACTATGCGCCTGAAGGAGATGTCGATCGGAACGAAGGCCCTTGCCGTCGGTGCGGCCTTGGCCGTGCCGGCGCCATCCGTGGCCTTGGCGGCGCCCGCGAAACCGTCCTTCGATTGCACGAAGGCCGCCTCGCAGGTCGAGAAAGCGATCTGCGCGAGCGTCCCGCCGGCGCAGGCCGACGCCGAGCTCACAGACGTCTATCAGGACCGCCGCCGCACCTTGAGCGCGGCGGCTGCGCGCCTTGCCGTGGACGAGAGGCGCTTTCTCGCCGCCCGGGAGCGCGTCTTCGGCTTCGGTGCCAAGGATCCGGCGGCGCTGCTGCTGGGAGAGATCGCAGGGCGCGTGACCGTCTTGCGCAGTCTGCGCATCCCCCCGAGGACGGCCTTGCCGGAACCTGGAGCAACGACTCCGGCACCGTCACGCGGAACGCCGACGACAAGACGGTATTCGAACGAGGCGGGCCTGCGGGAACCCGTGACCGGATAAAGGAGGTAGCGATGGTGACCTATCAATTGATGCTGGCCGGAAGCCTGATGCTCATGCTCGCCACGGCACCGCCTCTCATGGCGGCGTCGGGCGGCATTCGGGACGTCACGCTGTCGAGCGGCGGACTCGCCGAGGTCACCGTGGCCCGGTCCGTCGAGGGCGACACCACGATCGCGATCGACGTCCAGGCCGATCAGATCGACGACATCCTCAAGAGCCTCGTGGTGCGCGACCCCGCAGGCTCGGTCGGCGCCATTCGGCTGGACGCGGAGGATCAGGTCGAGGAGATCCTGCGCTCGGCGCCCTTCACCGCAGACGATCTCTCGTCTTCCGCGCAGCTCGCGGGCAAGCTGCAGGGGGTCAAGATCAGGATCGAGAGTTCCGGGCGGGTGCTGGAAGGGCGCGTGCTCGGCCTGTCCACGCGGGACGCCGGATCCGACACCGGAACGGTGCGCGTGCTCTCCGTCCTGACGGAGGCCGGCACCTTGGAATCCGTGAAGGTCGAGGACGGCGTCACGGTGACGATCCGGGATCCCGCCATGGTCGACAGGATCGCGAAGGTGGTCGACGTGGCCGGTAAGGCCAAGGCCGACGGTGCCCGCCGCGTCGAGATCGCCCTGGTCGGCACCGGCAAGCGCGAGGTGCGTCTCACCTATGTGGTTCCCGCGCCCGTGTGGAAGACGAGCTATCGGCTCGTCGATGGCGGAAGCGGGCGGGCGAACCTTCAGGCCTGGGCGATCATCGAGAACGCCCTGGGCGAGGATTGGAAGGGGGTTGCCGTCACCCTCTCGTCCGGATCGCCGGTGGCGCTCCGGCAGCGTCTGCATCGCCGCTATTGGCGCCAGCGTCCGGAGGCCCCGCTTCCGATCGACGAGGTCGGTTTGCCCGACCTCGATCCCGGTACGGTCGCGCCCAGGGCCTCCGCGCGGGCGTTCCAGGACGACGGGATCGCTGCCCCCTCGCCTCCCCGCCCGGCTCCGATTTCGCGAATGGACCGACTGTCATTACCGGATGCGCGCTACGAGGCCGCGCCGGCCGCGGCGGCTGCCGACGCGACGGAAGGGGATGTGGCGGCGAACTTCACGCTCCCCCACCCCGTCGATCTGGGAGTCGGCCGCACATTGTCCGTGCCCATCCTCGACACCGAGATCGAGGCCGCGCGGATCGCGCTCTGGAAACCCGGACAGGGCGTCCACCCGACCGCAGTTCTGATGATCCGCAACGGATCCGCGGCGACGCTGCCGCCGGGCATCATGACGATCTACGACGGCAAGCTCGGCTATGTCGGCGATGCGCGGCTGCCCGCGACTCCCGTCGGCGAACAGCGTTTTGCCGCCTTCGCCGTTGATCGGAAAGTCCGCGTCCAGGCCGAAACGCAGCCGAACCAGGTACTGACGGAGATTACGGTCGTCGACGGAGCGGTCCGGGCCAAGACACGATCGCGCGAAGTGACGAGCTACACGGTGAAAGGCGCTCAGGACGCACCGCGCACCGTCGTGATCGAGCATCCACGCCGCAGCGGCTGGACCTTCACGTCCGCGGCGCTCGATACCGAGACCCCGACGGCCTATCGGTTGAAGGTCTCGGTTCCCGCCGCGGGTACGGCCGAGGTTCAGGCGGTGCTGGAACGCCTCCACGTCGAGACTTACGCGCTCGTCGACGCCGACGCGTCGATGCTCCTGCATTGGAGTTCCCTTGCCGGCGACGCGAAGCTGGCGGACACTTTGAAAACGCTTTCAAATGCCCACTCCGACAGCGAAGCCGTTGCCCGTGAGATCACGGAGATCAATGACCGGATCGCGAAAGTGAGCACAGAGCAGGAGCGCATTCGCAGCAACCTCGGTGCAGTTCCCAAAGACAGCGAACTTGCCCGGAGGTATCTCGCTCAGTTGAGCACGCAGGAAGACGAATTCACCAGCCTCGGCGAGGCTCGATCCAAGGCCGAAAGTCGTCTCAAACTCGCGCAGGAGCGCCTTCGCGCCCTGATCTCGAAATTGTAGGCGCGTATTCCTGCGCGGCATGGCCGAACCGATGCCGGTTTGGTGCATCTCGCAAAATTGTCGATCGCCGGGCCTACCCATCCGATCTCGACGGTGCAGCAGGAGTTCGGCGAGAAACGCTCAAAAGATCCGGACATTCTTGGGTCTGAACGTCTGGCCGGCGAAGAGCCGCCGGTCTCCTGACCATACCGTCCAAAGACGTGACGCGCTCGATTGTCCGATCTCTCAAGGCATTTCGCAGCACGCCGACGTCGTTGCACCCGGAACGGCATGTCACGCTCCACAAACCAAAGGCTCCTCGTTCATGAGCGCGATCCTCACGACCTGGTCGATCAACCTCAAGATCGGCATCCTGATAGCCGTCGGCGTCAGCGGGGGGATCGGCGCGCTCATCGGCTATCGCATCGGCCGGGATTTTGAGAGCTTCATGGCAGCGGATCGGTCTCCGACCCAGCGAGCGCTTCGCCTCGTCAACCGGGTCGCAATCGAACATGGCGTCTCGCAGGGCGAATTGTTGAGAGCGATGCTGGAAAAGTACGATTCCTCATGCGGCTCGACCTGTGTCGACAAGAAATGATCTGCAGAAGTCTTTAGCGGTGTGGGCTTGTGGCCCTGGCCAAGGCCATGATCGCGATGTTCCATGCGTCCTTCGACGGCGGCATGCCCTTGATCGCGCTCCGGGGATCCGACGTCATCACCGCCGACGTCCAGGCCGGTGTGAAGCGCTGGTTCCTGCAATGGGGGGCAAGCACCAGGAAGGCCGCGCCGCCATGCACTTGGCGATGGACTCCTCCACAAGGTGAAGGCGGAGGCCTTCCCTAGGCCGCTCGCCTGAACCCGGACACGATCCACCGGCCGGCGAACCAGATCGCCAGGAGCAGGAGCGGCGGCACCAGGGTGAGCCGTAGGAGACCCGCCTGCCCGCCGAGGGCATCCAGCCGCCGCTGCCAGCGCCGGCCCCGGAAGTTCCTGGCAACCAGATCCTGCTCCGCCTTGTCGAAGGCCGTGTTCGCGTAGAGAGGAGTGTCGTCGGGAAAGTCGACGAAGAGCATGGGGTCCGACTTCACCGACGCATCGAATCCGTCCTGGTATCGGTACTTGATCCGGTCGAACCGCGGCGGATGCTTACCCTCGGATGGCTTCCGGAAGACCTCCAAGAACGGCTTGGACATGTTCTCCGTCTCGAAAGGATTGGAGACGCCTTCCCGCATCTCGACGGTGAACTGGTAACGCCCCCGCACCGTGTCCGACACGTTCGCCCAGGTCATCCAGGCAACGAGCGCGATCCAGACGGCCGTCGCCACGAGCCAGAAGAGGCCCCGCGTCACGTTCACATCCTGCAAGCCCCCCCGGTTTGCCATCGCGGCCGAACGTGGCAGGCAGCTCTCGATTTCCGGAAGTGCCGTCTCGACCCCTTGCACCTGCTCATGCGGCAGGCCGCAATCGATGTCCGTCGTATACCAGACCGCGGCGATCCGGCGGCCCGGCGGTAGCGGTGACGGCTGGCCGCCAATTGCCCGCTCGACGTTGTGCAGCGCCGCCATCGGATCGGGCCAGCCGGCCGCCCGGGCAGCGCGCCGTCGACAGAGAAGGGTGTCGTCCTTACCGGAAGGCTGCCAGCTGGGGCCTGAAAGCGAAAGGGCCGCTCCGGCCGGCCAACATGTAAAACGATTCAAGATGTCCGATCCGGGAATCGTTTGACACGTCGGGGGCGTTTTCCTGCCTCGCGAGGCGTCTAATGCGGCCTTCGTCTGGGATCAGGCTGGATCAAGGGGGTTCGGACGATACCAGCCTGAGAGCCCAAGCGCCTGTCTACGCTGGGAAAAGGAGTGGAGCGGGCGATCGGGATCGAACCGACGACATTCAGCTTGGGAAGCCTTGGTAGGCCATTGATTTCGTTAAACCTTGTTCCTCGTCGCACAGCGACGAAAGGAACATGTCGTGGGTGCAAAAACGAAGAACGCCGTCGCGGGGGTGAAGGCCCGCAACGGCGCTAAACGGAAGGTCTCGGGTAAAAACCTCGAACTGAACAATACCGCCCCGCGCCCTGCGCTGGCAAGTCGTCTGGTGGCATTGATTGACCGGGACGGCACGGTCACTGCCCTCTTCCGTCGGCCGGATGAGGTGCGTGCCTTCCTGCAGGGAGGCGCCGCATGAGCATCGCCCGCCTTCCCCGCGCCGGCCAGCGGCGCCTTAAGCGCCTCGCCGCCGACAATGAGCCCAGCATCGTGTCCGACGCCCGGTTCTTCGAGCGCCGGCCAGATCGGAACCATCGCATCCGCGTCTCTTCCGTGGCCGAGGTCGAGATCATCCGGCTGCTCCATCCCGGCAACGTCCTGACGCCGGGAATGCGCTGGTACACGTCAGTCCGGCAGATCCGGAAGGGCGTCCGCTGCCGGGTCTTCACGATCGGGCTTGCCGATCTCGACTGCGACGCGCCGGAGGACGTCTGCCTCTGGGTCTACGAGCGTGGGCGCACGAATCGGGATGCGGTGATCGAGACGAGCCTCCGTAAGGCGATGGAGGCGCTGCCATGAGCGATCGCCTCGAAGCCGCCCTCTATCTCGCCAACCGCGGCGGCCGGGTCTTCCCGCTCCATGGGATGCGGCCCGCTCCCGATGGCCGGCTCGTTTGCACCTGCGGGAAGTCCGATTGCACCGACGCCGGCAAGCATCCGATGGCGAAGCTGGCCCCGCGTGGCCTGACGAACGCGACGAACGAGGAGCAGATCGTTCGTCGCTGGTTCACCACCGCGCCCTACGCCAACATCGGTTTGGTGACGGGCGCGGCCATCGTCCTCGACGTCGATCCGCGGCACGGCGGAGACGAGAGCCTGGACGTGCTGGAGGCCGAGCACGGCCCCCTACCGGAGACCTGCCGCTCCATCACCGGCGGCGGTGGTCAGCATATCTTCTTCCGGCCGCCCGTCGGCGTCGAGATCCGCAACTCTGCCGGCGACCTCGCCCCCGGTCTCGATATCCGCGGCATCGGTGGGTACATCGTCGCCCCGTCGAGCCTCCATGCCTCCGGACGTTCCTACGAGTGGTCGGTGGATCATCACCCCGACGAGGTGCCGCCGGCTCCGATGCCGGCCTGGATGGTGGCGGCGCTGGCGCAGCCCAAGGCGGGCACCGGCCGTGATCCCTCCTACTGGCGCAAGCTCGTCACCGAGGGCGTCACTCAGGGCGATCGCAACAAGTCGCTGACCAGCCTCACCGGCCATCTGCTCCGCCGCTACGTCGATCCGGAAGTGGCCCATCAGCTCGTCCAGGCCTGGAACATAGTCCGGTGCGTGCCGCCGATGAGGCCGGAAGAGGTGACGAAGACCGTCGGCTCGATTGCCCGAACCGAACTCAGACGCAGGGAGGCGCGCAATGACGGCCGGCGCTGACGATATCTATCGCCTGTTCGATTTTGAGCAGACCCGGACCGCCCGCCCCGGCACCAACGGTGACCTCCTCACCGAGGACCATGCCGCCCGTACCTTCGCCGAGCGTTATGCCGGCGAGCTCCTGTTCTGCCACGACACCGGCAAATGGCATGAGTGGACCGGAGCGGCCTGGGTGCCGAACCGTCAGGGCAAGGCCTTCCAGGGGGCGCGTGAGCTCGCCCGCGAGCTGTGTGCTGATGAGGATCCGAAGACCCGCTTCATCGCATCGAAGACGAGCTTTGCCGGTGGCGTAGAGCGGTTCTGTCGATCCGATCCTGTCTTTGCGGTAACGATCGAAGGCTGGGACCGTGATCCCTGGCTGTTGGGTACGCCTGGCGGCACGGTCAACCTGAAGACGGGCGAGCTACGTCCCGCCGATCGGAACGACCGCATCACGAAGCTGACTGCGGTCACCCCGGCGGAAGCCCCGCATTGCCCGACCTGGCTGCAGTTCCTGCAGGACGTCACGCAGGGCGATGCGGGCTACATCCGGTTCATCCAGCAATGGGCTGGGTACTGCCTTACCGGTGACACCAGCGAGCAGGCCCTGTGCTTCGCCTTCGGTGGTGGCGGCAACGGTAAGGGCGTGCTGATCCACGTCCTTGCCGGCATCCTGCGGGACTATGCCCTGAACGCCGCCATGGAGACGTTCACGGCGGCCAAGCACGATCGGCACCCGACCGAGATCGCAGCGTTGCGTGGCGCTCGCCTGGTCACGGCATCCGAGACCGAGCAGGGCCGGCAATGGGCCGAGAGCCGGATCAAGCAGCTCACCGGCGGCGACGTCATGCGTGCCCGCTACATGCGCCAGGACGAGTTCGAGTTCACGCCTGTCCTGAAGCTCCTCATCATCGGCAACAACAAACCCGGCCTGTCGAGCGTGGATGACGCCGCCCGGCGCCGCTTCAATCTGCTCCCCTTCCTGTTCAAGCCCGCGGTGCCCGATCCGAGGTTGGAGGAGAAGCTGCAGGCTGAGTGGCCGGCGATCCTGCGATGGATGATCGAGGGATGCCTGGATTGGCAGGCCAACCGGCTGGTTCGGCCGGAAGTCGTGAAGGACGCCACCGACGAGTATTTCACCGCGCAGGACACATTCAGCCAGTGGCTGGATGACCGCTGCATCGTGGACAAAGCCAATCCTTATCGGAAGGCCACCACGTCCGAACTGTTCGCATCGTGGACTGAGTACGCCCGGTCCAACAACGAACCGACCGGTACACAAACGAGCTTCGGTGAGCGGCTCGATAAGCTCGGCTTCAAGAAGAACAAGAACGTCCCGACCGGTGTCGGTGGCCGCGCCCGAGGATTCGAAGGCGTCGAGGTCAGGCCACTCCCAGCACATGAGGCGGAGCGATGAGGCGGCTTGAGGCTAGTCGTCCGTACTGCACGCACAGGCGCGCCCGCGTATGGAAGGTAATCGGACAACCCGCCCCATCCCGCCTCACCGTCTTCGGGGTGCAGTGGTTGGTGGGGCCCGGCTCGCAGCAGAGGTCACGCAGCATAGGCCAGGCCAGGGCGGCCACTGTCGCAAGCTGGGCAGCGGCGTGCGTGGATGTCAGATCCATTGGCGCCGTACTCGTGCTCGCACTCAAGGCACCGCAGCACGTAGACCTTCTGAAGGTGATCCGTGCCCGGCTCGTCAGTTTTCCGCAGCACCATCTGGTCATTGCGGTTCACGTAGCCTGGCTCAGTCGTGCCTTTGAGCATGCGGTTTCTCCCTTTGCCAATGCAGGGCTGAAGTACCCGCCGGCCAGACTTGTCGCGAGATTGGTTTACGGATCGTTGAGCGCGACCGGATGGGGGCACGTCAAAGTTCTCAGCCTTAAGACCGCGCTACCGCATGGGATCGCACGCGCAGATTTTTTTGCTGCTGACGGTTTTCGCCTGGGTCTCGGTCAGGACGTCCCGCCGACCGTCCACCGAATTTTCCATCTTTCGCAGAGGGGAATGCCATGACTGCCAAGGCAGCACTGTGCCCGCCGACATGGATGAAACGGGCGGAGAAGCGCGAGTTTCGCAGGGTGATCGCGGCCCGTTCGAGCCTCGGCACGCCCGTTTCGGAGGCGGAACTCGACACCGTGGCCGATTACGTCTTGGCCCGGCTGAGGTTGGTCGAGCTCCGCGATCGAGCGGCGAAGGCCGAGTTTCCGAACAGCTACCTGAAGATCGTCCGAGCCATCGAGGCGACAACTGCAACGAGCCGGAGACTGGCGCAGGATCTTCGGCTGATTAGCCCGCCCGCGCCGCCGCTGGGCAAGAAGGCCGCGGCAGCACTCGCCGCTGAGAAGGCTGCCAGTGGTGGGTGGGACGACCTTCTCCATCCTAGTGGCACCGGCAGGTTTCGCACGGCGAGGCCCCCTACGCCGTCATAAGCAGAGGAATCGCCCGCAACTTTTTGTTTGGAATTCACTCGCGGTGCGAACGCCGCTCCCCATGCGGTCCTGGCCCCAGTCGACCGATCCTTTTCCCCCTCCCCTCCCCAAAGGAACGATCATGTCCGACCATGCCTTGGCGTCCCTCCACGAAGATCTGCGTACCGAACCGCTGCAGGAAGCCATCCGCGACAAGCTCCGCGAGCTCGTCGAGGCTGGTGCTCAGCCCGCCGACGTCGGTGAGATGGCCCTCGTTGTTGCTTCCAGCCTGATGCTGGACGTGGAAGGCATTGCGAAGACTGCCGTTCGGCTCCTCACCGCAGGTACTTCTCTCGCAAACATTTCCCCTGAGCTTCAGGGAATGGCTCGCAACAAAGACGCTACTTCTCGCAATCGCCATCATTGACGGAACCTATGGCTTGCCGTAATGCTTTAGGTGTCATCGATCGATTTGGCTGTCACTGTGTGGCACGGAGCAGCTTCGACGAGACACCTTCGGCGCACTGGCGGACGCTAGGCGGCAAGGCTGAACTGGACACCTACCGACACCGCTTCCGGCGGTCTGTCTGCTGTGTCCGTCGCTTTGATCCACGAAGGTGATCGATGGACCTCGAAACCCTATCAGCCCCGCTCGAAATCAAGTTCGCGACCGACGCCGACCTCGGCGAGTTCGAAGGCTACGGCTCGTTCTTCGGCAATGTCGACAGTCATGGCGATGCCGTGGCGGCCGGCGCCTTCCGGCAGACTTTGGAAGATCGCGCCCACAAGGGTCTTCCACCCGTCCCAATGCACTTCAACCATGGCATCCCGGAAATGGGTGGCGAGCGGGCGGTCGGCGTGTGGAAGACCATGGCGGAGGACACCAAGGGCTTGCATGTTCGCGGCCGCATCTCCGGCATGAATACCGACAAAGGCCGGCACTACTTCGAGCGCGTGAAGGATGGAGCGATCTCCGGTCTGTCCATTGGCTACCGAATCGCTCCGAACGGGGCGACCTTCGGCAAATCAGCGCGCGAACCCCGTCGTCTCCTGAAGTCCGTCCACCTCCATGAGGTCTCGATCGTAGACGAGCCGTCCAATGCGCTCGCCCGCGTCGAGGCCGTGAAACTCGCCGACCGTGGTGACCTCGAAAGCCTGCTCCGCAAGAGCGGTCTGTCCAAGGCAGCAGCCCGGCAGATCGTGGCCGGCGGCTGGGCCGCACTCTCCGGCGAAGTCGAACCCTCCGAAGACCCCGTGTTGCGCGACCTCGTGAAGGCGCTCGACCGCAATCTCCTCGACCTGAAAGGTTTGAACCGATGAACCGTCACATCCCCCTGGCCGGCGGTTCCGCCGCCTTCCTGGCCGCCAACACCATCGGCCGCTTCCGCATCGCCTTCGACAACCCGGAAAATCTGGGCGCCGCGGTGATGCAGCGCCTCGACACCAACCACACCGAGACCAAGGGACTGTTCACCAAGGCTGACGAGCGCCTGGGCAAGACCGAGGCTCAGATCGGTGAGGTGAGGGAAAGCCTCCGCGACATGGACGCCCGCATTGCGGATGCCGAACAGAAGGCAGCACGCCGCGGTGGTGGCGGTGGCCTTGCCGCTCCGAAGTCCTGGGGCCAGCGTTTTGTCGAGAGCGACGAGTACAAGAGCGCCGAGGGCCATCGCGATCGGCAGGGCCAGCGCTTCCGCGCCGAAGTCGCCTCGACTGAGATCGAGCACAAGAACATCACCAGCGTGACGGCCTCCGGCGGCTCGCTCGTTCAACGGGACCAGCGGGTCAACGATATCTCGATGCTCCCGTGGAATCAGTTCACGGTTCGCGACCTCGTGGCGCCCGGCACGACGAATTCGAATGCCGTCAGCTATCCCCGGATGACCAGCCGCACCGTCGGCGCGGCCATGGTCGCGGAAGGCGCGCTGAAGCCGCAATCCGACCTGGCATTCGAGGAGGTCACGGCGCCGGTTCGCACGCTGGCGCATTACTTCCTCGCCACTCGTCAGATTCTCGACGATGCTCCGGCCCTCGCCGCCACCATTGACGCGGAGGCGCGTGCCGGCCTCGCTGACGTCGAGGATGCGCAGCTCCTGTTCGGCGACGGCACGGGCCAGAACCTTCTCGGTCTCGTCCCGCAGGCCAGTGCCTTCGTGAAGCAGTGGACGAATGCGATGGGCTCGCCGCTCGACGTTCTGATCCAGGCCATCGCACAGGTCGAGGCGCTGAACTGGAAAGTGGACGGCATGGTCCTGAACGCTGTCGATTGGCGGATGCTTCAGGCCATGAAGGACACTCAGGGTCGCTACATCGGCAACTCGCCCTTCGAGGCGTCGGTCCTTCAGCGCATCTGGCAGACGCCCGTGGCGACCACGAACCGGATGCCGAAGGGCACCTTCCTTGTCGGCCCGTTCAAGACACAGGCACAGATCTTCGACCGGATGGGCGTCGAGGTGCTGGCCTCGTCGGAGGATGGCGACAACTTCCGTCGCAACCTCATCACTCTGCGGGCTGAGGAGCGACTGGCCTTCACCGTGAAGCGTCCGGCGTCCTTCGTCACCGGCAGCCTCACCGCCTCGCTGGCGTAAGGGGGAGCGATCATGGCCGATGAAGTGACCGTCCAGCCGGTGCGAACCTACCTCGAAGGCATGGACCTCAAGGAACCGCACCACGGCGCCTATCCCGTCTCCCGCTCGCGAGCCCTGGAGTTGCGAGGCAATGGCCTGGTGACCTTCGAGGACGCCGCGCCGGAGCCCGTGCCGTCCGAACCGGAGCCGGACGCTCAGAAATCACGCGGACGGCGCCAACGTCCCGCGTAACGCTACTGCCGGACCCGTTCGTGCGGGGTCAGTCCGGCGGCGGACAAGTCGGTGAGTGTCCGTGACAACCCCGACAGCCGGCGGCCTCTTTGCCTTAGGGAGGCGTGGCCGGCAATTCCATTCACGTGAGAGGGCGAGGCGATCCATGACAGCCATCAACGTCATCAAGCAGAGCGACTCGGTTCATATGCTGACCGATGGGGCCACTTGTCGGGACGGTTCGCGCTACGCGGCCAGCACCTGCAAGGCATTCCCGGTCCCGCATCTCAACGCGGTCATCGCGACGAGTGGCAGCCTGATGTGGTCACCGCTGATCCTGTCGAACCTGCTTCTCTCGGTGACCACCTACGACGAGCTGAAGCAGTGGGCGCCGACCCTGCTTCACAAGGCCGTCGTGGAGACGTCTCACGTGTTCATCGGCGAGGGGACGCCAGAAGTGCTGCTCGTCGTGGCCGGTATCTCCGAGACGACCGGACCCGACGCCTTCAGCGTCACCACCTGCGAGCGGATCGCCGAACCATGGGTCGCGCTCACCCACGGCGATTGCTCGCTTTGGCCGAGCACCCCGGAGATCCAGACGGAGTTCCATGAGGCCTACGGCGACGTCACGTCCGGCGACGAGCTCGATCCGGCCCGTTGGGGCGTGCGGGCCATCGAGATGCAGCGCCGGCACCCGGAGGCCATCATTGGCGGTTTCGTCCAGCTTACCAGCGTGACGCGAGACGGCATCTCGACCCGCATCGTTCACCGCTGGGACGAGCCGATCGTGGGAGTGCATGCTGATGCAGCTTGAGAGCGCGCCGAACACGATCCAGGTTCTCGCGATCCCGCACATGCTTGATCCCACACGGGATCGCGTGAAGCTCACTGTTCTACCGGGCCAGTCCATCGCCGAGATGGTGGACGAGACGCTGCCAGCAGCTCGCGAGCTTGGCCCTGGCTACATCCGTGTGACGATCGACGGCCATGTTGTCGAAGTCCAGAATTGGCACCGCGTCCGCGCCAAGGCTGGGATGCACGTCCTCATTCGAATCGTCCCCCAAGGCGACGCTTTGAAGAGCGTGCTCACCATTGCCCTGACGGTCGCGGCTGTCGCGGCAGGGCAATACTACGCCCTCGGTTTGCTGGAAGCGCTGAGCATCGGAGCCGGCGTGGCCACGCAGGCGGCAGCGGCGGCAGCGATCACCAGTCCGGTTCTAAGAGGCGGAAGGCTCTGGACGAACGCCTTCGGCAGGGTGCAGACCCTACCGTAGCTCTACCGCGTCTAAGGGTTTGGATACCGCCCCAGCAAAGACTGAGGCGGTGACGTAGGGTGCTCGGCAGCAGCTTTCCTATTCAGCCGTTTTTTCAGCCGTGGAGCCGACCAGCGGGGGCGTCTGCTGATGCTGGATCACACGCCAGACCTCGGGAGACAGCCGGCGATAGGTCGAGGTGCAGTGCGCCTCATATGTCTCGCCGTCTCGCGAGGCCTTCGCATGATAGGCGATGACGATCAGCCCTTCCTGCGGACGGGCGATCTGCCCGTTCGAAAAATCGACTCCAGACCAGCGGGGAGTGTCGGCTACCGCCTCGATAGCCTGCGAACCGCTCAGCACGAAGGGCGGATGCGGCAGCACCATCAGGCATTCGTCGTCGACCAGCTCACGGTAATGGTCCGCCCCACCGGTCCAGAGGCTCTTCTCGAAAGACCAAACGCGATCGTCGTCCATTGTGCTCTCCGTGGTCTTCTGTCTGTCAGAGAAGATTGCGGAGCGGGTATCGTTCCGGGCGCACCAGCGCTTGAAGGGACGGCCGCAGGCATTTGTACGTCGCTCGCTTCTACCTGCGCCGCATGGTGTCGGGCCAGCACCACTTCGTCACCGCCCGCTACCTCCACCAGTACGCCGCCGAGGCCCTTGGAAGGAGGACAATCGTCGCCCCCCGGACGGCATGGCCTTCTCTCAGACGATTCGCCTGACGATGGCGTCGCCCGTCAGTCGGGCTTGGAAAGGGTATTGGCAGGGGCGCCGACCGTGAGCGAATGGCGAAACCAATTGGTGAACGCGAATTGAGGAATGAGAGAATTTTAAAGCGATGAATGAAGCGAAGAAACAGAAAGTGAATATATCATGGAAGCCGATTTAAAAGCCCGCTGGCTGGCGATCTAATTAAAGGAGAGGTGGAGCGGGGGCTTTGTCTCCGTGACCGCCTGAGGGGCCTCCAATGCGATTTGAAGGGCATTTGACGACCCGCCCCTATTGCAATGAAGTTCGATTCAGGGGACAATTCTTTTGCTTGCCATACTGGCGAGCAAAAACGGGAAAAGCCGAGGCTGGCAGGCCTCGGCTCCCCATTGATCCGCAAGGCCCTGTGAAGGTTGCGGAGGCGTAATCACCATCGCGCATAGTATGCGTGAGCGCCTTCCTGTCAACTGGATCAGGGCCTCAATAGAGGTCTATAATGATGACGGTTAATATACGCCGACCCTCGCGTCGGCTTTCCCCCGAAGATGCAGTGCAGGTTTGGTTGCGGCACTGGAACGGAGAGTTCCAGAACAGAATAGCATCAGATTATGATGTCAATCCTGGACGTGTCAACGATGTCCTCAAGGGTCGATTACATCCTGATACGCGCGTTGTCGCAGCCTACGTCAATATCCTTGGCCTCGCATAAAGGAGGGCGAAGCAATGGCACATGATATCGCCTTCGTTCGCGAGCAGGGTATGAACCTTGTTGTGGTCTGTGTTGCCGATCACATACTAGACAGCCCCTCTCAACGCGAGCAGACGTGGAAGGCCTTCGAGCGTCAATACGGGTTGCCTACCGCTATACTAGGCGCAAATCGGCACCGAGTTTACGGCGACAAGCGGATTGTCGGGTGGCTGTCGAGTATTGACCCGGCTCGGCTCCCCTGGCGTCGCGCGGCGTAATCCCAGCGAGTAAGGCGAGCGCGCCGCTTAATGCCTCAAAGGCTGCGGCGCGCTCGTCTGTATCCAGCGGCAACAAAACGTTGTCTTCGATGCCGACGTCGAGCACGGCTCCGTTCGCGTTTTCAACTAGCACTCTCATTCCACACCTCGCTCTCACTGCGTCATTTCGAGTGCGGTCGCCTCTGCCCAGAGACCTAGCGTGCGCGCCTCGGAATGGTCGCCAGCCAGGCTTCCGCAAAGCCGGGATCTATGATGTAGCCCTCGCCGGTGGACCTGTGACGATACCAACCATTCTCCGGGGGAACCCTGCCGGCGCCGTGAACAGCGGTTGTGACGTGACCCAAGATGGTCGCAACGAAATCGGGGGACCCGTGGCTCTGCATCTCGGTTTCCGTGGCGGTACCCTTCTGAGCGAAAAAGTCGATCAACTTTAGGCACTCATCGACCGTGAACTTCCGCTTTCGCTCTCCGAAATGGTCGAGCACAGCCTGAACCCTTTCGTTCCAATCCATCATGCTCATTCCATCCGCTTGCTCGCGAACCTTAGGCTCGCAGCGCGGCAAGCGCAGAGCGAACCTTCAGTCGAACACTCAATCGTCACGCTCGGTCTCTCAGACTCTCACTTTTGACCAGACTTGGCCGCATCACGTTCTGCGACATTGACCAAGGCCCCGCCGAAACTAGGCCACCTTGAAGCCTAGCAATTCCCAGCTTGATCTGCCATGCACTCCTGATGGTACTTTATCCTAAACATACGCAGTCGGAGAACATAAGTGGGTAAGATCATTCTTAGTTTCATTTTTGGGATGATTGTGCTCTATTTGTACCAGCATAGCGGAGCATCAGCTCCCACCGCTACTGCAATCACTGCAGTGCCAGCAATACCTATGGCTGCCAATCCTTGGACCATGCTTTTTTCGTTGTCCGCAAAAAGCGCTGCGGTTACTGCCCTTGTGTTGACCGTGGGCTTGTTAATTGTTTTCGCCATGGTCGCCGAAGGTGGATTTATGGGAGGCGAACTTGAAACTATGCTTGGAGCGTTTTTCTTCATGTGGATCGGGCTATTTTTACTTCTCTGGTGGCTGTTTACCCCTTGATGAAACTGCTTAATTACATCTGCCCGCGCAAGCTATTTCCGCCATGCGCTCTAAATTAGGAAAAATCTCAACCGGTTTTTTCTTGCACGCCCTGCGTTCCTCATCCGATTCTAGCTTCCACTACTCGCAATCAAAAACAACTCCTTCGCCGGTCGCTCGCAGTACCTAAAGCGTGTACTCAAAAGCACAGAACCAAGCCTGCCGGATGGCGACAACTGATTAGCTTGATATGCACGGAGCGCTGATTCGATCCTTTGTCTAAATAGTGGTCTTTCAATTTCCACTGAATAGCTATGCTCGATGGCATCACCAATGACTGTGACCGCCACAGCGCCGCCAGCTTTGAGCGCCGGGTGTGGAAGCATGTTGGCAGCCTTCTCCATGCTTGGTATGGACGCTGACCATCTCACAGATGACAGGCGGTTCATGGTCGAGCGCATACTGTCATAAGTCCTGGGATCTGAGCCGATCTGCCATAGCTCCTTTATTAAAGAGTTTATTCCATGAGCTCTAAACTTAGCCCGAGCTTCACCATCCCATCCATTAATATTCGATATTGTGGGCGTGAACCCCTGCAAATTCGTCAAGTAATTCTCACCTCCATTAATTATAATTGCTGAGTTCACATCCCTTGCGCTTGCATTTGAGACGTATTCGACTGAAATCAAGGGCAGACGTGGGGCGCCGTTCAATTCTTTAGTTAGACTATCATTAAAGGATTTAACAAACCGAGTGGTTATGTTTTCAAACTCAAGATCCATTTGCTCCCGAGACATAACTCTAATGCCAAACGAGGCCTCTAGCCCTGCCTTAAATAATTTGTCTGGATCCTCAGATTGAACAACGTAGCCTTTGGTTTTGTTGATTCCATAGATTAGCTTATTCCATCGACTAGAAAAATATCCAAAGTACCAGTCAAGAAAATTGCTATCAACACGTCCCATAATGCGATTATGCAGGTTCTCTAAATCCAACTTCGCTTGAACGACTGCTTTATCGTACGCTCTGTTTGCTGCCGCCTTTTCTTCGATGGCAGCATTATATAGTTTCATATCAAGCTTGTATGAAGAAGGAATATATCTGGGTTTTTTGACCACGACGCTCCATAGAATCGTAGAGATAACTAGCGCGGCAACGATCGCAGCAAGCAGAACCCATAGAGCCCTATTCTTAGAATTGATGGACCCGAGATCGATTTTCATCATGTCAATAATTGTCCCTAAGATCGTTTGCTGCTTCTCTTATCTGATCTCTTTTATAATGCGGATCCTCGATGCTTTTCATTACTATGTTTCCAGTTCTGTCGTAAGAACTGACGTAGATAGAACCGACCCCAATAAGTCTCTCAAATACGGTTTGATGCGACCTGGTGTCTCTTATGCGAGAGATTTCTATTTCGTCATGGGTTTGGCTGAACACCCCCTTCGATAAGAACAGCCTTTTATTAGTTAAAACGTAAACAGTGCTCCTACGCTCGAAGTATTTAACGATTAACAAGATAACCCCGGCGCCAAATAGTGGCACCGCAAGCATGTATGCCATCATGTACAATGGATTATATAAAATGTCGCGCATGGATCGACGGGTGCCCCATATTGGCTCCTCATCATAGTCACGCTTGAACTGAACTCTTAAAACATTTTTGACCATTCGCTTAACAGGGGAAACAACATCAAAGCTGTATGCCATTCCTAATGCCCTTGAAGACTAGCGAGTTGATGTCGCTGCTTACTAACTGGAAATCACCTTTTATTTCATTCGAAATATCGTGCGATGCATGGGTAAACCGACGTCTGACTAGTGACCTGCTGGCTTATCCTCTAAAAGATCGGATGCCGTCCTCGGCTACCGCGCGTTCAAACGCCTCGTAGGCGTCTAGGTCAGTCTCGAACGTCTCGTCCCACACGATGTGGCTGCTATCCAGTCCGACAACCTCCAGCGTCCATTCATCCTCTGTGCCGGCAAACCGATAGATGTGAACCGTCACCGTGTGGCTATCACGGGTGATAGGACCGCCGAGCGGTGAATCCTCAATCTCGCGATCTGGGATCGACACGGCTAGCCTCCTCGCTTGGTGTTGCGACTGCCCTTGCTCGCGGCGTCAGTGGCAATCGCTGCGGCGTCCACTGCATCCCGCTCCAGGCGCTGCGCCTTCAGACGAACGATCTGATCGTCTCGCGCTGTCTCACGGACTTTGACTTCCTCCCAGACCTGGCCCGCCAGATCCGCCCGCTCGGCAGCCTTGGCTGCCTTGGTGTCCTTGCGGTCCTGAGAACCGTCTTTGCTGTCGGTCATAGGAACTCTCCTGTTGCGGAAGCTGCCAGTGGAGGATTGCCGTCACCTACTCGCCCGAGCCTGATGGGGGGAGGCCCCGCTCTGGCGTAGGCACGACCCCAAGGCCCCCAGTAGCATCCGGTCCGGCTGCACCCAGGCGCCTAAGCAGTGCCTCGTAGGTTTCAGCGGCTGGCGAGTGAGGCTGAAGCTCGTTCGTGTTGTCTAAGAGCTGGCGGACGTCCTCAACGAAAAGGCGCTTCGCCTCGCCGCCCCCTGGTACGGATTCAAACAGGCGCCCAATAGCCAGCTCGTAGAGGCCAACGAGGATGCCGAGCTTCTGAGCGTCCTCAGACATCGTCTCGCCCTTGGGGTGAGTGAGTGAGCTCGTCGCCTGTGGTGCGTTCCATGGAAACGGAACCGTCAGCCAGATTAATTGATCGGACACGGGGACTGGGCGCCTCCTCGCTGCCTTCCTCCCACTCCAACAGCACCGTGTTAATCGCTGTGATCATCGCTTCTGCCGATCCACCAATCTCCGGCCGGATTGCCTCAACGAGACGGGCAAGGAGTGTACCCTCGTGAGAAGGATCTATCAGCGTCGTCCCTTGGCCTCGGAAGGCGTAATAGACGTTCGCCGCGATGATGCGGGCCGCCTTGTCCTCAACAGATGCGTCCGGCTGCACGTGTGCCTCCCCGCTCATTTCAGGTAGCCCTTCACCTTCAGGTGCTCGGTGAGCAGCTTCTCGAGGAAGCTCGACAAAGACCGCGTATCCTCCCTGGCTGCAGTCTCGGCTGCTGCCTTCACCTCTGGAGGGAGCCGGAGCGAAACCGGCAAGCTCTTGGGGGTAGATGTCGGAGGCCTGCCCATTGCGTCCATTAAATGTAGTTGACACGATATATAACTACATTTAATCACAAAAACAGGCCGGAAGGAAGGGTGCAAGCTTCCAACCGGCCCTAACCACTCACGTCGAGGCACGACGCATCATGGCTATCCGAAATTCTACAGCATCGGCTCCCGCCGGTGAACGCTCTCGCTCGCCTTTTGCAGCGGCATACGCTCGTCCATTCCCAGAGCTCGAGGCTCCACAGAACGAGGCGGGAGAGCATTGGCCCGTCATCCGCGCAGACCGACCCGACACGGACCACGTCCGCGCTCCTCGCTTTCTCGACATGGCTGGTGATCTCGTCTCGGCCGTCCTCATCATCGCCGGGGGCGTGCTCGCCTACGGCTTCGTGCATCTGGCTTGAGGGGAGGATGACATGAGCACCGCTCGAAAGATCGCCTCCGGCGACCAGACGCCAAACCTCCGCCAGCGCGCCGAGACATCGAGACAATCAGTCACTTCCATCCTGGAGGCCTCGCCCAGAATCGCACCTCGACTGGAGATCTGCGCCGCCGGCCGGCTCGGCGAAATGCTGGCGAAGGTATGGGACCTTCGGGACAAACTGGACGACGAAACCACACCAGAGAACCGCGCAATCCTCCAACCCATGGAGGACTACTATTTCCGGAAGATCGACGATCTTGAGACTGCCATCAGCTTCGCGCGGGCCACGTCCCCGGCCGGCATGTTAGCGCAGCTTGCTGTAGCTGCGTCCGCTGTTGATTTGGCGTCCAATGGCTCGAACCATGCCATCTGCTCGGCAGCCGGCGAACAAGCAGAACGATGCCTGTTCTCGGTCACAGCTGCCCTCTGCACGATGTTTGGCCTGGACCGCGTGCGCTTCGGAGCGAGTCGCTATCTGTCAGAGAACTGCGACCAACTCGCTGTCCTCGCGCCCGAGGTGGCCTGACATGACCAACGTCGTTCGCTTCCCGGCCTCTCGCCGGATCCAGGCCACAACCATCCCACGCGAGGAGTTCGAGCGCCTGGCCGAGCTCGCCCTCGATATCGTCGACCGCATCGTGGCGCTTCTCGATGAGGCCGACGGTGATGCTGACCTTGAGCCGGATGCAGATGGTGAGCCCTCGCTTGCGGCTCCTATCGGTGGTCCATGTCAGATCGTTTGGGCGAGAGGTGGGGATCGAGACTTCGAACGCTGATTTCCCAAATCGTGCAGCTTTACACGAATGTGGATACGTGCCATATTCGTGTATGGCTACACGCTTTAAGGATTTGTCGTGACGATCAGCTTCGAGGCGGTGACCTTCTCCGCAAGTGGGACGGAATCCATCACCGGTGTGACTACAGCACAGCAGCGTAACTTCCGCCGCGCAGAACACGACTCCAAGTCGGGTACCGGGCACGAACGTCGGGATGCTCGCGCACTTGCAAAGCTATTGGTGATGCAGACCCTCTCTGCCTTCAAAGTGCCCCCGGGTGCGAGCGCCGCGATTGCCGACAGCGCATCCGCGATCATTGTGATGGCACTGGCGACCCTTGATGGTGCAGTCGACGATGCCGAAGGTTTAGCCTCGGAGCCTCCCGTTCGAATGCCACCGAATTTCGACCGCTGGTACTTGGTGTGGGATGGCGAGCGACACGACTTTCAGAATGCCGTCGATGCCTACTTTGCATCCGATGACGCTGCACCTGCGGCCGTGATCCTCAATCTCCGTAGGTTAGCCAAAACCATCCTTGAGCGGGCTGGGCAGCCGCTGTGGCGTGTTGTGAAGGTCAAGGACTGACAATGCGGCGCCGTCCTCAACAGGATCAGGGCTTATTCCCTTGTGAAGCCGAGGTGGCACGCCGCCTCAGCCAGGATCCGACCGAATGGGCGGCAAAAGCGATCATCCTCGAACGTGATGGTCTTCCCCGAATCGATCCGATGATGGGCGCCAGGTACTGGCCTGCAGTGCTGGCCTACTGGAACCGGCGCTATGGTCTCTCTGCCGCCGCGGCGATGTCGCCCGACGGGTTGGAGAACCTCAATGCCCTCTGATTCGAACGCACCCGGACTGAAGCGCCGGAAGCGCAAGTCCGGACCGGATATCCTCTACTGGGTCGCCCGTGCTGATCTCGTGAAAGCCGGCTACCGGCCGGAGACCGTCCGCCTTCCCTACACAGGGGACGACGAAAGCCACCGCAATCTGATCTCCGCGGCCTGCATGCGGTTTCAGGCCGAGATGCTGGAATGGTCGTCGGGACGGAAGCGGGAGCTCAACCGGTTCGACGGAACGATCCTTGGTCTCTCTCGACGCTACCAGACGGACGAGGCCAGCCCATTCAAGCGGCTGAAGCACTCGACCCGCCACAAGGACACCTACACCCTTGTGCTCATCGAGAAGGCATTCGGCACGCGGTCGCTTGCAGCCCTGAAGATCGACGATTTCTATCGGTGGTATGGCGCGGCCAAGAAGCCGAAGGAGCCGGGTGGGCCCGAGCGTGTGCGACGTGCCTACGGAATCATCAAGAAGCTCCGTGAGATGCTGGCATTCGGCATTATGGCTGAGCTTCCCGAGTGCAAGCGCCTCTACGACGTTCTGCAGCATGCCCGCTTCTCGCAGCCGGCTCGACGCCGGGTGTCGATGGAGCTGAGCCATGCCGAGGCTTTCATAGCCAAGGCGCTTGAGATGGGCCGGCTATCCCTGGCGCTGGGGACCGCCATCCAGTTCGAGACGGCGATGCGTCAGAAGGACGTCATCGGCGAATGGGAGCCCATCCCTGTAGGCGAGGCGGCCACAGGAATCGTCCTGAACGGGCGCCGGTGGGTGAATGGCCTGACGTGGTCCGATATCGCGGCCGACCTCGTGGTGAGGAAGGCAACGACGAAGACGGGCGCCTTCGCCGCACACGACCTGAAGCTCTGCCCCCTCGTGGTGGCTTTGCTGGACAAGGTGCCAACTGATCGCCGCGTCGGCCCGCTGATCCTCGACGAGATGGCCGGCCGTCCCTTCGCCGAGTCCGCATACGGGCGCGAATGGCGAATCGTCGCGAAGGCCGCGGGTGTGCCGGACCATGTCTGGAACATGGACGCCAGGGCGGGAGCCATCACGGAAGCTGAGGATGCAGGCGCGGATCTAGACCACATCCGGTCGGCCGCGGCGCATGCACAGACTTCGACAACGCAGCGCTACTCGCGCGGCGCGGTCGGAAAATCACGGGCGGTAGCGAATCTTCGGGTCGCGCATCGAGCCGTGAAGAACGGGGCCTGAACAGGCCTTGGGGAACGCGACGGGGAACATGGGGAACGCGAGATCAGCGGTAGAGGGTTAGAAAAGCTGAAGCTTCAACGAGTTAGTTGGAGCGGGCGATCGGGATCGAACCGACGACATTCAGCTTGGGAAGCTGACGTTCTACCACTGAACTACGCCCGCGTGCCGACAGACGGAAACGGTCTCGACAGGCGAGTTCCGGCCCTCCAGCGGGGCGGACCATATCAGAGCGGCCCGCTTTGTCCACGGTCTCGTCGCGGCGTGCCGCGAGGGTTCACGTTCCCAAGGGGCGGGCTTTCCGATAGCGTATAGGCCGGTCCGGCCCATTGATCCGGCCCATCGCGCGACCGGGTCGGCTCGCCCCTTCGGCACGGCGCCCATCCCCAGCATGCGGATTGTCAAAAAGCACCGATGGATATCTCCTCCGCGCAGGGCGGCACGCACGCCACGATGAACGACGCCTCCGGCGGGTCGCCCCGCCTCGGCCCTCGTCTCGTTCTCGCCTCGGCCTCGCCGCGCCGGCTGGCGCTGCTCCAGCAGGCGGGCCTCGAACCCGACGCCCTGCTGCCCGCCGATATCGACGAAACCCCCAACACGTCTGAAGCACCGCGCGAACTCGCCCGGCGCCTCGCCCGGACCAAGCTCGACGTGGCGGGGGACGCCGCCCGACGTCGCGACGACATGCGCGACAGCTACATCGTCTCGGCCGATACGGTGGTGGCCGTGGGCCGGCGCGTCCTGCCGAAGGCGGAACTGGCCGACGAGGCCACGGATTGCCTGCGCCTGCTCTCCGGGCGCCAGCATCGCGTCTATACGGCCGTGTGCGTGCTCTCCCCCAAGGGCAACCGCCGCGAGCGCGTGGTGGAGACGCGGGTGCGGTTCAAGCGCCTCTCCGGCCGCGACATCGAAAGCTACATCGCCTCGGACGAGTGGCGGGGCAAGGCCGGCGGGTACGCCATCCAGGGCCTTGCCGGTTCCTTCGTGGTCAAGCTCGTCGGCTCGTATAGCGCCGTGGTCGGCCTGCCGCTCTACGAGACGATCAACCTCCTCGACGGCGAGGGCTTTCCCGTGCGGCAAGCCTGGGGGGCGATGGCATGAGCGGGACCGTTCCCCCCAAACGCAAGCCGGAGCCGTGCCCGGTCTGCGCCAAGCCCGCGCAGGCGGAGTTCCAGCCCTTCTGCTCGACCCGCTGCGCCGATATCGACCTCGGCCGCTGGCTCACCGACCGCTATGCGATCCCTACCGACGAGGACGAAACCGAGGACGAGGCCCCGCCGCACTCATCCTGAGGGGAAGCCTCGGAAGAACATCTCAAACAGGTCCTGACGCGCGAGCCTCACACCTCCGCGAGGGGTAGCCAGGCCCGCCCGTCGCGGGCGAGCAGGGCCTCCGCCCCCGCGGGTCCGTCGCTGCCCGCCGCATAGGTCTCTACCGGAGCATCCCTCCAGGCCTGGATGAGGGGATCGACGGCGGCCCAGCCCGCCTCGATGGCGTCGGCCCGCTGAAACAAGGTCGGGTCGCCGACCATGCAATCGTAGATCAGGGTCTCGTAGCCGACGCTCGGCGCCTCGGCGAAGAAATCGCCGAACCGCACGGAGGAGGTGACCGCGCCGAGGCGCATGTCCGGCCCCGGCCGCTTGGCGTTCCACTGGGTGCTCAGCCCCTGGTCCGGGTCGATGTGGAGGTGCATGACGTTCGGCGCGAGAGCGGTGCCCGCGAACAGGCCGTGACTCGGCGGCTTGAAATGCACGGCGATCTCGGTGAGGCGCCCCGTCAGGCGCTTGCCGGTGCGCAGGTAGAACGGCACGCCGGCCCAGCGCGGGTTGTCGATGGTGAGCGTCAGGGCCGCGTAGGTCTCGGTGCGGGAATCGGCCGAGACGTCGGCCTCCTCGCGGTAGCCCCGCACGGCATTCCCCTGCTCTTCGCCGGGCGCATACTGGCCGCGCACCGCCCGGTCCGGCGTCGCCGGCCGCACGGCCTCCAGAATCCGCGCCTTCTCGTTGCGGATGTCCTCCGCATCGAAACTGCCGGGCGGCTCCATCGCCACCATGGACAGGAGCTGGAACAGGTGGTTCGGCACCATGTCGCGCAGCGCACCGGTGGGCTCGTAGAAGCCGCCGCGCTGCTCCACGCCGATGGTCTCGGCGGCGGTGATCTGCACGTGGTCGATGTGGCGGGCGTTCCAGATCGGCTCCAGCATGGCGTTGGCGAAGCGCAGCGCCAGGATGCTCTGCACCGTCTCCTTGCCGAGGAAGTGGTCGATGCGGAACACCTGACTCTCGTCGGCCTGGTTCAGGATGCGGGCGTTGAGGGCGCGCGCCGAGGCGAGATCGGTGCCGAACGGCTTCTCGATCACCACGCGGCGGAAGGCGCCCTCCCCCTCCTTCAGCAGGCCGGCGGCGCCGAGCTGGTCCACCACCGGGCCGAAGAAGCGGGCGGAGACGGCGAGATAGAAGATCGCGTTGCCGCCGATGTCCCGGGCGAGCCGCCGATAGGTCTCCGCCGCTTCGAAATCTCCCTTGGTGAAGGTCAGGCGCTCACGGATGAAGCCCCAATGGCCGGGATCGATGGAGTCCGGATGGAATTCGGAGGTGTGGTCCTCGGTGAAGGACTGCATGGTCTGCGAGAGGTCGTCGCGCCATTGCTCGCTCGTGCGGTCGTTGTGGTCGACCCCGACGATCTTGAGCCCATCCGCTAGCAGGCCGTCCGAGGCGAGGTTGTAGAGGGCCGGCATCAGCAGGCGCTTCGTCAAGTCGCCGGCCGCCCCGAAGATGACGAGGGTGCATGCCGGCGCCGTCCTGACCTCGTCGTTGGCGCGGGGCTGCTTGCCGTCGTTCACTGTGGCATCGGGATGGGTCATGGGACGGGGCACTCCGGGCATCGACGGCAACGCCGGTCAAACCGCCGATGCCCTGCGCCGTTCCGACGGATGGTGCAAGGCAGCGATCACTCGTCCGTGCGGACGGACTTATTCGTCCGTGCGGACGGCTTGGCCCCGGTCGATCGGCAGGCGGTCGCCCTTGAGCTCGTCGGGGGTCGGCAGGCTGCGCACGTCCCAGCCGCCGCCCAGCGCCCGGATGAGGGTCACCGCCGTGGTGAAGCGGTTGAGCCGCACCTGCAGCGCGGTCACCTCGTTGTTGAGTTCCAGCGCCTGGGCGGTGATGACCGTGGTGAAGTTCTGCGTGCCCGCGCGGTACTCGTTGAGGGTGATCTCCACGGCACGGCGGGCGGAGGCCACCGCCTCCTCCTGCGCCGCCTGCTGGCGGGCGAGGATGCGCACGCCGGCGAGCCCGTTCTCCACCTCGGCGAAGGCGGTGAGCACGGTCTGGCGGTAGGTCGCCACCGTGGCGTCGTAGGCGGCTCTCGCGATCTGCACGGCGGCGGTGCGGGCGCCGCCATCGAGCAGGGTCTCGCTGCCGGCCGCGGCCACCGACCAGACCTGGTTGGCCGCCGAGAACACACCGTTGCTGGTCAGCCCCGAGACGCCGCCCGAGCCCGAGAGGACCAGGGTCGGGTAGAAGGCCGCCACGGCGACGCCGATCTGCTCGCTCTGGGACTGGACGCTGCGCTCGGCCTGCGCGATGTCCGGCCGCCGCTCCAGCAGGGCGGAGGGGATGCCCACCGGAACCGCCGGCGGCGACTTCGGCAGGCTCCCCTTCGGCAGGGACAATTCGGAGGGCGGGCGCCCGATCAGCGTCGCGATGGCGTGTTCGAAGGTCGCGCGCTGCAGGCCCACCGCGATGGCCTGGGCCTGGGTCGACTGCACCTGCGTCTGCGCCGTGATCACGTCGGAGCGAGCCGCCACGCCGGCATTGTACTGGTTCTCGGTGATGGCGAGGCTTTTTTTGTAGGCCTCCACCGTTTCGTTCAGCAGGCGCTGGAGCGAGTCCTGGTAGCGCAGACTGTAATAGTTCGTGGCGACCTCGGACTGGATCGCGAGGCGCACCGCCGCCAGGTCCGCCGCGCTCGCCTGGGCGTTGGCCACCTCGCTCTCGATGTTGCGCCGGATGCGGCCGAACAGGTCGAGTTCCCACGAGGCCTGGGCCTGGAGCGAGACCGAGGTGCGCTCGGTGCCGAGCGTCCGCGAGCGCGTGATCGTCGGCGCGCCGATGACGGTGGGGTAGAGCGCCGAGCGCGCCTGGGCGACGAGGCCGCGCGCCTGGTCGTAGGAGGCCAGGGAGACGCGCAGGTTCTGGTTGTCCACGTCGACGAGGCGGATCAGCCGGTCGAGGGCGGGATCGCGGAACACGCGCCACCAATCGCCGCGCTCGGCCCCGTCATTGGGCTGCGCCGCGCGCCACCCCTTCCGCGTGGCGACATGGGCCACGCTGTCCTCGCGCATCCCCCCCTGCTTGAACGCCAGCGGCGTCTCCACGGACGGGCGCGAGTAATCGGGCCCGACCATGCAGCCGGAGAGGGTTGTCGCGAGGGCGAGGAGGGGCAGGCACCAACGCCCCTTCCCTCCCCCCCTTGCGGGGGAGGGTGGCCCTCGCGTCAGCGAGGGTCGGGAG
>NZ_NKUG01000137.1 GCF_014845095.1 Methylobacterium bullatum | reverse complement strand
ACCTTCGACGAGACCGACACGGGCAGTCAGGCCTAACTGAGGAACGTCCTGAGCCGGCATTTCGGGCTCTAGAGCGCTCTCCGTCGAAGTGGATGCCGGTTCGGCGAAAAAGAGCGCGGCAAGACAAAGGCCTAGAGATGTGTCCCGACCCAACGTGGTCGGGCGCAGCTCTAGCCCGAAGACGAACCGCCTCCCCGATCTTGGCGGCCGAGAGCCTTTGGCCGATGGTGGATCTCGCGAGGCTGCGACGCCGTCCCGCGACCCGTTCGCCCTGTCGCGCCCCCCCCGTGCGGATGAGGGCGTATTACCACGCCGATCACGAGGTTCTACGATCCCGCTCGTCACACAGGAGCGAGATGCATGACCGATATCGCACGAGCCGGGACCTACGCCCTCGGAGACCGCACGGTGAAGCGCCTGGGCTACGGCGCGATGCAATTGGCGGGTCCCGGTGTCTTCGGGCCGCCGAAGGATCGGGCCGGGGCCATCGCGGTGCTGCGCGAAGCGGTCGCGCGCGGCGTCGACCATATCGACACCAGCGACTTCTACGGACCGCACGTCACCAACGAGATCATCCGCGAAGCGCTCCACCCCTATCCCGACGACCTCGTGATCGTCACCAAGATCGGAGCCAGGCGCGGTGCCGACGCGTCTTGGAACCCGGCCTTCTCGGCCGAGGACCTCACGGGCGCCGTCCACGACAACCTGCGCAACCTCGGCGTCGAGGCTCTCGACGTGGTCAACCTGCGGATCATGCTCGACGTGCATGGGCCGGCCGAAGGCTCCATCGAAGCGCCGCTCTCCGTGCTCACCGATCTCCAGCGCCAGGGGCTCGTCCGCCGGATCGGGCTGAGCAACGTGACGGCGCGGCAGGTGGCGGAGAGCCGGTCCATCGCGACGATCGTCTGTGTCCAGAACCAGTACAACCTGGTGCATCGGGGCGATGACGCACTGATCGACGACCTGGCCGCATCCGGCACCGCCTATGTCCCGTTCTTCCCGCTCGGCGGCTTCAGCCCGATCCAGTCGGCGGCCCTGAACCAGATCGCCGAAGGGCTCGGCGCGACGCCCATGCAGGTGGCGCTGGCCTGGCTCCTGCGCCGTTCTCCCAACATCCTGCTGATCCCCGGCACGTCGTCGGTGGAGCACCTGCGCGAAAACCTGGCCGCGACGGACCTCGACCTGTCCGACGACACGATGGCGGCGCTCGACCGCATCGCCCCCCGCCCCGTGGAAGGCTGACGCGGCGGGGAAGGGGAGGCGCTTGGGTGATGGAGCGTTCCGCATCGACGCGACCGGGGCGGCCTGTCTCGATATCGGGCTGTCGGCACAGGCACGTCCGTCACGAATGGCCCTGCGACACTCATTCCCGAGACAGGCCGGGATTATAAGAACAACACCCCGCCATGTGCTTGTCGATCCAAAGCACATGGCGCTGGTATTTGTTATAATTCACCCATCTGACCTATCCGGCACCTTTAATCCACGGCGCCGTGTGCGTGCCAGCACGCCAGAGAGGGCATTATTACTTCATATTGGCTTCAAGCAGAAGAAGCAGCCAAGACGCGGCGGCTTCACAAGACAAGAAAGCCGTTGCTCACATGAAGACTTCCATTGCCGCTCTCTCGACCGCCCTCGTCATGGGCCTGGCCTCGATCGCGCCCACGACGGCGATGGAGCGCCCTTCGCGCTACACCACGCTCAGCCCCTATGACGTCGACACCACCCATTCGATCCGGGCCGATCGTCGGGCACCCTCGTCGTTCGGTTGTCCGATGAGTTCGGCCGCCGAGGGCAACGCCAACCAGCAGACCCGCGAGGTCATGCAATATGGCCAGACGTCCGGCGGTAGCCGCTGCTGAACCAGTCGGGACAGCACCTTGGCATCGATGCTGACAGTCTTTTCTTACTTCATGGTCGGCGTTGCATCGGTGATGTTGGCCGCGACCATCGTTGGCTCCGCCAATATCCTGATAAGCTCGTAGCTCGTCGTCCCGGATCACGATCCGGATCGGCTTCTTCCCATGCAGCGACATCCGCTGTGGGGAGGGAGCCGATTCCACGTTCGCCCGAATGGACCGCGCGGGAAGCCAGTCCCGGCAGACCTTCGCCGTCCGGCCTCAGGGCCGGCGCATCTGCTTGCCGGCGTAGGCCACGAGCTGGGAGAAGGCCAAGGCCGCCGCCGAGGCCTGGACCCGGCTCGGATACGGCATCGGAGAATGGGCGACCTCCTGGCCATAGGCGTCGCGCAGGGACCAGCCCCAGCGCCCGACCCGCTCCTCCAGCACGTCGAAATGCATGGTCCGGTCTCCGCTCGTGCGGGGCGACGGCGCGCTTGCCGCCGAACCGGCGCTCGCCCGCCTCGCCATGCCCGAGGGCAGGCCGGCGGGAGCGAGATTCCCCGATATCCACAGGTCGGCCGTCTGCATCTTGACCTCCGCGCTTGAACTCTATGTTCACTATATGTTCTTATTCGCGGAGTGTCCACCATGCTGTCGACCCCTATAGCGCGGATCGCCTGTGGCCCTCTCGCCCGTGCCGTCGAGGCC
>NZ_NKUG01000136.1 GCF_014845095.1 Methylobacterium bullatum | reverse complement strand
GGGAGGGGCTGGGAGCGGGGAGGTCGACCCCTTCGCCAATCTGAACCTGCCGGAGGGCGGGCCGAAGCCGCGCGGCCCCGCCGAGGCGACGCCCTCCTCCCTCGTCGCCACCCGTGCGGCGGAGGGGACGAACCCCATCGACACCACGGGTTACGAGACGATCACCAGCCTCGCTCAATTGGAGGCCTGGATCGCCGAGGCGCGCGAGGCCGGGGTGGTGGCGGTGGATACCGAGACCGACTCGCTCGACGCCAACAACGCCGCCCTCGTCGGCGTCTCCCTGGCGGTGGCGCCGGGGCGGGCGGCCTACATCCCCCTCGCCCATCTGGAGCCGGTGGCGGCGTCCGAGGCGAGCGACCTGTTCGGCGATGCCAAGGCGGCCACGGGGCAGTTCAGCCCGGTCACGGGCCAGATTCCGATCGATGCCGCCCTGACGGCCTTGAGGCCGCTCCTCGAGGATCCGGGCGTCCTGAAGGTCGGCCAGAACATCAAGTACGACTGGCTGGTGTTCCGACGCCAGAGCGTCGCCATCGAGATCGCCCCCTTCGACGACACGATGCTGATCTCCTACGTGCTCGATGCCGGCAAGGGCGGGCACGGCATGGACGAACTCGCCCGCCGCCATCTCGGCCACCAGCCAATCAGCTTCTCGGACGTGGCCGGCACCGGCAAGGGCAAGATCACCTTCGACAAAGTGCCGCTCGACAAGGCCACCGCCTACGCCGCCGAGGATGCGGACGTGACGCTGCGCCTGTGGCGGATGATGAAGCCGCGGCTCGTCGCCGAGCGCCGGGTGACGGTCTACGAGACCCTGGAGCGCCCCCTCATCCCGGTCATCGCCCGGATGGAAGCGGCGGGCATCCGCGTCGACCGCAACATGCTGAGCCGGCTCTCCGGCGATTTCTCGCAAATTCTTCTGCGATTAGAGCAGGAAATTCAAGACGATGCCCAGGAGACGTTCCAGGTCTCCTCGCCAAAACAGATCGGCGACATCCTGTTCGGCAAGATGGGCCTGCCCGGCGCCAAGAAGACGCCGTCCGGCCAGTGGGCCACGCCCGCCACCCTGCTGGAGGAACTGGCCCAGGCCGGCCACGAACTGCCGAAGAAGATTTTGGAATGGCGCCAGCTCGCCAAGCTGAAATCCACCTACACGGATTCGTTGCAGCAGCACGCCGACCGGGAGACCGACCGGGTCCACACCTCGTTCTCGCTCGCCGCCACTACCACCGGCCGGCTCTCCTCCTCCGAGCCGAACCTGCAGAACATCCCGATCCGCACCGAGGAAGGCCGGCGCATCCGCCGTGCCTTCGTGGCGCCGGAAGGCAGGAAGCTCATCTCGGCCGATTACAGCCAGATCGAGCTGCGCATCCTGGCTCACATCGCCGATATCCCGCAGCTGCGCCAGGCCTTCGAGGACGGCGTCGACATCCATGCCGCCACCGCCAGCGCCATGTTCGGCGTGCCCTTGAAGGACATGACCTCGGACCTGCGCCGGCGCGCCAAGACCATCAATTTCGGCATCATCTACGGCATCTCGGCTTTTGGGTTGGCCGACCGCCTCGGCATCGGCCGCGAGGAGGCCTCCGCCTTCATCAAGCAGTATTTCGAGCGCTTCCCCGGCATCCGCGCCTATATCGACGACACCAAGAAGCTCTGCCGGGATCTCGGCTACGTCACCACCCTGTTCGGCCGCGTCTGCCACTATCCGCAGATCCGCTCCAACAACCCGAACGAACGCGCCTCGGTGGAGCGTCAGGCCATCAACGCCCCCATCCAGGGATCGGCCGCCGACATCATCCGCCGGGCCATGGTGCGAATGGAGGAGGCGCTGCGAGCGGAAAAGCTCAACGTGACCATGCTGCTGCAGGTGCACGACGAACTGGTGTTCGAGGCCCCCGAGGACGAGGTGGAGAAGGCCCTGCCGGTCATCCGCCGGGTGATGGTCGAAGCGCCCTCCCCGGCGCTGACCCTACGCGTGCCGCTGGTGGTGGAGGCGCAGGCGGCAGGGAACTGGGAGGAGGCGCATTGAGCGTCGTGCTGCTCTCTCACCTTATCCCAAGGCGGAGCCCTCCAGTTCGCTCAGCGTGTTCTGGAGCCCTCCTTCGAGGCCCGCTACCGCGGGCACCTCAGGATGAGGTGGTTGGATAGGAGTTCGGGATGGCCGCCTTTGCCTACATCCTGCGCTGTGCCGACGGCAGTTACTACGTCGGATCGGCTCGCGGTGAGACCCTGGACAAGCGGCTCGGCGAGCATCACGCCGGGACGTTCCAAGGGTACACAAGCAAGCGCCGTCCCGTGGTCCTTGTCTATGCCGAGGAGTTCGAACGGGTCACCGATGCCATTGCGTTCGAGCGCAGGCTGAAAGGATGGAGCCGGGCGAAGAAGGAAGCCCTCATCGCCAGTGATTGGGATGCCTTGCAGAGATTGGCGAAACGTCCCGCCGCTCAACATTTGCCCGACCCACCCGCCTCATCCTGAGGTGCCGGAGCGTAGCGGAGGCCTCGAAGGAGGCTTCCAGAAACCACTGCGATCCCTGGCCCCCTCCTTCTGGGCCGCTTCGCGGTGCCTCAGGATGAGGTGATCGGGAAGGAGGGCGAACGATAACCATGTCACAAATAGGTGAAGCATACCGCATCGCACCACAGCCATGCCCTCCAAGCAGGAACCGCCACGTTAACGAAACGTTCATGCCGGACGAAACGTTCGTTCAACCAAACGCCGTAAAGGCGTGTGAGGACAACCTCCGCCATGATCAACACCAAGCTTTTCGTCGCCCTCGGCTTCACCGTCGCGGCGATCACGACCCCGGCCCTCGCGCAGGAGCCCCTCGGTATCCGCGTCGCTCCCCAGTTCGACGCCAACGCCCCCGAGGCCCGCGACACCTCCTCGTTCCGCGCCGCCGCCCTGCGCTCGGATGCCGTGAGCATCGAGTCGAGCCGCATCGCCCTGGAGCGCTCTCGCAACCCGAACGTCCGCAACTACGCCAAGAACGTGCTGGTCGAGCGTGAGGCCACCACCAAGGCGCTGCTGCCCGAGGGCACCTCGCTGACCGCCGGCGGCACCGTCGTCTCCGACAGCCAGCCCTTCGAGACCCGCTTCGACAATCCGGTCGGCGTCGTCCTCGCCCCGGTGACGATCTCGGCCACCATCGCCTCGCGGATCGTCGGCGGCGTGCTCGGCGGCGTCGGCATCATCGACAACACCCCCGGCGAGCCCGGCCGCCGCGTCGCCATCGGTCCGGACGGTCAGGCCCGGATCGACCGCCTGAAGAATGCCCGCACCGGCCGTGAGTTCGACCGCACCTTCGTGCAGCAGCAGGCCCGCTCGGATGCCCGCACCCTCGGCCTCTACGAGTCCTACTCGCGCAACGGCGACAACGCCCAGGGCCGCGAGTTTGCCAACCAGGCGCTCCCCTACATTGCCAACCAGCACGGCCACTCGGCGGTCCTGGCCAACCGCATCGGCGGGTGATCGACTAGCCTGACATGGAAAGGGCCGCCCGGATGGGGCGGCCCTTTTCGTTTGAGCTCGATCCACCCTCCCCCGCAGAGGGGAGAGGGAAAGCGTTCTGTCACACCGTCTGCTGGTCGACCTCGTCCTCGGGCCGCGTGCCCCGGCGCCGGCGGGCGCCGCGATCGAGGAGCGAGCGGCCCAGGGCGCGGAACGGCGCGGTGAGGCGGCGGGCGTCTTCGGCGCGCTCCATGAAGCGCTCGCCGTTGCGGATCTCCTTGTCGAGCCGGGCCATGGTGCGGGCGAGGGCCGGATCGTCGTCGTCGAGCCAGACTTCCACCGTGCGGGCGAAGGCGATGACCACGCCCTGAAGCTTGATCCGGCCGAGCGGCCCCTCGGTATCGATACCGGCGGCCGCCAGCATGAAGCGGTGGGAGTTCAGCGCCACACCGTTCAGGGCGACAAGGGAAAGCGGATCGCCACGCAACGCATAGGAAATCCGGCGCAGGGCGTCCTTGTAGGGCGTCATCGCATCGAGCCGGCGCATGAGCATGTCGAACAGACGCTCGCGGGTGGGCTCCTCGGCGAGGTCGGAGGAATCGCCCTCCAACACCTTGCGGTCGATGATCCGCGACAGGCCGCCCAGCACGGCCCCCTTGGAGGAGAACAGCTCTCGGAACTCGGCCAGCGACAGGCCGGCCTCACGGGCGATGTCACCGATCTCGATGTCGTTCCAGGGCTGCACGGCGGCAAGCCGCATCAGGGCCTCGACGGCGGCCTCGCGCGGGGATTGCCGCGGGGCGGCGACGGCGATGTCGGTCCCAGCGGTCTCGTCACCGCCCTCGGGCTTCGCACCTGTGGTGTTTGCCATGGTCGTTCGATCCTCGTGTCTGTTCCCTACCATGTAGGTTGCGCAGGCGGATCGGTTAGGGGCGGCTCAGCCGGAGAGCTCGCCGGCCCGCACCGCCGCCGCGGCGACCGCTTCGCGCATCAGGTCCGGCACGCCGCCTTCGCGCATGAGCACGGCCAGCGCCGCCGCCGTGGTGCCGCCGGGCGAGGTCACGTCGCGCCGCAACTGCCCCGCCTCGTAGGGACTGGCGGACAGGAGCGCCCCTGCCCCCGCCACCGTGCCACGGGCGAGCCGGGCGGCCATGTCGGCGGGCAAGCCGGCGGCCACGCCCGCCTCCGCCATGGCCTCGGCCAGGAGGAAAACGTAGGCCGGGCCGGAACCGGACAAAGCCGTGAGAGCGTCGATGAGCGCCTCGTCGTCGAGCCATTCCACCGCGCCGACGCCCTTCAGCAGCGCATCGGCCTGGTCACGCTGACCGGGGGAAACCTCGGCACTCGCCACCGCTCCGGTGACGCCCCGCCCGATGCTCGCCGGAAGGTTCGGCATCGCCCGGACGATGGCGCGGGCGGCGGGCAGGCGGCGGCTCAGGTCGGCGATGGTCTTGCCCGCCAGGATCGAGACGACGAGCGTGTGGGGTGCGATCAACCCGTCGAGGAGGCCGGCGGCGCCCTCCAGCCCCTGCGGCTTGATCGCGAGGATCAGCGCATCGTTGGCCGGCACGTCGCTCGGGTTCAGGGCTATGCCGTGGCTCTCGCAGAGCCGCACCATCTCGGGCGAGGCCTGCGGATCGACGACGCAGGTCCTGGCGGCATCGAGCCCCCCTGCGAGCCAGCCCGCCAGCATCGCGCCGCCCATCTTGCCCGCCCCCACCAGGGTGAGGGACGCGGGCAAGGCCGAGGAAGACGGAACGCTCACGCCTCGCCTTCGGTCTCGAACAGGACCGCATCCAGGGATTCGCGGGCGGACTTGCCCGCCCAGAGCACGAACTGGAACGCCTGATAGTAGCGCTCGCAGGCATCGACAGCGGATTTCAGCATCATCGCGCACTGGCTCTGGGTCGGCGCGGCGCCGTCCGTGAGCAGCAGCGAGTGCCGGAACATCACCACACTGTCGGTGGACCACAGGTCGAAATGGCCGACCCAGAGTTGCTCGTTGACGAGGGAAATGAGGGTGAGGATCTCGGTGCGGCGATGCGCCGGAACCTTCAGGTCGAAGGCGCTGGCCACGTGCAGGGCCTCCACGTCCTCGATCCAGGTGAAGGCGACATGGTAGTCGGACCAGCGGCCGGCCACGGCCACCGACATCTCGTCGGTCTCGGCCCGGTCGAAGATCCAGTCACGAAGGGAGGCGAGCCGCTCGACGATGTCGAGGGGGTGCTCGTTCCGGTCGAGGCCTTCGATGTGGAGTTGGGTCATAGCGGTCCAGGTTGGCGTCCCGGGAGGGGCGCCGATAATGGTGAACGACAATCGATCCCGCTCACGAGTCGCCGTTCCCAAGCTGAATCCCCGCATAGGCAAGGCAGAGCTTGTTCGGCAAGAAGTTGAAGGGTCGAAGGTCGGGTCCGGGGGCGAAGCGAATCAGTGCTTCACTCACTATAGACCGTGGCGGACTCGCGTTTCAAAGCGCTCGGGAGAAGCGGTGAACAGGAAAGCGGATTTCCACCATTCCTTCCTGTGCACAAGCTTGAACCCGAGCGGCGCGCCCGAATCAGACCGGCGTGGCGGGCGCAGGCGGCGTATCCTGCGCACCCTGACGGCCTTCCAGCACCGAGACGCGAGCGGCGAGGGCATCGTTCTGGCTGCGCAGCGCCGAGACGAGATCGCGCAGGACGTCCACCTCCTCGCGCGACGCGATGTCCATGTCGCGGATCAGGCGCTCCACCTGCGCCTTGAACACCGTCTCCGCCTCGCGCTTCACCCCCTGCGCCGCCCCGGCGGCGTCGGTCATCAACCGGGCGAAATCGTCGAACAACCGGTTCGAACCGCGGCCCGCGCCGTCCTTAGAGCCTTGCATCGTCGTCTCCCGAGATCGAGGCCCGCGTCGGACATCGCGCCGGCACCTGAGAGGATGAAATAAGAATCGACGGCCCGCGAGGCAATCCGATCCCCCGCCCCGGAGACGAGGAATCGACGGCCGGACGAGCCGGAGCCCCATTCCGCCGGCCAGGATGACACCGCAAAGCCGCCGCCTTGCTCGGCGACGCTCCGCTTCAATCGAAGACCGATCCCCGGCGAGGACGAGCATGATCAGGCGACGCGAATTCACCCTCGGCGCGGCCGCCTGGGCCGCGGGGAACTGGTTCGGCGCGGGAGGCCCCGCCCTGGCTGAGGGGGCGTTCCGCCGGGATCTCGCCGACCGGTTCGCACGGATCGAGGAGGCGAGCGGCGGGCGGCTCGGGATCGGCCTTCTCGATACCGGCAGCGGCGCCCATGCGGCGCATCGCGGGGACGAGCGCTTCCCCCTGTGCAGCACGTTCAAGGTCCTCGCCGCCGGTGCGGTGCTGGCGCGGGTGGACCGGGGCGAGGACGGCCTCGACCGGCGCCATCGCTACGAACCGCGCGAGGTTGTGCCGTATTCGCCCGTGAGCGGGCCGAGGGCGGGGGGCGAGGCCATGACCATCGCCGAACTCTGCGAAGCGGCCGTCACGCTCAGCGACAACACCGCCGCGAACCTCCTCCTCAGGACGATGGGTGGCCCGGCCGGGCTCACCGGACATATCCGTGGTTTCGGCGATGCGACGACCCGGCTCGACCGTACCGAGCCGGACCTGAACGAGGCCGCCCCCGGCGATGCCCGCGACACCACCACGCCGCTCGCCATGGCGGAGACGCTCCGGCGCCTCGTCCTGGCGGACGCGCTGTCGCCTGCCTCCCGCGCCCTGCTCACCGCCTGGCTCGTGGGCTGCCGCACCGGCGAGGCGCGGTTGCGCGCCGGCCTGCCGCAAGACTGGCGCATCGGCGACAAGACCGGATCGGGGGAGAACGACACCGCCAACGACGTCGCCGTGATCTGGCCGCCGCGCCGGCCTCCCCTCGTTCTGACGGTCTACCTGACCGGGGCGAGGACGTCGTCGGAGGCCCGCAGCGCAACCATCGCCTCGGTGGCCCGGGCCGTCGCCGCCTCCGCGTAACAGTGCCTTAAACGCCGATCTGCCAAGCTCGACCGAGGAACGGATGGAGTGACGAGGATCCGGTCAGCCCCGCTGCCGCATCTTCGTCGCCCGGGAGGGGCGGATGATGAACAGGGGCCGCGGATATCGCGTCGGCATCGCGCATAAGAGGGCCGGGGAATCGAGGATCGCCTCGCCTGTCGCACTCGCATTCGGGATCGCCGCCTTGAGCCTCGCCGCGTACCCGACCCATGCCGCCGACAGGCCGGATTACGACGGCTTCCGCCAGGGCACGTATCTTTCCTATCTCGACGCGGCGGAGGATGGCGCCGAGTTGACGCGCTCGCCGCGCCTCGGCCTGTCCTTCGGGGGAGAGGTGCGCCCCGTGCTCATGGATACCGGCTCCACCGGCATCGTCGTCTCGGCGAGCCGCATCCCCGGCTTCGACTCGATGCCCTCGCGGCCGGGGCGGCTGACCTACAGCAGTTCGGGGCGGATCATGATCGGGCGCTGGGTGACGCTGCCGGTCACGCTCGTCGGCGGCAACGGGGCCAGCGTCACCACCACGCCTCTCCCCGTCCTGGCGGTCACCGAGATCGCGTGCACGGACACTGCCCGTGCCTGCACGCCGGAAACGATGCCCGGCCACGTGGCGATGTTGGGCGTCGGCTTCGGACGGGAGGGGGACTCGCAGAGCCAGAGCACGCCCGACACCAACCCGCTCCTCAACCTCGCGCCCGAGGGCCGGGGGCCTGCCCGGCGTGGCTACGTGGTGACGCGGGACGGCATCCACGCGGGCCTCACCGGAGCCAATACGCGCGGCGACATCCGCTTCGTGAAGCTCGATCCGCACCCCGACATTCCCGGTGAATGGCAGGGCGTGCCCGTCTGTATAGCGGTGAACGGGCAAGCCCCCGGCGCCTGCGGCCGGGCGCTCGTCGATACCGGCGTGTCGGTGATGTACCTGACCTTGCCGGGAGAGGCCGTGGACGGCGCCGTCGCCACCGATGACGACGGCCGGAACCAGTTCCTGCCCGGCACCCGCCTCGGCTTCACCTTCCCCGGACGAGGCTCCGCACCGGCGGCGGCCTACGACATCGTCGTGGGTGACAATGCCCCGCTCTCGCCGGGCAAGGTGACCCTCAACACCCGTCGCCCGGAGCCCTTCGTGAACACGGGCCTGCGCTTCCTCAATGGTTTCGACGTGCTCTACGACGCCGATGGCGGGTATTTCGGGTTTCGCAGGCGGTAGAGGCCGCGCGGACGCACTCTTGCGGCCGACAACATTTGCCAGACGTATCTCGGAGACCAGCCCGAAACACACGTTTACAATTCTGCTCTTGCGATCCCCTTCGAATCCCTCCGCCGAGGCGTCATAAACGGCCACCGGATGGACGAGACATGACGCAGACGAATTCCGCCACGCCCCATATCCTCGTGGTCGAGGACGACCGCGAGATCAGCGCCCTGGTGGCGCGCTATCTTCGCGCCAACGAGTGCCGGGTGAGTCTCGCCGGGGACGGGCGCGAGATGGACAAGGCACTGGCGGATGCGCGCGTCGACCTCATCGTCCTCGACCTGATGCTGCCGGGCGAGGACGGGTTGAGCCTGTGCCGGCGCCTGCGGGCCGGGTCCTCGATCCCGATCCTGATGCTCACCGCCAAGGCCGAGGAGATCGACCGGATCGTCGGCCTCGAGATCGGCGCGGACGATTACCTCGCCAAGCCCTTCAACCCGCGCGAGCTCCTCGCCCGCATCCGCGCGATCCTGCGGCGGGGAGCGACCACGGAGGCCGCCGGCGACGACGGCGCCCGCCGGCTGTGCTTCCTCGACTGGACCCTCGACGTCTCCCTGCGCCAGCTCCTCAGTCCGGAGGAGGCCCGCATCACCATCACGGGCGCGGAGTTCGACCTGCTCCACGCGCTCTGCCTCAGGCCCGGCCGGGTGCTCTCGCGCGATCAGCTCCTCGACCTGACGCAGGGGCGCGCCGCCGGCCCGTTCGAGCGCAGCATCGACGTCCTCATCAGCCGCATCCGGCAGAAGATCGAGGCCGATCCGCGCAATCCCGAGATCATCCGCACCATCCGCTCGGGCGGCTACCTGTTCACGCCGGCGGTGACGCGCTCGTGAGCACCGAGGGGAAGGACCGCTGGCGCCGCCTCGTCGGCACCCCGCCGCGCAGCATCGCCGGCCAGATCGCGGTCCTCAGCGTGGCCGCCATCGTCGTCAGCCATGCGGTGGCGACCCTCGCCTTCTTCCTGCTGCGCGAACCTTGGAACCCGGACAATCATCCGGGCGTGGCCGCGACCCGGCTGGCCACCATTGTCCGCCTGCTCGATGCCGCTCCGCCGGGGGATCGGCTGCGCTTGCTGCAGGACGCGGCACGCAGCCTGCCCTCGCTGCAGATCGAAACGGCCCCGGCCTCGCCGGAACCTCCGTCCGCCAGCACGCGGAGCGAGCGGCCCGACCATCCCATGGTCAAGCGCATGCGCGAGGGGTTCGGCCGGCCGCTCACCATCACCGATCTGTCCCCGCCGGGCCGGAGGGAGCCGGGGGGCGGCACCCGCATCGGCATCGTGACGCCCTCGGGGGCGAGCCTGCGGGCCACCCTGCCGGACGACGACCGGCCGCCCTTCGGCCCCGGCCCGATCGTCTTCACCTTCGTCCTCCTCGGCATCACCCTGTCCCTCATGTCGATCTGGGCGACGCGGGCCCTGACCGCCCCGCTGGCGAAGCTCGCCGAGGCCGCCGACGCCTTCGGCACGGGCATGAACCTCGTGGCCCTGCCCCGGAACGGGCCGAAGGAGGTGGCGGCGGTCTCGCGCGCCCTCGACACCATGCGCGGGCGCGTCCGCCGCCTGATCGACGACCGGACCCAGATGCTGGCGGCGATCAGCCACGACCTGCGGACCCCGATCACCCGACTGCGCCTGCGGGCCGAGTTCATCGAGGACGACCACGCTCGCACCATGACCCTGCGCGACCTCGACCAGATGAACGGATTGGTGGAAGCCGCCCTGTCCTTCATCCGGGACGGCCAGGCGGGCGGCGCGCACAGCCTCGTCGACCTCGCCTCTCTGGTCCAGACCGTATGCGACGGCTTCACCGATGTGGGCGCCGACGTGTGCCTGGAACAGACGCGCCACGTCCTCGTACGCGGCCGGGCGGACGATCTGCAGCGGGCCATCGTCAACCTCGTCGACAATGCGGTGAAGTATGGCGGCTCGGCGCGCCTGACGATTCATCCATCCGAACAGGGCGTGGCGCTGGAAGTGTCCGACGACGGCCCCGGCATTCCCGAGGCCGAGCGCGACGCCATGGTGCAGCCCTTCGTGCGCGGGGACCGGACTCGGAATCTCGACGAGGCCAGCGGTTTCGGCCTCGGCCTCTCGATCGTGCTCGCCATCGTGGAGGGGCATGGCGGACGACTCAGCCTGTCGAACAAGGCGCCCCGCGGCCTCGTGGCCCGCATTGACCTGCCCCTCGCCGTCGCTCAAGCAACGCCGCCGCGCGCGGCCCCGATGCCGAACCACGGGGCCGCCTTACCGGCCGCCCCATGATTTTCGCATCCGGGCATTTCGGATTGTCGGCCGGGGGCCGGCCCCTCAGAACTCCATGTCGAGTTCTTCGATCTCGTCGGGCTCGGCGGCGGCGGCCTCGGTCCACTCCACCATCAGCGGCCAGGCGAGGATGGTGTCGCGATAGGCGGCGACCTTGCGCGGCAGCGGGACGTCATAGGTCTGGAACCGGGTGCAGACCGGCGCGAACATGGCATCGGCCAGGCTCGGGCGCGTGCCGAACAGGAACGGGCCGTCGTAGCGCGACAGGCAATCCTCAACGATCGTGATGATCCGCTCGATATCGCCCCGGGCTCCGTTGAAGATCTTGAAATCGGTGTGACGGGCCCGGAGATTCATCGGCAGCGCCGAGCGCAGGTTGATGAACCCGCCATGCATTTCGCCCGAGATCGAGCGGCAGCGCGCCCGGGCCACGGGATCCTTCGGCAGGAAGCCCGCATCGGGATAGGTCTCGTTGAGATACTGGGAGAGGGCCAGGGTGTCCCAGACCTCGATCTCGCCATGGACGAGGCGGGGCACGAGGAAGGACGGCGACAGATGCAGGAGCTCGGCCCGCGTGGATGCGTCGTCGCCGGACAGGACTTCGGTCTCGAAGTCGAGCCCGGCCATGCGGCAGACCAGCCATCCCCGCAGCGACCACGAGGAGTAGTTCCGGCTCGAGATCGTGAGCGTGGCGACCGGCATGTCCATCCCCTGTTGTCGTTATCCCCGAATGTCCATGGAGTTCTCGGCCCGGGATGGCTGGGGACATCCAAGTCTCGTGCCGCGCCGAGCCACCACCCGCCCCAAGAGATAATCCTTTCCTGTTACGAGGATAGGACAGTGGTGCATTCTCACAACATTTATTACAGATCGTATTGTGGGCCGATTGCGTTGTGCGCAACCGTGGCTCAGCCTAGCGGGCCGTGAACGACCGTCCGGAGACGATCCGGCGGCCGTGCACGACACAGCGAATGGTTCGCTATCCGATCGTTCGCGCAGGAGTTCGAGCGTCATGCTCTACGATGCCTTCGAAGTGCAGTCCGACCTCGCCCAGCGCACCCGCTCCTGGGGCAAGCTCGTCCACGATGCCGTATCGCCCTGGGTCGGTTCGGGGAACGCGGCTCCGATGAACTGGTGGTCGGCTGGAGCCCGGATGATGATGCGCGCCGGGCTGACCTTCGCCCGCCCCGCTTTCGGCATCGACAGCATCCGGGTCGGCAACCGCGAGGTTCCGGTCACCGAGGAGGCGACGTTCTCGACGCCGTTCGGGACGCTGCTGCGCTTCAGGAAGGACATCGATACCGAGCAGCCCAAGGTGCTCGTGGTGGCGCCGCTCTCGGGCCATTTCGCCACCCTGCTGCGCGGCACGGTGCGCACCCTGCTCGCCGACCACGACGTCTACATCACCGACTGGCACAATGCCCGCGACGTGCCCTTGGCCGACGGCCCGTTCGGGTTCGACGATTACGTGGATCACCTGGTGCAGTTCCTCGGCGCGATGGGCGAGGGCTCTCACGTCGTTGCGGTCTGCCAGCCGGCCGTCCAGGCGCTCGCCGCCGCCGCCGTCATGGCCCAGTCGAAGGACATCGCGCCGCCGCGCAGCATGACGCTCATGGCCGGGCCGGTGGATTGCCGGATCAGCCCCACCTCGGTGAACAAGCTCGCCACCTCGAAGCCGATCGCGTGGTTCGAGAAGAATCTCATCGCCACCGTGCCCAAGCGCCATGCGGGGGCGGGCCGACGGGTCTATCCCGGCTTCATGCAGGTCTCGGCCTTCGTCTCGATGAATGCCAAGCGCCACCAGCAGAGCCATGCCGACCTGTTCTGGCACTTCGCCAACGGCGAGACCGACAAGGCCAACCAGATCGAGACCTTCTACGACGAGTATTTCGCCGTCCTCGACCTCGCGGCCGAGTTCTACATCGAGACGGTCCAGACGGTGTTCCAGGATTACACCCTCGCCAAGAACGAGCTGACCTATCGCGGCAACCCCATCGACATGCGCTCCATCCGCAGGACCGCGCTGATGACCGTGGAGGGCGAGCGCGACGACATCTGCGCCGTCGGCCAGACCATGGCGGCGCACGATCTGTGCAGCAGCCTGCCCCCGCACATGAAGAGCCACCACCTCCAGGCGGGCGTCGGCCATTACGGCGTCTTCACCGGCCGCAAGTGGGAGGGGCAGACCTACCCGCTCGTGCGCAACTTCATCCAGTCGCACGCATGAGGATGCGGGTCCGGCTCAGGATTTAACCGAGAGCGGTTGGAACTCGTGTCCGCTTGGTGTATGAGCCTGCCCCAAGTGAGTTTTCAGCGTCGATTCGAGACCGTCACACACAGGTCCCTCCCTGGAGCGATCCAGGGTATGGGGCTATTGGCGGTTTGCCCTCGTCGGACAGGCGGGGGCGTTCGGAGAGGGCGCCGTCCGACAAACATATGTCTCTAAAGGATCAAGTCCGTTGCAGGTACTCGTTCGCGATAACAACGTCGACCAGGCACTCCGTGTTCTCAAGAAGAAGATGCAGCGCGAGGGCATCTTCCGCGAGATGAAGCAGCGCAAGGCCTACGAGAAGCCCTCCGTGCGCAAGGCACGCGAGAAGGCTGAGGCCGTCCGCCGCGCCCGCAAGCAGGCCCGCAAGACCGCCATCCGTGAGGGCCTGATCGCCGCTCCGAAGCCGAAGCCCCGTTTCGGCGCCGGTGCGCCGCGTCGTCCGGGTGGTTCGCCGTTCGCTCCGAGCGCCGCTCCCTCGACCAACGTCGCCTCGTAAGGCCGAGCGGCCGGTCTCGCACCGGCCCTCCTTCGCTCTCACACGACGCCCGGCCGCGGAAGCGGCGCGGGCGTCGTGTCGTTTCAGGCGATGCCCACGGCAGCGGACGCGTGTTCCGCCTCCACCAGCACGTCGAGGGCGCGCCAGGGCTTCTGCATGTAGACCGCCTGTTCGGGCAGGCGGCCGGTACCGCGCTCGTCGTAGCCCGAGGTCAGGACCATCCGCACGTCGGGCCAGCGCCGTTCCACCGTCCGCGCCAGGGCGATACCGTCCATGGCCCCGCCGAGGCGCACATCGGCGAAGAGCAGGGCGACGTTCAGTCCCTTGCGCTCCAGGACGCCGATGGCCGCCTCGGCGCTGTCACAGGCGATGACGTCGAGATCGGTTTCTTCGAGGATGGCGGTGGCGAGGTCGCGGACCGCCGCATCGTCCTCCACCACCAGGGCGACGGGGCCATCGATCTGAGCTCGTGATGCAGCGCCATCGGTCGAGCGGGTTGTGCGATCCATGAGGTCACTTTCCAAGGAATGAGGCCAGGCACGATGCCGGCCCTGCGGGGCGTCCTGCGCCCGGTCGATGATTCGATGATGCCGAGGCTGCGCCGCCGGGCCGGGATCGGCAAGGGTACGATGCGCCGCCACGGCCATGCGCCTCCCGCAATGAAAGATAGGGAACCGCCTCAAAGCGGGCATGGTGGCCGTCTACGATACCGGCATGCACGAAATCGGGCACGCCTGCGCATCGTCCGCGCAGACGCACAAGGTTCAGGCATGCTGCGATGCATTAACGATCTGTTCACCGCAAAAGATCGAATGTTACAGTTCAACGACCGTCAAGCTGGATCATGGAACGGTTTCTGTTTCCCGATCCGGGGAGGGGTGCCGAAACAGGGGGTTGTTGCTCAGTCATGTGCCGCTTTCTCGCCTATAGCGGTGATCCGGTCTTCCTGACCGATCTCGTCTGCGCCCCGACGCACTCGCTGGTGCATCAGTCGCTGCACGCCACCGAGGCGAAGACGGAGACCAACGGCGACGGTTTCGGCATCGGCTGGTACGGCGAACGGACCGATCCGGGCCAGTATCGCGACGTCTGCCCGGCCTGGTCGGACGAGAACCTCGTCAACCTCTGCCAGCAGGTCCGCGCGCGGATGTTCTTCGCCCATGTCCGCGCCTCGACCGGCACGGCCACCACGCGGGCGAACTGCCATCCCTTCGCCCATGGCCGGCACCTGTTCATGCATAACGGCCAGATCGGCGGCTACCATCGCATCAAGCGGCGGATCGAGGCCTTGATCCCGGACGCGCTCTACGAAGCACGGCGCGGCACCACCGATTCCGAGGCGATCTTCCTCCTGGCCCTGGCCAACGGCCTCGCCGAAGACCCGATCGGCGCCATGGCCGAAACCCTCTCCACGGTCCGCGACCTGATGCAGGCGGCCGGAATCACCGAGGCCCTGCGCTTCACTTCCGTCGTCACCGACGGCGAGACCCTGACGGCTTATCGCTGGGCCTGCGACGGCCGCCCGCCGAGCCTCTATTACCGCCAGACCGAGACCGGCCTCGTGGTGGTCTCCGAGCCCATCGACGATTGCAAGGAGGGCTGGATCGTGATCCCGCGCGGCGGCACGTTGCAGGCCACACGCGGGGGCACGGTGACGGTAAAGGGCGCCGACGAGGCGCGGGTCCGCATCGCCGCCTAAGACCGCTCCCGAGGGTTGCGGCACGGAGGGTTGCGGCGCTGGCGCGAAGGGCGGACAACCCATGCTCCTTCGAGAGCGTGAGCCGCCGATGACCGACACGGACGTGACCCTTCACATCGCAGGAGCCTGGACGCCCGGTTCCGACGCGCGGACGATCCCCGTCCTCAACCCCGCCACCGGCGACGCCATCGGCACCGTGGCGGTGGCGTCGCGCAACGATCTCGACCGTGCCCTGGAGTCCGCCCGCCGCGGATTCGCCGAATGGCGCAGGGTCGCGGCCTTCGATCGCGCCAAGGTGATGCGGCGGGCCGCCGATCTGCTCCGTTCGCGCGTCGACGACATCGCCCGGACGATGACGCTGGAACAGGGCAAGCCGCTGGCCGAGGCGCGGGTGGAGACGCTCGCCGCCGCCGACGTGATCGACTGGTTCGCCGAGGAAGGGAGGCGCGCCTACGGCCGCATCATCCCCGCCCGCGTGCCGGGCGTGACCCAGATGGTTCTGCGCGAGCCGGTGGGTCCCGTGGCCGCCTTCACGCCCTGGAACTTCCCGATCAACCAGGCCGTCCGCAAGCTGTCGGCGGCGCTCTGCACCGGCTGCTCGGTGATCCTGAAAGGGCCGGAGGATACACCGGCGAGCTGCGCCGAACTCGTCCGCGCCTTCCTCGATGCCGGGGTGCCGGGTGACGTGCTCTCCCTGGTCTTCGGCGATCCGGCCGAGATCTCGTCCTACCTCATCCCGCATCCGGTCATCGCCAAGATCTCGTTCACCGGCTCCACTCCGGTGGGCAAGGAGCTCGCGGCTTTGGCCGGGCGCCACATGAAGCGCATCACCATGGAGCTCGGTGGCCACGCCCCCGCCCTGGTCTTCGCCGATGCGGATGTGGAGAAGGCCGTCTCGGTGCTCGGCGCCAACAAATTCCGCAATGCCGGGCAGGTCTGCGTCGCGCCGACCCGCTTCCTTATCCACGATTCCGTCTACGACCGCTTCGTCGAGGGGTTCGTGGCGCATGCAGAGGGCATCAGGGTCGGTGACGGGCTCGATCCCGAGACCCAGATGGGGCCGCTGATCCATGCCCGCCGGCGCGAGGCGATGGAATCCCTCGTGGCCGACGCCGTGGCGCAGGGCGCGGAACTCCGCACCGGCGGCAAGCGCATCGGCAACCGCGGCCATTTCTTCGAGCCCACCGTGCTCGCCGAGACCCCGCTCACCGCGCGGATCATGAACGAGGAGCCGTTCGGCCCCGTGGCCCTGGTCCAGCGCTTTTCCGACGACGAGGCCGCCTTCGCCGAGGCCAACCGGCTGCCCTATGGTCTCGCCGCCTACGCCTACACCCGCTCGGCCACCCGCGCGACGGAGATCGCCGCCCGGGTCGAGAGCGGCATGCTCGGCATCAACCATCACGGTCTCGCCTTCCCCGAAACCCCCTTCGGCGGCATCAAGGATTCCGGCTACGGCAGCGAGGGCGGCTCGGAGGCGATCGAGGCCTATCTGACGACGAAGTTCGTGAGTCAGGCCAGCGCCTGAACACCCGCATTCGGTAGGCTCGACACGCAAAACGCTCCATGGGGCAGACCCCATGGAGCGTTGATGCACGCCTTTGCTCCGGCCCCGCTCACGGGAACCGCCTTAGCGGGTCGTGGGGTCGACGATCTCGGCGACGATGCGCCGGGTCGCGGGAGCACGCGGGGTCAGGGACGGCGTGGTGGTCAGCTCGGAGGCCGGACGCACGGCAGCCGTGACGCGGGCCTGCTCCCGATAGAGCGTGGGGATGACGGTGATGCGCTCGTCGGCGGTCGCGGTACCGACCAGGATGGCGGAGGCGAGAGCGGCGAGGACAAGGCTACGAACGGTCATGACGAGGATCCCTCAGGTGTTCCGGGGCCGATGCCCCGTTGCATGAGAGGGATATATTTTGCGGCGCACCATTCATCAAACAGATGGTGTCGATAGCCGATATCGACGACGTCAATGGCGATAACGAGCACGCGCTTCGTGAGACGAAGCCGTCATCCCAGCCTCGCCTCGTGCCGAGGCTTCGGACGGCCGGAGCACATCGGCCCTGTCGATGCCTCTCAGTAACGCACCGTCGCCCGCACGCCGAACACGGCGGCGTTCTTGATGCGGGCGCCGTTGGGGTCGCGCGGGTTGGGCACACCGCCGCTGGGACGGAACACGTACTGGACGTCCGGCTGCACGGTCACGCCCGGTCCGAGCACGGCCTGATAGGTCGCCTCAATGACCGCCTCGCTGCTGCGCCGGGGCATGTTCGTCCCGGCCAGCAGGATCGTGTCGGTGTCCAGGCCGCGCGCCGCGTCCGAGATCCGCGCGATGGCGAAGGCGACGCCGATCGTGTCATCGGAACGTCCCTTGAAGAGGCCCTTATAGGCGATGCCGGCATCGGCGTAGAAATCCACGATGTTACGGTCGGAGGGCGACCCGGAGAGGCGCAGGAACACGCTGGCGCCGTCGTTGGGGTCGTCGGGTTCGCGGTAGATGGTCTGGTCGATGATACCGTAGAGGCCGCTGTCGCCCCGGAAGCGTCGGGCGATGCCGGTGGTGGACGGATCGGCCAGCGAGCGCCCGGCCGTGTCGAAGCGCTGGCTGTCGAACCGGCCGAAATGGTGCCACCCCCCCAGCGTCACCGTGCCGGGATCGCCGACATCGCCCTGCGCGATGTTGTAGGCGTAGGCGGCCTCCGCGATGACCAGAGCGGGATCGCCGGTGCGGAAGTTCGTGCCGGTGCGGTTGCGGCGCTGCGGATCGAGATCGCTGGGATAAGGCCCCGCCGGATCGCCGTCGAAGAGGCCGACCTGAAGGGAAAAGTTCTGGTTGGGCACGTATTTCGCGCGGATCGCCGGCACCGCCAGGGGATAGATCGGCCCGCCGCTCGGCAGCACCTCGGCCATGATGTTGGGCCAGCCGAAGGTGGAGTTGATGAACAGCGTGCCGGTCTGGCTCACGGCGAACTCGGTATCGGCCGCGATCTGACCGACCTTGAGGCTGAACTGGCCGTCGAACAGTTTCTGCTCCAACCAGAGCTCGTAGAGCCGCGAGGAGGGTAGCGCCTCGATGGCGCTCACGGTGATGAAATTGTTGACGTAGTAGCGCGACAGGCCGGTGCCGTGGATGAGGTAGAGGTTGGTGTGGAAGGCCGCCCCGTGCCAGCCCGCCAGCTTTTCGAGGTCGGCATCGAACTGGACGTCGAGGCGTCCCTCGACGATGGCACCGCGCCGCGCGCCGCCCGTCGCGTTGCCGAAGCTCTCGCCGATATACGTGAGGCTGTATTCGATGCCCTTGGTCTTCAGGAACGAGCGCAGGCCGTAGGGATCGCCATAGGGGCCGAGCTGGTCCTGGATCGAGGTGTTGAGGTTGGCCGAAGGCTTGGCCGAGGTCACCGACTGCGCCACCGATGTCTGCGGATCGCCGCCGGCGCCGCGCGGCGAGCCGATGTCGAGCCCCTCCAGGGCCAGGCGCGCCTGCCGCGCCGCGATCTCGGCGGCGGTCTGGGCGTGGGCGCCCGACGCGGCAAGGCCCGACAACAGGGCTGCGGCGGCCGCGAGAGGAAACGAGCGGAGCATCATCCCTCGGAAAAAAAGCATGTCCCAGGGCGACCGTCCCCGCTCACGCTCTATCACGGCGAGCATGACAGGGCTGCAACCGAGCCGAGGCAGCGGGGCGACCAGCGGCTTTCCCCGTCCGGTGTGTCACGCTGCCCACATCCGCATCGGGACAGCGCTCGAAACAGCGCTTTACCGGCCGGTCCAGTTCGGCGGGCGCTTGGCCAGGAAGGCCTCCATGCCCTCGCGGAAATCGGCGCTGGTGTAGCACATCAGGATGAGGTCATCGCCGGGGCGCTCGCCCTCCGCCTCCGCCTCGGCGTCGAGGCGGCGCAGGCCTTCCTTGGTGGCCCGCAGGGTCAGCGGTGCATGGCCGGCGAGTTGCGCCGCGAGTTCCGTCGCCCTGGCGGCGAGGGCAGCGGCATCCTCCACCACTTCGCCGACGAGGCCGGCCGCGAGCGCCTCCTCCGCGCCAAACAGGCGGGCGGTGAAGATCATGTCCTTCACCCGCGCGGGACCGATGAGGCCGGACAGGCGCCTCAGGTTCGACATCGACAGGCAATTGCCGAGCGTTCGCGCGATGGGAAAGCCGAACCGGGCGTCACGGGTGGCGATGCGCAGGTCGCAGGAGGCGGCGATGGCGGCCCCGCCGCCGGTACAGGCGCCGGCGACGGCGGCGATGACGGGCACGCGCAGACGCTCGAGCGCGCCCAGGACCCTGTCCATGAAGCGCTCGTAGCCGAGGGCATCCTCGGGACTGGAGAAATCACGGAACTGGGCGATGTCGGTGCCGGCGGCGAAGGCTTTCTCGCCGGCGCCGGTGATGACGAGGACCTTGATCCGCTCGTCCGCCTCGATCCTGTCGCAGAGGTCGATGAGGCCCTGATACATCGCGAAGGTCAGCGCGTTGCGCGCCTGCGGCCGGTTGAGAACGATACGGGCGATGCCCGCCTCATCGGTGTCGAACAGGATCTCGTCGGTGGCGCTCATGCGGGGGGTCCCAAGCCGGACCGGCCGAGGATCGGCCCGTCCGACACGGGTCTTGCCCATCCCGGCCGCTTTGGGCAACCGCGTCCGGCCGAGCGGCGCCCCCGGCATGGTCAGAACAGGGCGGGGACGAACATCTCCTGCGGCACCGGCTGGCGGGCGTAATCCTCGTGGCGCATGCGCTCGGGCAGATGCACCGGCGGATGCTCCACGTCGCCATAGGGGATTTGCGTGAGGAGATGGCTGATGCAGTTGAGGCGGGCCTTCTTCTTGTCCACGGCCTCGACCACCCACCAGGGCGCCTCGGGAATATGCGTGCGGGCGAGCATCACTTCCTTCGCCTTGGTGTAATCCTCCCAGCGGCGACGGGACTCCACGTCCATCGGCGAGAGCTTCCACTGCTTCAGGGGATCGTGGATGCGCATGTTGAAGCGCAGCTCCTGCTCCTCGTCGGTGATCGAGAACCAGTATTTCAGCACGATGATGCCGGACCGCACCAGCATGCGCTCGAATTCCGGCGCGGACTGGAAGAATTCCTCGTACTGGTCCGGGGTGCAGAAGCCCATCACGCGCTCGACGCCGGCCCGATTGTACCAGGAGCGATCGAACAGCACGATCTCGCCGCCCGCCGGCAGATGCGCCACGTAGCGCTGGAAGTACCATTGCGTACGCTCGCGCTCGTTAGGAGCCGGGAGCGCAGCCACGCGGCAGACGCGGGGATTGAGACGCTGGGTGATGCGCTTGATCGCGCCGCCCTTGCCGGCCGAATCCCGCCCCTCGAAGATCACAACCACGCGTAGTTTCTGGGCCTGCACCCAATCCTGAAGACGAACCAGCTCGTGTTGCAGTCGGAATAGCTCCCGGAAATAGATCTTCCGGTCCATGGTGGGCAGACGAGGCCTGGCATCGATTTCGCTAACGAGTTGCTCGAGGCGCTCGTCTTCGAGCTCCATCTCGAGCTCTTCATCGAAATCGTCCGCCATCTCTCGGCGAATAGCCTCGATATCGAAAGGACGAGTCCCGGCGCGCGTGCCGTCCATGATATTGCCTTCCTGATGAATGGGAATCATCCGAAAGCTTGAATCACAGCTGCATGACAGTATGGCGACCCCCGTCGGCAACGGCACCACATTCCTTATTCGATTCGTAGAATTCAGCATCCGACGCCGAAAGCCGGAGAATCGCTGGACTCTCCCTCAGCTTCTGGTACGCGGCGTTTATTGAATCGATACGATTTTTGTAGATACTTGAGCGGTCAGAAAACGAGATAGACCGAATTATAAGGCGCATCCCATTGTCGATACGTAACAAACAACTGATCGCAGCTTAGAACAGTTCTTGAAATAACTCTGTAATAGGAGATAAAACGCAATGGAACGCTTCATCGTCCGTTTCGTCAAGCCCATATGCCTGGCTGTCATCACCTTCTTCTCCGTTTATTTTCTGACCGGAAGTTCTTTCATCGGATTGATCGTGAGCAGCATCCCGTTGTTGCTTGGCTGGCTCGGCATCATGGAAACCTTCGCCTATGGCATGGCCGCGACGGTGTTCATCGTTGCCGTCATCTGGACCGTCGCTCCGGCCGACATGAAGGTTCTCGTCGGACATCAGGCCACCGCCTTCGCTGAGGTGCTTCGCAAGGAAGCGGACAAGGGCCTGAACCGCATGGAAGCCGACGGCAGCGTCAAGGAAGCCGATAAGGGCGTCGTGACCCGCTGAGGATAGCCAATCGTCGTCGCCCCCTCTTGCGGATCGCATGACCCGCAGGCCGAGCATCGATCGGCGGAGGTGCCCCTCCGTCATCACAGTGTCGCCCAGCGTTGCGATCCAGCGCGATAGTGAGCCGGCATTTTGCCGGCCATGATCGCCGCGACCGCACCATGCAGCACCTTCTCATCGAGGAATCCCCCCTCCCGGGGCTGATCTTCGCCCTCACCTTCGACGCGGAGGGACGGGGACGCCAGGTCGGACCGGGGGACGGGATTCCCTCGCTGGACGACCCGGATCACGGCTTCGTCTGGTTCCATGTCGATCTGGTCGATGCGCGGACAGAGGCGCTGATCCTCGAAGGACGCCTCGGCCCGGCCCGGCTCGCCGCCGCGACCTTCGCCCGCGACGAGCATCAGCGCGTCGTCGTGGACGGCCCCCATGCCGGTTTCGTCATCGCCGACCGGGAACGCGCCTTCGACGGCTCGTCGAGCGAGGAGCCGAACGGCCGTCTCCATTGCATCCTCGGCCCGCGCTTCCTCGTCAGCGGCCGCCGCCACGCCACGTCCTGCGCGGTGGCCGCCCGCGACGCGGTCTTGTCCGGCGCCCTCGTCCCCGGCCCGGCCAAGCTGCTGGAGCGCTTCGTCGGCAGCACCGTCGAGGCGCTGATCGCCACGGCCGACCGCCTGTCCTCCTCCCTCGACGCCATCGAGGACGACATGCTCGACGAGTCCAAGGCGGACGACCCGAGGCCCCTGGGACCGATCCGCCGCCAATCCGTGCGCTCCCACCGGCAGCTCGCCGGGTTGCGGGCGGTGTTCCACCGGCTCGAGGACGAAGCCGGCACGGAGGGAGATCAATTGCCCGAAGCGGTGGGCGCCATGGCCGCGCGGGTGGTCCAACGCCTCGATTCCCTCCATCGCGACATGCATGTCCTGTCCGAGCGCAGCCGCTTGCTGCAGGACGAGATCGCCGCCCGCACCACCGCGCTCACCAACCGCCAGCTCTTCACCCTGTCGATCCTCACGGCCCTGTTCCTGCCGCCCACCCTGGTGACGGGCGTGTTCGGCATGAACACCAAGGGCCTGTTCTTTTCGGAATCCGACAATGGGTCGCTGCTCGCGCTGGGAATCGGCGCGCTCGCGGCGCTCGCCGTCTACCTCGTCATCCGCCGGCTCAGTCTCGCCGGCCGGCCCGGTTGATCCGGAACGCGAACGCGCCCACACCCCCCTCGATTCATCCGACCACCGGAGCCTTCCCCCGCATGGACTTCTTTCGCCGCTTCACCGTGCTCATGTGCGCGCCGAACTTCGACCCGGACGATCTCGAGGGCGTGCGCGTCCAGCAGATCATAGGCTCGGTGGAAAAGCTCGGCTTCGAGGTCGTCCGCGCCCGCCGCGTGGAGGACGCGGCCATCGCGGTCCAGACCGATGCCGCCATCGGCTGCATGGTGGTGGATTGGGGCAAGCGCGGCCTCGACGGCAAGGCCGCCGCCCTCATCAACCTGATGCGGAAGCGCGGGCTGGAAATGCCCATCGTCATCATGGTCCGGCGCAAGCGCCTGGAGGACATCCCCGTCGAAGTGCTCGACTTCATCGACGGCTATATCTTCCTCGCGGAAGAGACCCCGGACTACATCGCCCGCGGCCTCGTGAGCCGGGTCAAGCAATATGCCGAGACCCTGAAGACGCCCTTCTTCGGCGCGCTGGTCGATTACGCAGAGCAGGGCAACCAGCTCTGGACCTGCCCCGGCCATAACGGCGGCATCTTCTACAACCGCTCCCCCATCGGGCGCATCTTCGTGGAGCATCTCGGCGAGGCGGTGTTCCGCGACGACCTCGACAATTCCGTGCTCGATCTCGGCGATCTCCTCGTCCACGAGGGCCCCGCCCTCAAGGCGCAGAAGGAAGCCGCCGTCATCTTCGGTGCGGAAAAAACCTATTTCGTCCTCAACGGCACCTCGGCCTCCAACAAGATCGTGCTCTCGGCCCTGGTGGCCGAGGGCGATCTCGTCCTGTTCGACCGCAACAACCACAAGGCGGCCCACCACGGCGCCCTGTTCCTCGGCGGCGCGGTTCCGGTCTTCCTGGAGACCGACCGTAACTGCTTCGGCCTGATCGGCCCGATGTATCACGAGGCCCTCGACGAGGCGGCCATCCGCGAGAAGATCCGCACCAACCCCCTCGTCACCGACAAGGAGGCCTGGAAGCGCGAGCGCCCGTTCCGCGTCGCGGTGGTGGAGCAGTGCACCTATGACGGCACGATCTACAACGCGCAGATGATCCTCGAGAAGATCGGGCATCTCTGCGACTACATCCTCTTCGACGAGGCCTGGGCGGGCTTCATGAAGTTCCACCCGCTCTTCGCCGGCCGCTTCGCCATGGGGCTGAAGGGCCTCGACGAGACCTCGCCGGGCATCATCGCCACCCAATCCACCCACAAGCAGCTGGCGAGCTTCTCCCAGGCCTCGCAGATTCACACCAAGGACAGCCATATCCGCGGCCAGACCCGCCGCATCGAGCACCGGCGCTTCAACGAGACCTTCCTCGTCCACGCCTCGACCTCGCCGTTCTACCCGCTCTTCGCGTCGCTGGATGTCGGCGCGCAGATGATGAAGGGCCGCTCGGGCGTCGTCCTGTGGGACGACACGATCCGGCTCGGCATCGAATGGCGCAAGAAGGTCCGCGCCATCCGCCGCGAATTCGAGGAGAAGGAGGGCGATCCCCTGCGCCGCTGGTTCTTCGACCCCTTCGTGCCGGACACGGTGAAGGGCCCGGAGGGCAAGGTGCCGTGGGAGAGCGTCTCGACGGACGAGCTCGCCAGCGACGCCAAATACTGGGAGCTGACCCCCGGTGCCGCCTGGCACGGCTTCACCCATGTGGCGCCGAACTACGCCATGACCGACCCGAACAAGCTCACCGTGCTCACCCCCGGCTTCGACCGCCGCACGGGGCAATATGCCGATCATGGCGTACCGGCCCCGATCGTCGCCCAGTATCTGCGTGAAAACCGGATCGTGCCGGAGAAGAACGACCTCAACTCGCTCCTCTTCCTGCTGACACCGGGCGTCGAATCCTCCAAGGCCGGCACGCTCATCTCCGGCCTCGTGGCCTTCAAGCGCCTGCATGACGAGAACGTGCCGCTCGAGGATGCCATGCCGGAATTCGTCCGGCGCCGGCCGAACCGCTACAAGGGCGTGCGCCTGCGCGACCTCTGCGCGGATTTCCACGCCTTCCACCGCGAGCACGGCACCAGCACGCTCCAGCGCAAGCAGTTCGAGCCGGGGCACCTGCCCGAGATGGTGATGACCCCGAAGGAGGCGGTGCAGCAGCTCACCCGCAACAACGTCGATTACGTGCCGATCGCGGAAGCCGAGGGCCGTGTGGCGACGACCTTGCTTCTGGTCTACCCGCCGGGCATCGGCACGGTGCTGCCGGGCGAGCGACTGGACGAGCGGGCGAAACCCATGCTGGATTACTTCAAGATGTTCGAACGCTCGGCGAACCTGTTCCCGGGCTTCGAGGCCGAGATCCAGGGCGTGTTCCGCAACGTCGATCCCGACGGGACGATCCGGTTCTACACCTACGTCATGCGCGAGAACCGCCCGTGAGTCCGGACGGGCCGCCCACCGCCTCCGATCCCGAAGTGATCATCCGGCCGTCCTCGGATCCGGACGTGCCGGCCATGGTGGCGATCTACGCTCACCATATCCGGCGGGGCGTGGGGGATGTCGGCGATTTCGAGGAGGATCCGCTCCATCCCGACGACCTCAAGCGCCGCCGCAAGGCCATGCGCAAGAAGCGTCTGCCCCACCTCGTCGCCGATCGCGACGGGGTAGTGGCGGGCTATGCCTATGCCGTACCGTTCCGCAAACGGCCGGCCTACCGCTACACGCTCAAGCACTCGATCTATGTCCATCACGAGCACCTGAACGCCGGCATCGGCCGGCGCCTTTTGCCGGCTTTGATCGAGGCCTGCGCCGCCGGCGGTTACCGGCAGATGATCGGCTATATCGACGCGCAGAACGAGGCGTCCCTGCGGCTCCACGAAGCCTGCGGCTTCGTCCGCGTCGGCCTGCTGCCGGCGGTGGGCTACAAGTACGGCCGCTGGAGCGACAGCGTCATGGTCCAGCGGGCGCTCGGCACCGGCTCCACCGACCAGCCCGGCACCTGGACGCGCTCGGTGGAGGCGCTGGTGGCCGGGCACGAATGGGTGGGGAAGTGATCCGGCTGCGGTCTTAGGCCTCCTCCAGTCCGGCATCGACCCGCGCGGCCACGTCCTGCGGAACGTCGAGGGCTTCGGCGAGGCGCTTCAGGAACTCCCGCTCCTGCAGCGTATCGGCATCGATGGCCAGACGCGCTGCCGCATAGAGGCGCGCGCCCTGCTCCGGCGACTCCACGCGCTCGGCGAGTTCGTCGATCTCGGCCGGGTCGGTGAGCTCCTTCTCCAGCCATGCGCGGCCATCCCGGTCGATGCCGGCCGCCTCCACCGCCGCGTCGAGGCGCCGGCGCTCCTGCTGATCGACGATGCCGTCGGCCAAAGTCGCGGCCACCATGGCGCGCAGCATGACGCGCGCCTCGTCCTCGCCGACCTGGCTCAGATCGGGGGTCTCGGACGCCGCGGAGGGACGGAGTGCCCGCAGCGCCAGACCCGCGACGAGGGCGAGGCCCCCGAGGGCGGCCGTGGCGGCGATCCCGCCCTTGCGTGAGCGTACGAGCGCATCGACGATCTGTCTTGCATCGGCCATGGTGGTCGTCCTGAAGGCGGGTTGAGGGATCGGATTGGAAACGGACGAGCCCCGTCGCGGGTTCACGATGGGCGGTGCGGTGGAATGAACATGCCCCGTTCGTCCCCGGCAGAGCGCCCTCCTCCGGCAAGCGGAAACCGCACGGCCCGACGGCAGCCAACGAGAGAGGCCCCATGACGATCACGCCCATCGAGTCCCGCCTGTCGGTCTCCGGCCAGCCGAACGAGGCGGAGATCGCGGACCTGTCCACGAAGGGCTTTGCCCTGCTCATCAACAACCGTCCCGAAGGCGAGGAGCCGGACCAGTTGGGCAGCGCTGCCGAAGCGGCGGCGGCCGAGGCGGCGGGACTCGCCTATCTCCATATCCCCGTCACCGGCCCCGGCATCACCCATGAGGACGTCGCGCGTTTCCGTGAGGCCGTGGAGAGCGCACCCGGCCCGGTCCTCGCCCATTGCCGCAGCGGCTCGCGCTCGCTGACCCTGTGGGCTTTGTCCGAAGTGCTGGCGGGGCGTCTGCGCCGCGATGACCTCCTGGCCTATGGCCGGGAGCGGGGCTTCGACCTCAGCGGCGCCGTGCGCTGGCTCGACACGCATGGCGACACGCCCGACGGGACGTGAGATCGCCGGCCCCGGTCAAGACCGGCGCTGTCGAGGCGAGCGACGGGGGATCTCGGGTCCGCCCGCTTCCCGGTCCGAAGCCTCGACCGTCTGGCGGTCGACCTCGTCCCGGATGCGGCGGCCCGCCATCAGGATCTCGATGAGGAAGGCGACGATGGCCGCCACCGTGCAGACCAGGGCGATGCCGAAGCAGCCGAACAGGACGGATGCCGTGGCCGCATCGCGCAAGGCCCCCACGAACAGCGTCAGCACCGCGATGCCGGTCATGATGCTGCCGAACGAGGCGAGGACCACCGCCACGTCGAGCATGAAGGAGCGCCGACGCAGATAGGCCAGTTGGTACGACAGGTGGGCGGCCTCGTCCGCATCCGCCTTCTGCAGCCGGTCGGCGGCGTCATCGACCCGGTCGGCCACCCGCCCCAGGCGCGTGGAGAAGACGTTGAGCAGCGTCGCCAGCGCCGTCAGCAGGAAGGCGGGCGCGAGCGCGATCTGAATGACATGCGCGATGTCGTCGGGAGCGAGGAGAGGACCGGAAGCCATCATGACAGGGCGTTACGCCATGCCGCCCGGCACCGGAAGATGCGCCGTTTCGGAGGTGGACGCGGGTTCCGGATGCCGGTGACAGAACCTCGAGCCTCGACGTCGTCCCTCCTCTGCCGAGCAGACGCGGGGCCATAGATGCGACGAAGCCCCGCGGCAGGGGCTGCGGGGCTTCCGGACTCGGTGAGGGTCAGGCGATCGCGCCCGGACGACGAGCGTTACTGCGGGCAGCGATGACGCAGGCCGTCATTGCCGAGATAGGTGCCCGACCGCTGATCGTAGGACCGGAAGCGCTGGATGCAGTAGGCCACGTCCTGGTCGGACCCGCCGACATCCTGCTGAACCTCTACCGCACCTCCATAATAGGCCGGCGCGTAGCCGCCGCGGTAATAGCCGTTGTCGTAATACCCGCTGCCATAGCCATAGCCGATCCCGGCGCCCGCCAGACCGAGGCCCAGCCCGAGGCCGAGCCCGCCATAGCCCCGCCCATATCCGCGATTGTAGCCATGGCCGTGATGGTGGTGGTGCCCCCCCCGGCCGAAACCACCGCC
>NZ_NKUG01000135.1 GCF_014845095.1 Methylobacterium bullatum | reverse complement strand
TCGGCACCATCGCCTTCCGCTCCCCCGGCAGCGTCGCCGACCAGATCGCGGCCATGCCCTATGCGGTGGGGGACCTGGCCGGGTTCCGCCCGGTGCGGACGCTGATGGGGAATACCCTCCTGCTCACCGACGGCCCCAAGGACGTCGATCCCGAAGGCACCCAGCCGCTCGTCATCGTGGCGCCCTCCCTGGGCAAGTCCCCGGTCGCGACCGGCCAGCAGAGCGCCTTCGCCCGCAAGGCGCTGGGCACCATCCGGGAGGTGAAGGACATCGCGGTCACCGACGAGAGCCGCACCAGCGAGGGCGGCGCGGTCCTCATCCGCCTGCGCGCCACCGGCAAGGACGTGCGGTCCGGCCGAAAGGTCGGGGTGACCCAGACGATCCGCTTCGAGGGCAAGAGCTACCTGCGCGTCATCGGTCTCGCCGGCGCGGACCAGCCGGACGCCCTCGCGCGGGCCGAGCGCGTCGCCGCCTCGGTGATTCCGCGCTAAGTGGGCGTGTCCTGGTGAAGGGCAATCCGTCGGCCTTCACGAAGGTGGAGCATGCCATGAACGCCACGATCCGCTGCGTCTGCGCCCTCGCCGCGCTCGTTCCCGTCGCGGGCCCGGCCCAGGATGTCGGAGCGAGCATCCCGCAGGGGCTTCAGCAGCAACAGTTCCAGAACCTCGACGCGACCATCGGCGCCGGATGGTGGAGCCCCTGGCGGGCAAGCCGCCCCTGTCGCGGCCCGCCACGCGCGCCGCCTTCGCCGAACGGGTGAGGCTGCGCGCCGTGCTGCACCATGCCGGCTGGCAGGCCGCCCGGCGCCTCGGGACGGTGCCGGCTTTCGTCGCCGGACTCTCCAAGGACTTCATTCCGCCAGCGACGCTCCGGGACGTCACGATGACGGAGGACGGGCTGGTCGCGAAGGACCGCCGGAACGGCCCCGCGGCCGGGGCGGGCGGCGGCCCGGCGCCTCGGCGGGCGCCGTGAGAATGCCTCACAAAACTTCCGATCCCGGCCGGTTCTCGCTCCAGGCACGACAGTGCAGCGGGAGTTTTGTGAGAGACACTCAATTCGGGCGCGACCTCCGGGACGGACGCTACGGTCTCGACCACCCCTCGCCGACCCCGATCGGCGATGGCGGGCGAAATCGGCACCCGCATGGTCTCGCGTGAGGAGAGCGGACCCGGTGTGACCCGCACGGTGCGGGACTATTCGTGGCCCGGCCCACCAGGGTTGCCCCCGCGATCCCAGGGCGGCTAGACATCCCTGCGACCGGAACGCCGCATGTCACCGCGCCGGTCGCCGCCTCTTCCCCGTTTCGCGAGGAGCCACGATGCAGAGACCCGAGGATCGCACTGTTGCCCAGACCGGGTCCGCTGCATGAGGGTCGTCCGCGCGGCGCGCCTCCACCTGAAGGAGGGGGCCTCCGACAAGGTCTACGAGGTGGACCTCGTGGAGAACGACGCGGTCGCCGCCCCTGAGCGCTTCCTCGTCAATATCCGCTACGGACGACGCGGCACGATCCTGCGCGAGGGATCGAAGACGGCGCAGCCGATCACCGCCGATGCCGCCGCGAAGGTGTTCGACAGCGTGGTCGTCGCGAAGGTCAATGCCGGCTACCGCCGGATCGACCCGGCCGCTTCCTTCCCCGGACCGGCGGGCGAGGCGGAATCGCGGGAGGGCGGCACCCCGGCCGAGGGCCGCGACGGCATCCTTCTCGCGCGGCTGGCCTCCTGCCGGCGCGGGCTCTGGCCGGAGAAGGATCGCGAGCGCCTGCTCTGGCGCATCGGCCAGCTCCGCATCGCGCGAGCGGAGCCGGACCTCGTCGCCCTGGTGCGGGACATCGGTCCGGCGGGGGCGAGCTACGCCCTGGTCTGGGCGCTGGCGCGCGCCGTGGGGGGCAAGGCGGCACCGATCCTCGAGGCCGTGGCGGCCGAGACGAGCAGCGTCGTGATCCGTGACCTCGCCCGCTTCGCCCTGGTCTCGCCGCTGATGGGCGCGCAGCGACGCTCCTCGGGAGAGGAGGCCGACCTGCCGGAGGCGGTCGCCCGGCCGGCCCGCGCCGGCGACGCGGACGGCCTCGTCGCCGCGCTGACCGCCCTCGCCAGGGGCAAGCCCCTCGCCGTCGGGCCGGCGCTGGTGGCGCTCGGCCGCTGCGCGCAGGACGATGCCGTGCTGCATGCGGGCCTCTGCGCCGCGCTCCCGCATCTGCCCGCCCGGCCGCCCTACCTCATCGGCCTGCGCCGCCTCTTCAAACATGCCGAGATGGCCGACGATGCCGGCCTCTTCGGCGCCACCGCGCTGCGGCTCGAGACCGCGAAGGCGATGTACAAATCCGGCGCCCCCCTGGTCTACTCGGCCGAGTTGCGGCGGCAATTCGTGGTGCGCGATGAACGGGGCGGTCCGGATGCGCGGATCGGCCTGTCCTCGGCCACCTCGCTCTACCTCAAGCGCCGGATCTGGCGGGCCTTGCGCAAGCGCGGCGAGGTCGGCGATCCGGCCTTCGCCGAGATGGCCGCCGGCCTGCTGCTGAGGGTGCGGCCGGAGGATCTGGGTCCGCGCACGGTCTCGACCCTGTGGCGGCGTCAGGCGAACGGCACCTGGGGCCGCGATGCCCGCCTGCGCGGGCCGCTCGCGACCCACTGGGCGGCGAGCCAACTCCTGTTCCGCCATGCGCGCCAAGCACGGCCGCGCTCGGGCTCGGCCACGTTCTTCCTCGATGCCGATACCGACCTCGACTCGCGGGACGAGGCCTTCCCCGACCTCTGGAGCGCCCGGCCCGACCTCGCGCTCCGGCTCGCCACGGAGGGGCGGATCGACCCCGTGGCGATGCTGGGCCTGCGCGTCCTGCGGGCCGACACCGCGGCCTGCGCGGCCCTGGATGCCGCCGCAATCGGCCGCCTGCTCGGCGCGACTCTACCCGCCGTCGCCGCCCTCGGCCTGGAGATCGCGCGGGAGCGTCTCGCCCGGGGCGGGGCCGATCCCGACCTCCTCGCCGTCCTCGTTCAGGCCCGGTTCCCTGAGGCGCGGATGCTCGCCCTGCGGCGGATCGAGGCCGAGGCGGATTTGCCCTGGACGAACGTGGCGCTTGCCTTCGCCCTGCTCACGAGTGCCGCGCAGGAGGTCGGGGCCGCGCTCGTCCCCCTCGCCCGCGAGCGCGGGCTTCCGGCCGGCGTGGCCGGGCCTTTGGCCGAGCGGCTGGTGGCGTGGCTGCGGGCGATGCCGTCCGTCCTCGACGAGGAAGCGAAGGCGGCGATCCGGGCCATGCGCGGCAGCCTCCCGCTGCTCTGGCCGAACAACGACATGCCGGTGGCCGGGCACGACATCGGCGCGCTGATGGCGCATCCGGCCCCGGAGATGATCGCTGCGGGCGTCGCGCTGCTGGCCCTGTCCGGCACCGATGCCGATGGCCTGCCCGCCGAGCAATGGTACGCCCTGATCGGATCGGACTCCCTGGACGTGCGGGACGCCGCGATCGGCCTCCTGTCGCGCCTCGACGATGAGCGGCTCCGCCGGCACGCCGACCACATCCTCGCCTTCGCCTGCGGTCCTTCGCCCGTCCTGCGAAAGGCGGCGCGGCCCCTGGTCAAGCGCCTGGTCGATGCCGACCCGGACAGCGCCGCCCCCCTGGCGCAATCCCTCATCGGGAGCCTGTTCCGCACCGCGCCGGACGACCAGTTCGTCGCCGACGTGGTCGCGCTCCTGAGCGAAGCGATGCCCCGCGAGCTCGCCGCCCTCGACGCCGGCACCCTGTGGCGCCTCCTCCAGGCGCAGGCCAAGGGCGCGCAGCGCCTCGGCGCCGTCGTGCTGGCCGAGCGGGCGCCGGGCCTCTTCAGCGTGCGCCAGATCGCGCGGCTCGGAGGGCATTCGCATCTCTCCGTGCGGCAATGGGCGATGGCCGCCTATCTGGCCGAGCCGGCCCGCTTCCAGGCCGAGGCGGCCGAGGCCGTCCTCCTCGTCGAGAGCGACTGGCCGGAGACGCTCGCCTTCGCGGAGAGCCATTTCGCGGCCTGGCCGGAGGAGGCCTGGACGCCCGATGCCCTCGCCGTCGTCACCGACAGCGTCAAGCCGGAGGTCTTGGCCTTCGCCCGCCGGATCCTGCGCAGCCGGCTGCGGCCGGGGGAGGCGGATGCCCAGATCCTGCGCCTCCTCGAACATCCCTCGCCCTCGATGCACCTTCTGGTGACGGAGCTGCTGACGGCAGAGGCCGTGGCCAGCGAGGACGCCTTCGCGCGTCTCGTGCCGCTGGCCCGCATCGTCATGCTGCAGGTGCTGACGGGGCGGACCGCCAAGGACAGGATGGCCGCCTTCCTGAAGGGGGAGGCCCTGCGCAGCCGGGAACGGGCTCAAAGTTTGCTGCCCTTCTTCGCCGACCTGTCGCTCAGCGGCACGGCCCGCGACCGGAACGCCGCGATCCTGGCGCTCCGCGACATCGCCGACGCCTATCCGGATCTCGAGACGCCCCTCGTCCGGCGACCGTCCGCGGCACGGCCCTCCCCCGGATCCCTGTCGGAGGGTGCCCGATGAAGCTCCATCACCGCTATCTCGGCGAGAGCCGCGCCGTCACGGAAGGGGGCACGACGCGGCTCGGCTTCGCCCCCGACACCTTGCGCGCGCCGACCTTCTTCAACGGACGGGTCGCCCGCCACCTGCCGTTCCGCGAGGCGATCTCGGCCCTCCACCACGTCGTGGTGTCGGATCTGCGCTTCAAGCCGAAGGACCGCAGCGCCTATTTCGCCTGGCTGCAGGCCAACGAGCAGCAGCTCCTGGCCGAAGCGCTGGCCGGCAGGGACGAGCTGGAAGCCGAGATCGAGTCCCTGCGCCGCGAACTCACGGACATCGGCATCCGGTACCAGACGGTGATGCGGCCGTTCTACAAGGCCCGGCAGCTTTATTTCGACCGCCTCTACAAAGAGGATCTCGACGCCTGGATCGTCCTCGACCCGGTCATCACCGTGCATCCGGACGAGATCTTCTTCGAGTGTTTCAGCCTCGACGAATCCACCTACGGGCGCCTCTCCTGCGACCATGACGTGTTCGAGCGCATGGGCGAGATGGCCTTCGGCACCACCAACATTGATTACAGCCACGCTTTGTACGACGAGTTCCAGAAGATCCGCAGCGACCGGGACACCGAGCTCGCCATCGACCCCACCGGCTTCTCGGTGCAGACCAGCGGCACGGAGGAGTATCGCGAGGACAAGATCGATCTGCCCGATTCCTGGATGCGGGGCTTCCTGCAGGTCTCGAGCGCCATGACGCAGCCCGCCTGCGTGGTCGATCTGCACCCCGTCGACCTGCACGCGATCCTCACGCGGCTCGCCGCCCGCCGGGAGCGGCACGGCCCGCGCTCCCTGCGCTTCCTGCTCGAGCCGGACCGGCCGGTGAGCGTGCTGATCGAACCCTGGAACGAGCGGCTGACCTTCCGGCGCTCGATTTACCGGGGGCCGGCGAGCGCCGAGATCCGGCTCTGGGGCCGGCGCCGGCTGGCGATCCTCGCCCGCGCCCTGCCCCTCGCCCGATCGGTGCGGCTCCATCTCCTCGGCACCGGTCTGCCCTCCTTCGCGGTGGTGGATTACGGCGGCCTGCGCTTCACCCTCGGCCTGTCCGGCTGGACCGCCAACGACTGGTCCCGCGCCGGCCAGTTCGACCTCCTCGCGCCCCGCACGGATGTCGATGCGGGCACCGCCGCGCGGGTCTTCGCGGCGCTGGGCCGCCATCTCTTCGCCGATGCCGGGACCCTCGCCGCCGAGACCGGCCTCGACCGGGCGACGGTGGAGTCGGCGCTCGGCGGCTACGTCCAGGCCGGCCGCGCCATGTTCGACCTCGACAAGCGGGTGTTCCGCCTGCGCGAACTCACCCGCGAGCCTCTCGATGCGGGCGCTCTGCGCTTCGCCTCGGAGCAGGAGGCCAAGGCCGACCGTTTCGTCGCCGCCGGGCTCGTGACCCTCGGCCCCATCACCCGCGCCGAGGGCCGGCGCAGCCTCACCGGTTCGGTGCTGGACGACGGCCGGGCCATGGCGACCGCCGTCGAGATCGACGCGGACGACCGGATGGTCGGCGGCCACTGCACCTGCGGCTTCTACATCCGCAACAGACTGATGCGCGGCCCCTGCGAGCACATGCTGGCCCTGCGCCGCATCGTTCACACGCAGGTCGAGGGCAAGCCGATGAGGAGTCAGGCGTGAGGAACCGCGTCCGTAACCGATTGATGCCGTCCCCGGCATGCTCTAAGTCTCATCCCCAGAGGGACGTCGGGCGGAGCGGACCTTGCAACCTGGGCGGCGTTTCGCCGTCCCTGCACCCTGCCCGGCAAAGCGTCACTGGCCCGCTCTTCACTGGGCCGGCACAGACCCCTACCGCGCGCTTTCTGTTTGGGTTCCTTGAACCCAAACGCGCGGTAGGGGTCGTGCCGGCATCGAGTGGACCGGACCAGTCCCGAGACTTGACGAAGGCTTTCCGGCCGGCGTCCCTCATTCATCTTCCCGTGCGGGCGAGCCGCCCATGAGCGTCCAGCCCGGCTCGCTCACCCGCCAGCAGCTCTACGACCGCATCCGCGAGAGCTCGAAGGACGAGGTCGTCCTCGAAGAGATGATCCGGCTCGGCTACTGGCCGGCCGGAAAGGATCAGCCGAACCTCCCCGAGGAGGTCATCCGCCGCCGGGGCGAGCTCGCCCGCGAACTGACGGAGCTGCATCGCAGCGCGGCGCTCTGGACGAATCCGGATGCCGCCCTCAAGGCGATGCACAAGCGCCGGAAGAAGGCGGCCCTGGAACGGCGACGCGAAACCAAGCTCAACGGCGCGCGCGGGCGGCACGAACGCGCGCTCGCCTGGCACGGGCGCCGGAACCGGGAGATCCTCTATCTCGGCGAGGGCGTCTCGGCGGGTCTCTCGGGGGGAGACGCCGGGGCGTCGCGAGCCGACGGCCTGCCGGAACTGGCGAGTCCTGGCGCTGTGGCCGAGGCCATGGGGATCGGCCTCGGCGAGCTGCGCTTCCTCGCCTATGACCGGGCGCTCGCCACGGTGAGCCATTACCAGCGCTTCACCATCCCGAAGAAGACCGGCGGGCTGCGCGCCATCTCGGCGCCGATGCCCCGGCTCAAGCGGGCGCAATATTGGATTCTCGATGCCGTGCTGGCTCACGCGGGCATCCACGACGCGGCCCACGGCTTCGTTCCGGGCCGCTCGATCCTGACGAACGCCGCCCTCCATGTGGGGCGGGACGTGGTGGTCAACCTCGATCTCAAGGACTTCTTCCCGACCCTCGACTACCGCCGGATCAAGGGGAAGTTCCGGGGCCTCGGCTATGCCGAGCCGGTCGCCACCGTCCTTGCCCTGCTCTGCACCGAGCCGGACGTGGACGAGGTCGAGATCGACGGGCAGCGCCTCTACGCGGCGCGCGGACCACGGCGCCTGCCGCAGGGGGCGCCCACGAGCCCGGCGCTGACCAACCTCGTCTGCACCCGCCTCGATGCGCGCCTCACCGGCCTCGCCGCCTCGCTCGGCTTCACCTACACGCGGTACGCCGACGACATGACCTTCTCCGCCTCGGGCGAAGCGGCGGGCAAGACCGGCGCACTCCTGAAATACGTGCACGAGATCGTCGCCGGGGAAGGCTTCACCGTCCATCCCGACAAGACGCGGGTGATGCGGCGGGGGCGGCATCAGGAGGTCACCGGGCTCACGGTGAACGAACGGGTGGCCGTGCCGCGCGAGACCCTGCGGCGGTTCCGCGCCCTATTGCACGGCATCGAGGGCCACGGCCCCGCCGGCCGCCGCTGGGGCCGGAGCGAGGGGCAGGCGGTGCTCGGGGCGGCTTTGGGCTTTGCCCGCTTCGTCCGGATGGTCACGCCCGAAGCCGGTGCTCCCCTGGTCGCGCAGGCGCGAAGGCTCGCCGAGACGCACGGAGCGCCGCAGCAATCCGCCCAGCCCCGGATCACCCCTTTCCGCGCGCAATCCGCCCGGGGCGTGCCGCCGCGCGAGGGCTGGTGGAGCCCGGCCGAACGCCCGCCGCCGCAGCCCGATCCCATCCTGCTGGAGGCCGAGCGGCCCGCCATAAGCGCGCCCGGACGAAGCGGCCTGCCCTCCATCGGCCGTCGCCCCGCGCCGCCCCCCGACCAGCCGCGTCCCGGATCGCCGCCCGGCGGCGATATCGAAGAGGACACTCCGCTAAAGCCCTGGATGGCGGTGCTCGGCGTGTTCGTCCTGTTCCAGGCGGGCGCCATCGTGCATCCTGTTATCGGATTGCTGGTGCTCGCGGCGGCTCTCGTCATCGCAATCCGACGCTGGCTCCGCCGCCGACGCCGGCGATAGGGATCTCGGCAGCGGCCCCGTGTCCGGCCGCATTCCGACGGCCCCTCAAACCGAGCCGCGCTGCCCCTGATCCATGGGTCGGGGTCTTCGAGACCCGGCGGAGGACGCCGTCGCTGGCGATGTGACGGCGGCTTGCTCATGGTGGTGGGCATCCGACGCTTGGTACCGCCCCCTGAACGTCCGCGATATGTGGAAAAAAGACCCCGACCTTTCGCCTCTCAGCCGACCTTTCCCCACAACACGATGGGCATCGTCATGTCTTCGCAATTGTAACCCCAGGAGGCGCCCCCTCTTCCAGCTGATAATAGGGCAATATGCGCGATCGCAACCAACGTCTGGTTGGCAACTCAAACCACCGATAGACAAGGTGAGCCAAAAGAACCGTCACAAAGATGAATGCGCCGCTGACTATGATGTCCGCGATCTTTGACTGACCAAACTGCCAACGCTGGAGCAGGATACGCCCAAGAACCATTTGAATGGGCGCGTGGATGAGATAAAGGGAATATGATATTTGTCCCAAATATTCAAACGGTTTATACACGAAAGTGCGCTCAATTCTATTGCCTGGATAGGCGCATGCTAAAACGATAATTGAATAGAACATTAGAAGCGTGAGTGGTCCGGCAATGGTGCCCCATGTAAATGTCAAAATGGCAATTGCAAGCAAAGCGATGGGGACAAACGGAATGCTCTTTACTAAATTTAAGTAAGTCAGCTGAAAGCAGAGCATTCCCAATAAAAAACCAGCCGTACTTCTTATCAAAGGCATACTTTCGAAGTAATTCAGTCCGCCATAGGCAATAAGGGCTCCGGCGGCAACTACCAACACGAAAGCGCCCTGCCTTTTTCCCAGACCAACGACCCCAGAAGCGATGAGGGGAAATATAAGATATTCAAACCATTCAGCGCTGAGCGACCACCCTGGATAATTCCAGACCATGCCGTCTGAATGCCATGCCTGGGTCATGAGCAAGCAGTCTAGTAATCGGCCAAAATCTGCGATTTTGGGATTGTACGGCAAGTGGAGCATGATCGCGCCGGCCGTCATGCCGACCATAAATATGACAGTAAGCACGTAAAGCGGGTAGATCCTGGCGAGTCGCAAAAGTATGAATCGTCCGATACCCCTACTACTCAAATTCTTGAAATCATTCAGGTGAACAAATGAAATAATGAATCCGCTAATGATAAAAAAGATGTCGACGGCCGTATTTCCGAATTTAAAAAATGGCAGCCAGGTCGCCACTTCCATTGAGCTGAGCGGCATAATATTGAAATGAAAAATGACGACGCTGAATGCGGTAATACCTCGAAGACCCGTCAAGCCGTCGAGGCGCTGTTTCACGACATGCTCTCCGGGATATTAAAGTCACTACAGTGTGGTTAGACATTCACATCCAATGCAGGCCATTGAAATTTGCAAGCGAGCATTGGAGTTACTCATATTTTGAAATGTGTTGTGGGCGCGCCTGCTTTAGGGTCGCGGGTCGGTGGGGCGACGTTCACTTCGGTGCTCTTGCCGCTCGTAAGTCGGCATTGGCAGAGCCACCCAACCCTGTCCTGCTCGATGTTTCATCAAGCATGCCGAACGCGAACACTCCCGGAGCAAGCTTCGAGTTGTAAGCGGGCGCGAAGGCGGTGCCTGCTTCCACCCACTCTCGCCCGGAAGCGGCCTGAACAGCCTGGAAGCGGACCTTCCGAGGGTCTGCAAGGGGTCGCGCGCGAACGGTACCACCCGTGAAATTTCAGCCACTCGCCTGCTGGCGACCTGGGCGGAGGCCCCTTTGAGTCGACGTACGCCATCGCGGATGCGTCGGCTCCCCAGACACGTCTTGCAATTATAGATTATAATCATAATCTATAAGCCGAAGCGGTCCCCCGAGGGGGCGCATCGTGGGAGAGCGTCGTGGGCAAGACGGACATCAAGACGGCCATCGTTACCGGAGCGGCATCCGGCATCGGCTTGGCGACGGCCAAAGCCCTGAAAGCGGCGGGCTACCGGGTCTACGGCACGAGCCGCAGACCCATTCCGGGGCGGGACGGGGACGTCACGATGCTGGCCTGCGACGTGACCGACGACGCCTCCGTCGAGGCCCTGGTGAAGACGGTCCACGGCGAGACCGGGCGGATCGATCTGCTCGTCAACAATGCCGGTTTCGGCATCAGCGGCGCGGCGGAGGAATCCACGGCCGAGCAGGCGCAGGCCCTCTTCGACGTCAACTTGTTCGGCGTGATCCGCACGACCCGGGCGGTGCTGCCGCTGATGCGGGCGCAGGCGGGCGGCCGCATCGTCAACATCAGCTCCATCCTGGGGCTCGTCCCGGCGCCCTACATGGCGGTCTATTCGGCCAGCAAGCACGCGGTGGAGGGCTACTCGGAATCCCTCGACCACGAGGTCCGCGGCCAGGGGATCCGGGTCGTGCTGGTGGAGCCGGCCTATACGCGCACGGCCTTCGACGCGAACCTGGTCTCCCCCGATGCCCCGTTGAGCCTCTACGATTCCGATCGCGCGGGCCGGGAGCGTTTCACGCGGGAGGTCATGGCCACGGCCGACGCGCCCGAGATCGTCGCCGAGGTCGTGGTGAAAGCCGCCACCGCGGCGCCGCCGCATCTGCGCTACACCGCCGGATCGATGGCGCGGCAGGCCAGCCTCCTGCGCCGTTTCGTGCCGGCCAAGCAGTTCGACAAGAGCTACCGCAAGCAGATGCGCCTTCCCCCGGTCTCTTGAATCGCCACGCTCCCGGCGCTCAGGTGCAGGGAAGGAATGCGTTCCTACCGGCTCTACGAGCGTCTGATCGGATGTCTCAGCGGATGCTCGTGCCAAAGCCGCTGCTCCCAGCAGACCGCCTCATCCTGAGGTGCCCTTCGCCTCGGCGAAGGGCCTCGAAGGAGGGTTCCAGAGCTTACTGCGATATCTGGAGTACTCCTTCGAGGCCGCTACGCGGCACCTCAGGATGAGGTAACGCTTTGGAAAAACAACTCTAACACGCTCTCAGCCACGACCGGGATTGACCATCGGGTCGGCCTGGAGCCTCGCCGCCGCCAGATCGATGAAGGCGCGCACCTTGGCCGGCGCGCGCCTTCCCTCCAGGCTCACGATATGGACCGGGAGCGGCACCGCCTCCGGATCGTCGAGGACCAGCCTGAGCCGGCCCTCGGCGACCGATGGCGCCACCTGATAGGACAGCAGGGGTGCGATCCCCTGGCCCGCGATGGCAGCCGACAGGACCGCGTCGATGGTGTTGCAGATCAACCGACATCGCGTGGCGCCACGCGTCGGCCCTTCGGCCGGGGAATGGCGCTCGAAGGGCAGTCGCGTTCCCATCAAACCGATGGTCGCGTGGCGGTGCAAATCCCCCATCGATTCCGGTGTCCCATGCCGGTCGAGATAGTCCGGCGCGGCGCAGAGAACCCTGCGGACCGTGCCGACCCGGACCGCGACGAGCCCGGAATCGGCGAGGTGCCCGATGCGGATTCCCACATCGGCACCCTCCTCGATCAGGTTGACCACCCGGTCGAGGAACAGCGCCCGCACGCTGACGGCCGGGTAGCGCGCAAGAAATTCGGTGACGGCAGGCAAGACATAAAGCCGGCCGAATTGCACCGGAGCGGTAATCGTCAAGGTTCCGGAAGGTGTCGCGTATGCGCCGGCCGCGAGTGCTTCCGCCTCTTCCATGTCCGAGAGGATGCGGCGGCAATCCTCCAGATAGCGTCCGCCCGCCTCGGTGAGCATCAGCGAGCGCGTGGTCCGCGTCAGAAGACGGGTTCCGATCCGGTTCTCCAGGGCGGCCACCGCACGGGTCACGGCGGGCGGGCTCATGTTGAGTTGGCGCGCCGCAGCAGCGAAGCCCCCGCTTTCCGCCACCCGCACGAAGACCCGCATCGCCTGCCATCGGTCCATGCCGGCCTCCTCCTAACCCGCGGATTATTCAGAAACTTGGAATAGTCGATTGCGGAGAATGCCGGTTCACGCGTTCCAGGCAAGGGTCTCTCATGTGTCCGTGGCCGGCGCCCTCGTCCGGCCGTCGCGGAGATCCATCATGAAGCTGTTCCACATGGCCCTATCCGGGCATGCGCACCGGGCGCGTCTGTTCCTGTCCCTGATGGGCGCGGATTGCGAGATCGTCGAGGTCGACCTCGCCGCCGGCGTGCACAAGACGCCGGATTTCCTGGCCCTGAACCCGTTCGGACAGGTGCCGGTGCTCGTGGACGGCGACGTGGTGGTTCCGGATTCAAACGCCATCCTGGTCTACCTGGCGAAAAAGCTGGGGCGCACGGATTGGCTGCCGGAGGATGCTTATGGTGCGGCGCGGGTGCAGCGCTGGCTCTCGGTGGCGGCCGGACCCATCGCCTTCGGCCCAGCCGCGGCGCGCATGATCACCCTGTTCGGCGCTCGCTTCGACACGGCCGAAGTGATTGCCCGTGCCCATCAAATCCTAGGCCGCATCGAGGCGGAGCTCGCCGATCGCGCCTGGATCGCCGCCGACCACCCGACCATCGCGGATGTCGCCCTCTACAGCTACGTCGCCGCAGCCCCCGAGGGGAATGTCGACCTCGCGCCCTATGCCGAGATCCGCGCCTGGCTCGGCCGGATCGAGGCGCTGCCCGGCTTCGTGGCCTTTCCGACGACGGCGGCCGGCCTGCGCGCGGCCTGAGACGACCCCCTGCCACAGGAGATGCCCCATGTCCTCATCCGACCCTCACCCCGCCTCGCCCTGGCACCCGGGCGAGATCGCGATCCAGGACCATGCCGGCGTCGCCGAGCGCATGGCCGAGATCGGCCCCCGCGTGATCCGCGACCATATGATCGAGCAGCATCGCGACTTCTTCCGGCACCTGCCCTTCGTGGTGCTCGGGGCGGTGGACCCGGAGGGTGACGTCTGGGCGACGGTCCGGACGGGCGAACCGGGTTTCGTCGAGGCGCCTGCCCCCTTCCGGCTGCGCGTTCGGGCAGCCGCCGAACCCGGCGATCCGGCCGAGGCGGGCCTGACGGAGGGTGCGGCGGTGGGTCTGCTCGGGATCGATCTGGCCACGCGGCGGCGGAACCGCCTGAACGGGATCGTGGAGCGCCGGGAGGGCGACGGTTTCGAGCTCCGGGTGCAGCAGAGCTTCGGCAATTGCCCGCAATACATCCATGTCCGGCAGGGTGCGGAGCGTTGGCGCAATCCCGTCGCGGCGGCCCCGGAGACCGGCCATGGCCTCGACGAGAGCGCCCGTGCGCTCATCGCCGGGGCCGATACGGTCTTCGTCGCCACCTATGCGGAGGGGAAGGACGGGGACCGGCAGGTCGACGTCTCGCATCGCGGCGGCCCCAAAGGCTTCGTGCGCGTCAGCGAGGACGACGTGCTCACGGTCCCGGATTATTCCGGCAACCGCTTCTTCAACACATTGGGAAACATCCGCGCCAATCCCCGTGCCGGGCTCGCAATCATCGATTTCACCACCGGCGACCTGCTGCAGATGACGGGGCGGGCGGAGGTGCTCCTCGATTCCCCCGAGATCGCGCGCTTCCCGGGCGCCGAGCGGCTCTGGCGCTTCGCACCCCGGACCTTCGTCCGGCGCGCGGGGGCCGTGCCGCTCTGGTGACGGAGCGACCGGCGCCCGTGCCGCGCCGGCCTCAGCGACGGCGGCCCTGGCTCTGGCTCGCGCGGAGCACCTTGCGGGCCCGGGCCTCGTGGATCGCGGCCACCTTCATCAGGAGGTGGCGTTCGATATCCGAAGGCGCGCTCGCGGCACAGTCCCGCAGGGCGATCGCCGCTCGCACATGCATCAGCGCCCGACCCAGCATCCGATCCCCGCTCCCCGCCCGATCCTATCCCGGTCTAGCGGCGCGGTGCTTAAGGCATCATCAAACGGAATGCGCAAAGGCCGGTCCGGTGCCGGGGATGCCCTGCGGGCGCCGCCGATCCGCTCCGAGAGTTGACGCAGGCCGTCGGGACTGCCAACCCGGCCGCATTGCGGGCGCGGCCGATCCCTCGGTCCGCAGGAGTACCGAATCTTCATGTCCGATCTGCTTGAGACGATCCGCAGAACCCTCGTGCCGATCCACAAGGAGGGCTACCCCTTCATCCTGATCGGCATCGTGCTGACCGTGCTGTTCGGCTATTTCGCCCAGTTCGCCGGCTGGATCTTCCTGATCCTCACCCTGTGGGTCTGCTACTTCTTCCGCGATCCCGAGCGGGTCACCCCGGTGGCCGACGGCCTCGTGGTCTCGCCGGCCGACGGCCGGGTCAACCTGATCTCCACCGTCCTGCCGCCGCCCGAGCTCGACCTGCCGCAGGAGCCGATGACCCGGATCTCGGTCTTCATGAACGTGTTCGATTGCCATGTGAACCGCGTCCCCGTCACCGGCAAGATCGGCCAGATCGTCTACACGCCCGGCCTGTTCCTCAATGCGGAACTCGACAAGGCCAGCGACGACAACGAGCGCAACGGCCTCGTCATCGAGACCACCCATCGCGGCAGCCCCCTGCGCGTCGGCGTCGTGCAGATCGCCGGATTGGTGGCCCGCCGCATCGTCGGCTGGGTGCAGGCGAACGATACCTTGAATGTCGGCGAGCGCTTCGGCCTGATCCGCTTCGGCTCGCGTGTCGACGTCTACCTGCCGGTGGGCACGCGCGTGCTGGTCGGCCTCGGCCAGAAGGCGGTGGCGGGCGAGACCGTGCTCGCCGATCTCGGCGGCGGCTCCGAGCGCAGCTTCCGCCGCATCTGATCTCGCCCGGCCCCGCCCGGGCGGGGTCGCGATCCTTCGCGGACGGTGCCCCATAGGCCCGTTCGCCCGTCTTTCTGAAAAGGCGCGTCATGGACGATCTCTTTCCGCCCTTCGAGCCGGATGCCAACGAGCCGAAGCCGCGCCGCTTCAAGGCGGTGCCGTTCCGGATGATCGCGCCCAACATGATCACCCTGATGGCGGTCTGCCTCGGGCTGACCGCCATCCGTCTCGCGTTCGAGGGCAAGTTCGAGCCCGCCGTCATCGCCATCGTCGCGGCCGCCTTCCTCGACGGGATCGACGGGCGCGTCGCCCGCATGCTCAAGGGCACGTCGCGTTTCGGGGCCGAGCTCGATTCCCTCGCCGATTTCGTCAATTTCGGCTGCGCCCCGGCGCTCATCCTCTACGGCTTCGCCCTGAAGGAGCTGCGCTCGCTCGGCTGGATCGTCGCCCTGATCTTCGCCATCGCCATGGCCCTGCGTCTCGCCCGCTTCAACGCGATGCTCGACGATCCCAACCGGCCCGCCTGGAAGAAGGACTTCTTCGTCGGCATGCCGGCGCCGGCCGGAGCGCTGACCGCGCTACTGCCGCTCTATCTCCACTTCCTCGGCCTGCCGTTCGAGCGCTGGGCCGCGCCGGTAGTGCTCGGCTACACGCTCTGCATCGCCCTCCTCGTGGTTTCCACCGTGCCCACCTTCTCCGGCAAGACCATGGGCAAGCGCGTGCCGCGCGAATGGGTGCTGCCGATCTTCCTCGTCGTGGTCGCGGCCTTCGGCCTGTTCATCAGCTATCCGTTCGAGGCCATGGTGGTGATGGCGGGCGGCTACCTCGTCACCCTGCCGATCGGGGCCGCGCAGTACCGGCGCCGGGCGAAGATCGAGGAGCGTCTCGACGCAACCGGCCGTGGACAGATCGAACCGGCGCCTGTCGAAAGCTGATCGGCTCGCCTAACGTCTCTGCGGGAAGCCCGTTGGGCTCACGCTTTGGAGGCGACGGTGCTGGAAGAATTCAAGAAATTCGCGCTGCGCGGCAACGTCGTCGACCTGGCGGTGGGCGTGATCATCGGCGCCGCCTTCGGCTCCATCGTCACGTCGGCCGTCCAGGACGTGTTCATGCCGATCATCGGGGCGATCACGGGCGGCCTCGATTTCTCGAACTATTACATCGCGCTCTCGTCGAGCGTGCAGAAGGGCGCGGCCTATGCCGATGCCAAGAAGCAGGGCGCGGTGATCGGCTACGGCCAGTTCATCACCGTGGCGCTCAATTTCATGATCGTCGCCTTCGTGCTGTTCCTCGTCATCCGGGCCATGAACAAGCTTCAGACCCAGGAGGAGGCAAAGCCCCTTCCCGAAACCCCGGCGGACGTGAAGCTGTTGGGCGAGATCCGCGATATCCTCGCAGCCAAACCCAAGGTCTAGGGTCCCGAGGTCCGAGTTCAGATCGACGTCGCGGGCGGTGCGTTCAGGTCGTCGAGGAGGCCATCCAGAGCCTGCTCGACTGCACCGGTGCCTTCCTCATGCGTCTTCAACCGAGTCTCAAGGCGACGCAATTGCGGCGCGAATTCCTCCGGCACGGCAGGTTCACCGAGGAATTTCGGCGCATCGTCCTGCGTGGTGAAGACGGAGCGCAGCTGTTGGCCGAGATGGTCCCGCACCGGCTCGGGCAGAGACGGATCGACATCCGCGGCGCCGGACTGTCCGGAGGCCGATTGATCAATGCGGAGAATCGGATCGTTTGCCATATCGGGTGTCTCCCTCAGTCAAGAGCAATAACCGGCCGGGGCGGCGAGTGTTGCGCGTACCGACTCACAAATGTTGAGGGTACCCGATCCTGCGCCGGTATTTCAGGTGTTTCTCCTGCGAACCCTGACGATTCTTCGATCCACGAAAAAGCCCCCGGTGCCGTGGCACCGGGGGCTCTTGCCGAATGGTCAGCGTCGATCGATGTCGACGATCAATCGATGACCTCGACGATGCGGCGGCTGCGGTCCACCAGCACCGGACGGTCGTTGACGATGGTGTAGCGCGCGCCGCGGGCGTTGTACTCGGACGGCACGTCGTAATAGGTCACGCCGGTGCCGGGCAGGGTCGCGCCGACGCGGACATCGCCGTCATAGGCGTAGGAGCTGTGACGCTCGCGGGTGACGTACTGGCGGAAACGGGGGCGGTCGTCGACACCCAGGATGCCACCGACGGTTCCGGTCGCTGCGCCGACGGCACCGCCGACGATGGCGCCCAGCGGGCCGGCCGCGTCAGCACCGTCCTGCGCGCCGCGCTCGGCGCCGCGCACGAGGCCCTGGGCCTGGGCCGCGAGGGGGAGGGAAAGGGCGATCGCCGAAGCGGCGAGAAGGGTCTTGATGTTCATGATCGAGATCTCCGTATCCGATGACCCGCGAACGGTGACGCTCAGCGGGGTTCGGGGCAGTAACGCCCGATCTCCGGAAAGGGATGCCTCGAAAATCGATTTTGCCGGATTGTCCCAACCATGCCCCCGAGTGGGGGACGACGTTCCTCATGTGCCCGGTGTCGCGATACGATAGCGCTTCGTGAGCGCGAAGGAGCGCCGATCCCGACGGCTCGGCGGCCGGAATCAGGCGTCCTTCGGCATGGCCGATTGGATCAGCCGGTCCGAGCTCAGGTCTTCCTCGTCGTAGCCGAGCAATTCGGCGAGGCGCCCGCGGGCGCGGCTGACGCGGCTTTTCACCGTGCCGACCTTGCAGCCCATGATCGTGGCCGCCTCCTCGTAGGACACGCCCTCGGCGCCCACGAGGACGAGGGCCTCGCGCTGGTCGGGCGGCAGTTTGGCGAGAGCCGTCTGCAGGTCCTCCACATCGAGGCGGTCGCCCTGGTGCGGTGCCGTCGCGAGACGCGCCGCGTAGGAGCCGTCCTGGTCTTCCACCTCGCGCACGCGCTTGCGGTGGTCCGAGTAGAAGATGTTGCGCAAAATGGTGAAGAGCCAGGCGTTGAGGTTCGTGCCCGGCTGGAACCGAGCGCGATGCTGCCAGCCCTTGAGCAGGGTGTCCTGCACGAGATCGTCCGAGCGAGCCGGATTGCTGGTGAGCGAGAGCGCGAAGGCCCGCAGCGACGGCACCGCCGCGAGCAGACCGTTGCGGAACTCGGGCTCCACCTGCTCGCCGCGCGCTTTCAGGGCGGCTTCCAGCTTCTCGATGAGCTCGGCGAAACGCGTGGACGGCTCGTCCGTGCCGAGGCGGTCGTAGACTGTGCGGAGCTGGTCTCCGAGATGGGAGCGAATGGTCGCCGTCAGGCTCGGCCGCCCGTCGCCGTTCGTGTCGCTCAATCGGTCGGGGCTGGTGTCAAGGACGTCGCGTGTCATGGCTCGTCGTATTCTGATCGTTTGGCAGGAAATCGTCCGGTTCGGGCCGGCCGTATCGGATCGGTCCGCCTGACGTCGATGGCGAGCCCGTAGCATGTCACGGGGTTGTAGCGCATCCCACCCGGTCACGCATCCCGCCAAGCTGCGCATATGGCGAAGTACGCCCTTCGCGTCCACATGCGGCGGATGGCGCCGGAGGCAGCGACATCTTGGTCATGTCCCGAAGCGCAGCGGCCTCTGCTGGCGCGATCGGTGGTCTATATGATCCGGTCATGGCCATCGGGAGGGCATGGCCATCGGGAGGGATCGTCCATGGATCGTCGCGCCTTCACCGCGAGCCTGACCGCGGCCGTTCTGTCCGGTCCGGGCGAGGCCGCTCGCGCGGCGGCGCCCGAGCGGCCGCCCGTGCGGATCGCCATGCTGATGTTCCCCGGCATGACGGCGCTCGACCTCGTGGGCCCGCAGGCGATCCTGGCCGGGTTGGCGGGCGATCGGCTCCATCTCGTCTCCCGCCGAGCCGGACCCGTTCCGAGCGATACGGGCCTGACCCTCATTGCCGACACCTCCTTCGAGACCTGCCCCCTCGATATCGACGTGCTCTTCGTGCCGGGCGGCGACGCGACCCCCGCCCAGATGCGCGACGCGGCGACCCTGGCCTTCCTGCGCGACCGGGCTCCACGCGCATCCTGGGTCACCAGCGTCTGCACCGGCTCGCTCATCCTCGGCGCGGCGGGGCTGCTCGACGGCTACCGCGCCACCTCGCATTGGTGCGTGCGCGAGACCGTGCTGCCCCGCCTCGGCGCCATTCCGATGAACCGGCGCGTGGTGGTGGACCGCAACCGGATCACGGCCGCGGGCATTTCCGCAGGCCTCGACTTCGCCCTCGTCCTGGCGGCCCGCCTGCGTGGCGACGACGATGCCAGGACGAGCCAGCTCGTGGCCGAATATGCGCCGGAACCGCCCTTCTCCGCCGGTACGCCCGAGACGGCCGGGCCGGACATCTCCGCCCGCGCCGGAGCGATCCTCAAGGACCTGGCGGCTGGCTGTCTCGCGGCAGCCACGCGGTAGACGCTGCGGCTGAGGGCCGGGGCTTGCCGCCTCGGGCGGCCTCCGCGACCCGCGAGACGGCGCGTCATTTTGCCGGAACCTCGTTGAATGGCCAAGGTTTAGCCCTTGGCGGGAAAGCTGCATGGTCGCCATGCGCTGGACGCCGGACCTCCGCGCTCCAACCATGAAGGGCATCGATCAATGGCATCAGGCCTCGCAGGCGATCTCACCCGGACGAAATCCCTCGAGCGACTGAATGCCGACGCCGAAGGGGGTGAGCACAAGCTCGAACGTACCCTCGGCCCCTGGAGCCTCGTCGCCCTCGGCATCGGCGCGGTGATCGGAGCCGGCCTGTTCTCCCTCACCGGCATCGCGGCGGCCGAGCATGCCGGCCCCGCCGTGGTGATCTCCTTCGCCATCGCGTCGATCGCCTGCGCCTTCGCCGGCATGTGCTACAGCGAGCTCGCCGGCATGATCCCCGTGGCGGGTTCGGCCTATACCTACGCCTACGCCACCATGGGCGAGTTCGTGGCCTGGATCATCGGCTGGGATCTCGTACTGGAATACGCTGTCGGCGCGGCCACCGTTTCGGTGAGTTGGTCGAGCTACGTCACCCGGTTCCTGCGGGACACGCTCGGCATCAACCTGCCGCCCAGCCTCGTCAATTCCCCCTTCGAGACCTACACGGTCGACGGGGTGACGGCGCATGGCATCGTCAACCTGCCCGCCATCCTCATCATCGTCGCCGTCTCGGCCCTGCTGATGATCGGCATCCGCGAATCCGCTCGCGTCAACGCCGTCGTCGTGGCGATCAAGCTCGCGGTGGTGGCGGTCGTGGTCGGCGTCGGCCTGTTCTACATCAAGGCGCAGAACTACGTGCCGTTCATCCCCGAGAACACCGGCACGTTCGGCGAGTACGGCTGGAGCGGCATCATGCGCGGCGCCGGCGTCGTGTTCTTCGCCTATATCGGGTTCGACGCGGTCTCGACGGCGGCGCAGGAGGCCAAGAACCCCCAGCGCAACATGATGATCGGCATCCTCGGCTCGCTGGCCATCTGCACGGTGATCTACATCGCCTTCGCCGGCGTGCTCACCGGCCTCGTCCATTACGACGCCATGAAGGGCGATGCCGCCCCGGTGAACACGGCCATCGCCCAGACCCCGTTCCCGTGGCTGAAGAGCCTCGTGACCCTCGGCGTCATCGCCGGCTTCTCCACCGTGATCCTGGTCCTGCTGCTGGGCCAGAGCCGCGTGTTCTATTCCATGAGCCAGGACCGGCTGCTGCCGGGCTTCTTCTCGAAGATCCACCCGACCTGGAAGACGCCCTACCGCTCGAACCTGTTCTTCATGGTGTTCACCAGCGCGCTCGGCGGGTTCCTGCCGATCAGCCAGCTCGGCCACATGACCAGCATCGGCACCCTGCTGGCCTTCATCCTGGTCTGTGCGGGTGTCATCATCCTGCGCCGGACCCAGCCCGATGCGCGACGGGACTACCGGACGCCGCTGGTGCCGCTGGTGCCGATCCTCGGCATCGTCAGCTGCCTCGCCATGATGGTGTCCCTCGACGGCCAGACCTGGCTGCGACTGCTTGCCTGGCTCGTGGTAGGACTTGTGATCTACTTCGCCTGGAGCCGGCGCAACAGCCGCCTCGGCCGCGACGAGGCCGTCAGGCCGTCTTGATCAGGGACAGGTGCCGGCCGTCGCGGGCCGGCTCCGTCACCTCGCCGACGGCGACCATCTGACGTTCGCGCGCGATGAACGCGGTCGGCATCACGGCCTGCATCTCGGCCTCCACGCTGCGCAACTGCGCATCGCCATGCGACGGGTGGAGATGAATGATCGCCAAAGCCTTCGCCCCCGCCGCCCGCGCCAGCTCGACGCCCTTTTCCCAGGTGGAGTGCCCCCAGCCACAGCAGCGGGGATACTCGGTCTCCGTGAACATGCCGTCGTAGACGAGCAGGTCGGCCCCCTCCACGAAGCGACGAAGGGCCTCGTCGGGCCAGGGGTCGGAATGCTCGATGTCGCTGATGATGCAAAGGCGCTTGCCCGCATGGTCGAAGCGATAGCCCACGGACCCTTGTGGATGATTGAGCAGGATGGTGTCGACCCGCGCGCCGTCGGCGAAACTCAGCGACTCGCCCGCCTTGAAGCCGTGATGGGAGAATGTGCACGGGATGACGTCGAGCGTCACCGGAAACAGCGGCGGCGAGAACAGCCGGTCCAGGGCCGCCTTGGCGCTGTCCCCGTCGAGGTTCCCGCAATAGGTGTTGATCGTCCGCTCTGGGTTGAAGATCACCGGTTTGAAGAACGGCAGCCCAGCGGTGTGATCGAGATGGAGATGGCTGAACAGGAGATCGATCTCCTTGGGTAGCGCCTCGCGATGATGGAGACCGCAAGCGTTAAGGCCGGACCCGGCATCGACCACGAACAGGCGCGTGCCGCAGCGGACCTCCATGCAAGGCGTATTGCCCCCGAACTCGGCATAATCCGGCCCGCTGACAGGCGTGGAACCTCGAACGCCCCAGAAGCGTAGGGAGAGGCCGTCCTCAGCCGAGGTCGTGTGCGTCATGGTCATCGTTCGACTACCGATTGCCCGATCCATCTGAGATCCGGTGCCTTTCGGCGCACCGATGCGATCCGTTCCTCGCGAGAGCGGCCACGATCAGGTTGCCAGGATCGAAGTGGGGTTGACCATGAGGTAGTCAGCCCGTTTCGACATCGATGTGCGGCCACGCACACAGCTTAGAAGACCGGATTCTGCGGAAAGCCGGCTCCCGCCTGACTGTTTCCGCGTCGGGCAAGAGCGCCTTGGGCTCATATTCACGAGCGATAGATAAGGCGACCCGCCTGTTGGGATTGCGCATCAAAACGCCCTCGAGAGGGCGTGCGGGAAGAGAGCTCCTCGGCCCTGCGGCGGGTGGTGCTAGGGCCGGAAACCGGCCTCGCCGTTCAGGCCTTCAATCAGCCGGGGAAGGGGAACGGTGCCCGGAGAGCCGTCGTGTCGATCGGCGACGGCAGCAGGACGCACTCGCACGCTTCGAGCCACTTCAAGTCGATAAATCTCGGAGGGACGCCGAAAGCGGGATCATCGAGACCGACCAAGAGCTTGTAATCCCATATCTTGAACGAATCCCGCGCGTTTTCCAGGTCGCTCGTCACGCGGAGCGACTGACAGGGAATAACGTAGGCATGGGAAACGATGACGCCGTGGAGCGAGGTGGAGACGATCTCCTCGCAGTTCATGATGTCCCCGATCACGCCCTCGATCTCGTCGAACGCAACCGATCGCAGCGAGATGGGACTGATGCGATCCGCACCAAGCTTCTCGATGGCGGCCCGGAACATCGCTTCCTGCAGCAGGTGTGGATTGATGCTGATCTTATGGGTCTCGGGCACATTCGGCACATCCACCTCCGGTAGCAGGGCGGCCGCATCACCGTAGATTTCGGGGCATTCTCCGCCGCTGGCGATGACTGCCGAACGCGTTGGCAGCCCGCCTCGATCGCCATTTCGTAAAAGGTGCTCAGGGTGGGGAACGCAGATACGAAGGCACGCCATTTTTGCTTCAACCCCGCAAAACGAGGCGCTAAGGGCAGGCAACGTAGAATAGATCTAAATCTAAATTGTAGCCCGAACGGTTTGCGTGAGTTTTATACTCTTTCCAATATTCGCCAATACGCTTGCTTGATCGATCAGCTTGCGTCTTTATGCCCGCTGGCGGGGCACTGCAGAATTTGGAGGTCGGACGAGATGGAACGGGTGCTGGAACTGATCCGCGGTTATGCACGGCTGGCATGGTGGGATGGTTGCACCGTCGACATGCGTCTGCACCGCATCGCAGACTTCGTCGATTTCCTGACTGCCGCAAAGGAGCCGGGCCTGATGCACAAACCGATCCCGATCGTAAAAGGAGAGATCGCGTGAGTGTTATCCGTTCTTCCCGGCCCTGTATCGATCCGCCCAAGGAGGGAAGCGAACTGGACGAGGCACTGCGACGCGCGTTCTGGACCAGTCTGCACCGACAACCTCTTCCGGCGCTCCAGGCGCTGGCGGTAGCGGCGCGCACCATCGGAACGCTGTATCGACAGATCGCCGAGGCCCACGAAGGTCCAGGCGGCTGCAATTGCGGGTGGGAGCCCGATCCTGATAGCGATCTCATCGTGCTCGAGGCCAATCTGGCGGCGGCCCTGCTCAAGCCGCCGGAAGCCGACCTCGCCCATATGACAATGCTCGGAAGAGCGTGACGGCTGGGCGTGCCAGCCTTTGTGTCTCTCACAAAACTCGGATTGCCCCGTTTCTATGGTCGGATCAGGGGGCTTGGTGGAGCTGAGTCTCCGGCAACGGATCCGACTGAGTTTCCTGTTCGTAGACGAAGCACGAGCGGTAGCTGAGCGCTGAGTGCCGGCACAGCGGATTGTAGAAGCCCTCGATGTAGCGGAAGCAGGCCATCCGAGCCTCGGCCTGCGAGCGGAAGCGACGGCGGGCGAGCGACTCGCATTTGAGGATGGAGAAGAAGCCCTCAGCCATGGCATTGTCGTAGGCGGCGCCGACCGAACCCATCAAGGGTCGCACGCTCACCTACTGGCAGCAGCTGCCGAAGGCCCTCGACGTGTGTTGCGATCCCTGGTCCGAGCGATGGATCACGCCACGGGGCCTGTGCTGGGTGATGGCCATCTCCAGAGCGTCTAGGACGAGTTCCGAGCGGAGGTGATTACCCAACGATCCGGCGGCTGAAGGCATCGAGCCCGACGCTGAGGTAGAGGACGGCGGCAGCAGTCGGCAGGTAGGTGAGATACTGTCGGCGAATCAGGGGTTGCGGGCATTGTAATGGCGATGCTCGATAAGCTTCCGATCGGCACGATCCTGCCTGAGACAGTGCGGCTTGCGAAGGCGGCGTTCTCCAAGGGAACGACGGCCACTCAGCGCCCTCTATCAGGACGAGGACTTCGGTGGCCTCTACCCGACCCGTGGTCAACTCGGGCTTCCGCCGTGGCGGCTGGCTCTCTTCACGGTCTTTGAGTTCTCAGAGCAACAGAGCGATCGCCAAGCTGCGGATACCGTGCGTGCCCGGATCGACTGGAAGTATGCGCTCGGGCTCGAACTCACCGAGCCGGGCTTCCACTTCAGTGCACTGACTGAGTTCCGCGCCCGCCTCATCGCCGGCGACGCCGAGCACCTGCTTTTGGATCGAATGCTCACGCGCTTCAGGGCACGCGGCTTGGTCAAGGTACGCGGCAAGCAGCGCACTGATAGCACGCACGTTCTGGCCGCCGTCGCGCCGGGCTGGCTGCGCGGGATCACGCAGCCGGTTTGGTTCAAGCATTACGGACGCCGGGTCGAGGGTTACCGGCCGCCCAAAGGTCGGGCGGAGCGGGAAGCACTCCCTCTCGCGATCGGTGTCCACGGGTTCTGTCTGCTTGAGGCCCTGGACGCGCCGGATGCACCCGCTGAGGCACGTGGCGTGTCGATGGTCAGCACCCTGCGCGACGTGTGGCGCGTGCATTATGCCCGTGAGGGAGGCGGGACGCTGCACTGGCGCAGCGGTCCGGAGCTGCCGCCGGTCGGTGAGCGGCTGCAATCCCCCTCCGACCCCGAGGTCTGCGACCCGGATGTAGCTCATCTTGTCACGAACGTGATGACCTGCCCCGCGATGCAGCCCGAAATGGCGAGCACGGCCGCGATTCACGAGCAGCTGGCCGCCAAGGATCTTCTGCCGGCCGAACACTTCGTGGATGCCGGCTACGTCGATGCGGGACTGCTGGTCGGAAGCCGGCGAGACCGTGCCGTCGCGCTGGAAGGGCCGGTCCGCGCCATGCCGCAGCGGGCAACGAAAGCTGAACGAGCCTGCGAGCAGCGCCACTTCGTCATGGACTGGAAGCACGAGCGGGTCACCTGTCCGCAGGGCAAGACGCCGGCGACCTGGCGCGCCATCCATGACGAGGTCGGAGCCCCACGCGTCCAGGCGGTGTTCAGCCGGACCGATTGCGGCGCCTGCCTGGCGCGCCGATTGTGTACTTCCTCCAAGAGGGGCGCCGCTCTGTCTACTTCCTGCCACGCTTGGAATACGAGGTGCTGAATGCCGCGCAGGACCGGATGCAGGATCCGGTCTGGAAAGAGCGGTATCGCATCCGCGCCGGAATCGAGGCCCCCCCTCCCAGGGCATACGCTCCGTAGGTCTGTGCCGGAGCCGAGACATCGGCCAAGCCAAGACCGGACTGCAGCATGTCTGCGTGGCTGCCGCGATGAATGCCTCACACGCCGTACACTGGCTGACAGAGACGCCCCGGCCAGAACACGCGAGACGCGGTTTGCAGCTTTGGCCGCAGCTGCCCGGTTCGCCAACAGTATCTAGGTGAAGTCGGCGATCCACTTTTGGTTCGGCCGATCCGCTTCGAACTTCCGATCCAAGATATTGGGGGAGACGACGGAGCGCTCGCCATCATCCTTGGGCAGGCCGCGCCGTCGCGGACCGGCCCGCAATCCGTTCTCCCGCATGAGCCGCTTGATCTGGTGCAGCCCGCTGGAGATGCCCTCCGCCAGCACGTCGCGCCAGATCCGACGGGCTCCGTATGTACGGTCGCTCGCCGCGAAGCTCGCCCGCACCTTCGTCAAGATCGCAACGTCGTCCTGGGCTCGCTAGCTCGCCTGCCCCGTGAATCAAACATGGAAGCCGGACCTGGACACGTCGAAGGCGCTGCACATCCAGGTGACCGGCAAGATTGCGCGATGCTTGGCCACGAAAGCAAACTTCACATCGCACCCCTCGCGAAGTACGCCGCAGCCTTTTAAGGATTTTACTTCACTGAACTTCAATTTACCCTCCGCCTTCAGACGAGGAGCATCTTTACGAAGACGTTCGATCTCGACCTGCTCAGACTTTACCTGCCCAGGAACGGGACACGCCTAAGCGGGATCAGACGAGAGCTCCCTACCCTTTGCGCACGACGTTCTCGTCAACGTCCAGATCACGGGCAACCTAAGCCACCGAAACGCCTCGCTGCTCGACCAGCCGGATCGCCTCGACCTTGAACTCACGACGAAACTTGCGACGCTGCATCCCACACTTCCGGTTCCGTCATGGTACCCAGACTGGGGGCCACGGAACCTGCAGCAGGCCAATCAGCAAGCTCTACGAGACCACATGGATCGTAGTCACCACCAACCTCGCTTTCGGGGAATGGCCCAGCGTGTTCGCCAGCGACGCCAAGATGACAGCGGCGCCGCTCGACCGGCTCACCCCCCATTGCGAGATCGTCGACACCGGCAACAAGAGCTGGCACTTAAAAAACCGCGCCCGAGGCCGGCGCACACGTCGCGTTTGCTGGCTCCCTGATCAGCCCGGCTGCGCCACCCCGACCCGCTTCGCCGAGCTGATCAGGGGCGTCCCGCCATACCCATCCAGGGGATCAAAATTCGACGCCGATCCAGGGTCAATATTCAACACTGTTTGACAGTTTGTCTCGTTTTATGCCGCCTAAATTCGCGTATTTAATAAGCCTTTGCATCTGACTCAGTCGTATAGTCCTGCGCTCTGATCAATCGAAATCTTCGAGGAAAGCCCCCGCCCCAACCGGCTTCAGAAAACAGGATTAGATCGAAGTTTCTAAATACGCTCGCAGCACATCGCACATTAATCAAATACAAATGACGAAAATATATGCTATTTATTGCATTGTGCTCTAAATTTCTGCAAAATAACCGATACAAAAATCATTAACCAGGCACTTGTTCAAACAATAGGCCGCGTGAACATCATTTAACCGGACATGTGCGTTTTATAGACTTTTGTGTTTTGCCATTTTACCCATAAATCAGGCGGCAGGAACGCTTAAGATAGTGCAAAAGCTATAACAGCCAGGGTCTGAAGAAGATCAGATCCGTACAGGAAGCAGACAATCAAAGATGTTGTCTGGCGCTTCGAGACAGTCTCTCCGCCACGCTGCCCGCAGCGGCGGCCACTGACAAGGGCCGCCGGCAGAAGTCTGCTCAAACTATAATATCAGAAAAATAAAACATAACCGCCACCCGCCCCGCTCGTCATCTCTGTAGCTTTCTCGTCGTTTGGAGACCAACCTGTGTCGTTGAAGTCCTTGCTGCGATCCGCAGTCTTTACACTTGCGTCGGCATGTGCCGCGCTTCCAACGGTTGTCGAGGCTGCGGACGGTCCTTTCGCGGTCACTACGGGGTCGTACCGTTTCGCCGGTCGGGACGAGCCACTCGTCGCCTCCGACCGCAAGGTCGATCTCTGGGCCGAGGTCTACAGGCCCACGACCTTGTCCGACGGACCGCTCCCGGTCGCGGTATTCCTCCACGGCAACCACGGCACTTGCGGTACCTTCGACAAGGAACTCCAGGTCCGTGTCGATTACGGGTCCAGCTATACGCAGACGGGCAAGTGCGAGGCGGGCGAGGTCGTGGTGCCGAACCACCTGGGCTACGAGTATCTGGCCAAGGAACTCGCCTCCTGGGGCTACATCGTCGTGTCGATCAACGCCAACCGCGGAATCACGTCGGCCGCTGGCATACCGGGAGATGCCGGCCTCAACCTGATGCGGGGACGGCTGGTCCTGAGGCACCTCGCCCTCCTGTCCGACTGGACCCGGGGGACGGGCCAGATCCCGCCTCCGGCGACGCTCAATTTCAACCCGCGCGGAACGATGGATCTGTCGCAGGTCGGCATGATGGGCCACAGCCGCGGCGGCGAGGGGGTTCGGGCGGCGCTCAAGCAGTTCCGCGACGAAGGAAGTCCCTTCCCGGCGCTGATCAACGGGCTGTCGATCAAGTCGATCTTCGAGATCGGCCCCGTCGACTCCCTGCTCCCACCCCTGTCCGTCGTCAGATGATTT
>NZ_NKUG01000134.1 GCF_014845095.1 Methylobacterium bullatum | reverse complement strand
CCATCCCGGCCGAGTGGCAGACAAGACAGTTGTTGTTGATCGCCTCGGCCTCGGGGCCGCCGGGGAAGGTTCGGTCACCCTGGGGCAACTCGACTGAGACCGACTTGAACTTCATCAGCTCACCACTGGAGGCAGCCGCCCCGGCCAACGAGAGGGCGCAGAACGTACCGAGTGCGAGGCGAGTCAGGATCATCTTAGGCATGCTCGGCTCCGAGTACTAGGACGCTATGACGGGGGTAGTCTCGACCACGCTGCGCATGAAGCCATTCGGGTTCCAGGTCGGCTCCAGCGGCTGAACCGCACCCTTCGTGCTGGTGCAGCGGACCTTGAGGTCGTGTCGACCAGGTGCCAAGGCAGGTAGTCTCGCCTCGAAGCGCCGGAAGCTGTAGGTGCCCTCGTCCGTGCCGAGGCTCGCCGGCATCCAGTTCCGACCGCCATCGGGGGAGACCTCGACGGCCTTTACTCCGCAATCACCGCCGAAGGCGATTCCCCGCACATCCAAGGGCGCACCGGCCCGCACCGACGCCTCCGCAGGGAGGTTGGTCAGCAAGGAGCGGGGCACCATCCGGTTAATCGGTATCGTCGGGTAACCTTTCTCCCCGGGCAGGACGTTTGCCCCGGCAGTGTCCGGGATGCGGTAGGCGG
>NZ_NKUG01000133.1 GCF_014845095.1 Methylobacterium bullatum | reverse complement strand
GCTAGAGCTGCGCCCGACCCCGTTGGGTCGGGACACATCTCTAGGCCTTTGTCTTGCCGCGCTCTTTTTCGCCGAACCGGCATCCACTTCGACGGAGAGCGCTCTAGAGCCCGAAATGCCGGCTCAGGACGATCATCAGTTCGGTCTGACTGCCCGTGTCGGTCTTGACGAAGATCTTCTTCAGATGCGTCCGTGTCGTATGGATCGACATGCCGAGCCTGTCCGCGCATTCCCCGGTGCTGTGGCCGGCGAGCAGGGTGTGGCACAACTCGGCTTCCCGAGGCGTGAGCCCGTACGATGTCTTGAGGACATCGGCGTCGAGGTCCCCGCTTTCGTTGAGATCCGTGATCGTGAGGATCGCCCGGCAGCCATCGAAATATTCCAGGCCGGCCTTGCGGAGCGGCTGGGCCCGTAGGGTGAGGGGCCGCTTGGCCACCCTGCGGACGACGACCGGCGCCCGGGACAGGGAAACATCCTGCGGATCGGACCAGAGGGCGGCGGCAACATGGGCGCGAAGCCGGGCGGTCGCCTGCGCATCGGAGGGGATCACGAGTTCTCCCATGCGCACATTCAGATCGGGTCCGAACAGACGTTCCGCGCTGCTGCTCGCCCGCAGCACCCGTCCCGTTCTGTCGAGGAGCAGGCTCGGGCTGCGGACCGTTTCCAGGGCGTCGGCGATGCCCGTGAGGCGCGCCTCGCCGAGGCTATGGGCCAGTTGCGCGGCCCGGTTAAGGGGGGCGATGAGGCGCCGCAAGGCGATCTGGTCGTCCAACGTGTAGGGCCCCTGCTGGATGGTCCGCTGCATCATCATCACCCAGGCATCGTCGCCCGCCTGGACCATCAGTCCGGCGGACCATTGAAAGCCGTGGCTGTGCAAGTAATCGGCATAGAACGGTTCGGACCGCATCGCGTCAGGCGTGGCATAGTCCTGGTCGACGAACAGGCCGGTCCTGAGGAGCTTGGGCACGCCTCTGACGCGGTAGTCGTTCTTCGACCAGCCGCCGCGAAAGTATCCGTCGGCCAAGGCATCGAGACTGGCGCTCATCGGCAGGCCGGGCACGCGGCCCTTCAACGGGATCGCGACGACCCCCCTCGCGTCCGTCGCGGTCGCGATCCTGGCGACCGCCTTGTCCCAGTCATGCGACTGAAGCGCGGAGGTGACGAGCGAGTCTTCGATGTCCTGCAAAGTCTCGTCGTCGAGGTCCATCTCAGTCCTTCAGCGACACGATACGCTCCCGCGCAACGCCGCACACTATCGGCGATAGTCTGGACTAACCTGCCCGGATCGGATTTGAAAGACCGACCAGTTTTTTCGCATGGAAAGGATAATATCATCCGTCGAGACAGTATAGGTCGGTCGGATATAACGGTCGTCCGGCGCTCATTATTGAGCCGGGACCCTATCCGGGTCGACTGCCGGATCGTCGCTCGCTGAGGTTTCTCATCGTGCGATCGACGAACGATGCGCGCGAAGGCATGGGCGCGAAGGCATGGGCGCGAAGGCATGGGCGAACGCGTCGAACGGAATCCATCCGGCCCTATCCGTGCCGCCCGCACCGCCATCGTCGAGGGGATCGGGCCAAGGGCGGCGCCTCGGTTTGTCGCCGCGATCAGGCCGGCTCGTAGGCCGTCGCCGACAGTCCGGTGCTCTCCGACGCCGTGTCCTGCGAGGGGGCACCCAAGGGGCCGGCATGAAGCCGGGCGATCAGCCGTGCCATGTCCTCGGGCATGTCGGCGGCGCAGTCGAGGCCGAAGGCGCGGTCGAGGGCTGGCATCGTGCTGCGCAGGAAAGCGTGGGACGCCTCCGCGCCGGGGCGGGGCGGGGCCGACGTCGTGGACGGAATGTGCAGGACGGGCGTGCCGAGGGTGGTTGTGGGTAGAGCGAGCATGGCTTCCACGGGGGTGCGCGACGCGCCTTGCGCGATCCCTCCGCCGGGCATTCGCGGCGGCCTGTCTCGTAAGGCCGCTCAAGCTAGACCGTACTGGTTGAACCGTAGCTGAAGGGCGCCCGCCGCCTTTGCCGCGATCCTGTCGCCGGGGCCGACTATGGAATCAGATGTAGTGCCGGAAGACGACCTGGCTCTGGGGTTCCTTCGTCTTGCCGCGCTCGGACCCGTCGACCGTGGGGCGGCTCTGGATCAGGGATGCCGGCATCACCAGGGTGACGAGGGCGAGCAGCCAGCGGAAGGGACGAGCAACGGTCATGTCGGGTTCCTGGGCTGAGTCGCGGTCGGAGCGTCACCTTGAGATCATGCGCCTATGGCGGCTGAATGGTTCATGGCTGGCCGCGATCCGTTTCGCTGTGCCGGCGCGCACATCGGCTCCGCCTCCCCGGGACGGCCCCGTCTTCAGCGGCGGTGCCGCCACGGACGAGGGGGCGAGCGCGATGGACCGCCGCCGGACCTCGTCTCCATCGCGCCGCAACCCGAGCAATTGGGTCTGACACGGATGCAGGCCCTGGTGGCGACGGCCATCGGCCGGGGAAGCTCGCCCCGGGAAGGCACGATGCCCTCGCGATCCGCGAGGGCATCGTGCCGGTTCACCTGAAGGCGATCTTCGGCAGGCTCGGCCTCAGGCGCCAGAGCGAACTCGCCATCATCGTGGCTCGCCTGGATGCCATCCTGCGCCGGCGGCGGGAGCGCGAGGGCGGCACCGAGCGCTGAGCGGCTCAGGTCTTATCGGGTCCTGAAAACGCAAAAAGCCGCCCGGAGGCGGCTCGTCGCGGAGAGGTGACTCTCATGTCATGCGCTGGAAGCTCGAACGCTTCCGGCTGCTTCAGTTGAAGGTGTCGATCTCAGCCGACTCGTAGCTGGTGACTTCCATGCCGACACACACTTCCTGAACGACGGGGGCAGTCCAAGCCATGATGTTTCTCCTGCGTTGCAAGTCTTCTTTAGAAGACATCTCGATTGCGCGGGCTCACCGCGCTTGAGAGATACCTATTGCCCGCCCCCCGCCAAAGCAAGCCGAAAGGCGGAAATATCCTGCAGGAGTCCCTTAGTTTTCTCTCATGGAACGGCGTATGAAGCCTCATGAGCAGAGAGCGCGTCAGGTTCGGGCGAAGGCCGCAGCGTCGGCGACCTGATCCTCGCCCGGAATCTGCCCGGTATACAGGACGAACTGCTCCAGGGCCTGCAGCACCACGACCTCGTGGCCGGTGATGAGGCGCTTCCCCACGTCTTCGGCCGCGCGCAGGAAGGGCGTCATCGAGGGCAGCGCCACCACGTCGAAGGCGATGGTGCTGGCGGCGATCTGAGGGGCGGGGAAGGCGAGGGCATCGGCCTCCGGGCCTTCCATGCCCAGGGGCGTGACGTTGATGAGGAGCGGGGCCTGCGCCTCGCCGATCTCGGCGCGCCAGGCATAACCATGGCTGTCCGCCAGGGCCCGTCCGGCCGGCTCGTTGCGGGCCACAACCGTGCCGTTCGGGAAGCCCGCATCGCGCAGGGCCGCGACGATGGCCTTGGCCATGCCGCCGGAGCCGCGCAGGAGGAACGGCGTGAGCGGATCGACCTCGTGCTTTTCGAGGAGCAGGCGGATGGCGATGTAATCGGTATTGTAGCCGGTGAGGCACCCGGCCTCGTTCACCACCGTGTTGACGCTGTCGATGGCCGCCGCCGAGGCTTCGAGGCGATCGAGAAGCGGGATCACGGCCTCCTTGAACGGCATCGAGACGGCGCAGCCGCGAATGCCCAGAGCCCGTATGCCGCCGATCGCGGCGGTCAGGTCGGTGGTGGTGAAGGCCTTGTAGACATAGTCGAGCCCCATGAGCTCGTAGAGCCGGTTGTGGAAGCGCGACCCGAAATGGCCCGGTCGTCCCGACAGGGACATGCACAACGTGGTCTCGCGTCCGATCGGCGGCTTCATCGCGGTCTCCGGCTGGCCGGAGGCGCGGTGCGTCCCGCGTTCCGGCACCGGAGCGATACCATGTCCCGTGATGTGTGGTCCCGTGATGCGTGGCGCCCGTCAGAGCTTCCGGCTGCGGCCATCCTCAAGGATCGCCTCGGCATGGTACCAGCTGTCGCCGAAATCCATCCTTGGCAACGCCGTCGGCTGCGACATGCGCCCTGCGAGCTCCACCACGGCGTTGACGCCCTTCCGCATGCCCGTCGAATAGGCACGTGCGGGTGATGCGTTCTTTCTGGGCACGAAAGTGAAGATTTCGGCCGAATTCCGAGGTGGGCTCAAAGTCATGGTTCGACGTCTCCGATGGCTGCTGGGCGTTCATGCCCCCGACGTCTCGTGATGATATGAGCGGTGTCTGATATTTGCACCGGCTAAACGTACGAAAAACAGTACATGCCGGTAATTCGAGCATGCCTTAATTTGTTTCATGCGTCGAACGATGGTGCGCTGCCGCGGTTCGGCTCCTCAGCCGCTCCCCTGCCCCGGGCCGATCCGGTTCTCCCGCCCGGCGCCCGACGTCCGTGAAAGGGGCGCGGTCCATCGCCGCGGCGAGACGAATCCCGACCTCCGCCGCCTCATGTGGTCCGGAACCATCGCGGCGTGGATCTCTTGATCCGTCCTAGCAAGCGCGCGACGAAATCATGATGTCACCTGGATCGAGCTTTGCCGTGCAAAAATAATTGCGGGGTCACGATCAAGGCCATCGTCGATGAAAGCGCGCCGCGGCCTGTCCGATGCGTCACGAATTCACTCACGGAGGAACGAGCCATGGGCATTTTCACCAAGGACATCCAGACTCTCGACGACCTGTTCGTGCACACCCTGCAGGACATCTATTACGCCGAGAATCAGATCACCAAGGCGCTGCCGAAGATGATCGCCAAGGCGACCGCTCCCGAACTCAAGAGCGGGTTCGAGAAGCACCTCAAGGAAACCGAAGGCCAGATCGAGCGCCTGGAGAGGGTCTTCAAGATGCATGGTCATACGCCGAAGGCGGTGACCTGCCCGGCCATCGACGGCATCATCAAGGAGACCAACGAGGTTTCCGGAGAGATCGGCGACAAGCAGGTTCTCGATGCCGCCCTCATCGCCTCCGCCCAGGCGGTGGAGCATTACGAGATCACGCGCTACGGCACCCTCGTGGCCTGGGCCAAGCAGCTCGGCCGGGACGATTGCGCCGGCGTGCTGCAGCAGACCCTGGACGAGGAGCGCGCCACCGACGAGCGCCTGACACGTTTGGCCGAGAGCCAGGTCAACCGCCGCGCCGCCTGACCCGAGAACGCCGCCCTCCCCGGTCGGAGGGCGGCCCGTCCGTCAGGCCGGGAAGAACTGGTTGGCCGGGCGCGGCAGGCCGAGATGGTCGCGCAAGGTCGTGCCCTCGTATTCGGTGCGGAACAGGCCCCGCCGCTGGAGTTCCGGCACCAGGGTATCGACCACGTCGTCGAGGCCTTCCGGCACGAAGGGGAACATGACGTTGAACCCGTCGCAGGCCCGCGTCACGAGCCATTCCTCCATCTGGTCGGCCACCTCGGCCGGCGTCCCCACCATGGTGAGCCCGCCATAGCCGCCGACCCGCTGGGCGAGCGCGCGCACCGTGGCCCCGGTCTTCCGGGCATAGCCGACGATCTGGGCCTGGGCGCTCTTGCTGGCATTGGTCTCCGGGAGATCGGGCAGGGGCGCGTCGAGGTCGAAGCCCGAGGCATCGACGCCGAGGCGCACCGAGAGGTTGGCGATGCCGCTGTCCGTGGGCACGAGCGCATCGAGCCGGGCCTTCTTGGCTTCGGCTTCGTCGCGTGTCGTGCCGAGGACGATGAAGGCGCCGGGCAGGATCTTGAGATGGTCGGGATCGCGGCCGGCGGCGGGCATCCTGCCTTTCACGTCGGCGTAGAACTCCTGGGCGGCGGCGAGTTTCGAGCCGGCGCCGAACACCATCTCGGCGGTCTCGGCGGCGATCTGGCGTCCGGCCTCCGATGCCCCCGCCTGCACGATCACCGGCCAGCCCTGGACCGGGCGGGCGATGTTGAGCGGCCCCTTCACCTTCAGGAACTCGCCGGCATGGTCGAGGACATGGAGTTTGTCGGGGTCGAAATAGACCCCCTCCTCCACGTCGCGGATGAAGGCGTCGTCGGCCCAGGAATCCCACAGGCCGGTGACCACGTCGAAGAACTCGCGGGCGCGGGCATACCGGACCGCATGGTCGAGATGGGCGTCCCGGCCGAAATTCAGGGCCTCGTCCGGGTTGCCGGAGGTGACGAGGTTCCAGCCGGCGCGGCCGTTGGAGATATGGTCGAGGGAGGCGAACTTCCGGGCCACATGATAGGGCTCGTTATAGGTGGTGGAGGCCGTGGCGATGAGCCCGATCCGCTCGGTGACGGCGGCGAGGGCCGGCAGCAGGGTCATCGGGTCGAAGGAGGTCACGGTGGCGCTGCGCTTCAGCGCGGCCATGGGCATGTTCATCACCGCCAGATGGTCGGCCATGAAGAACGCATCGAACTTGGCCGCCTCCAGGCGCTGGGCGAAGCGCTTGAGATGGGGAAAGCTGAAATTCGCGTCCGGATATCCGCCGGGATAGCGCCACCACGCGGTGTGGATGCCGATCGGCCGCATGAAGGCGCCGAGATGCAGGCGACGAGGTTGGCTCATGCGGGGCTGTCTCCGTCCGGCCGATGAAAGCACGGTGTTGGAATACAGCAGCGGCGGGAGAAAAGGGTTCTGGTTTTTGCCGAGCTAGGCAACGACCATGCTGGGAAGCCGCCGCCCTCACGAACGGCGCTTGCGCCAGAGCAGGATGCCCCGGCAGGCGATGTCCCGCACCCGCCTGTCGAGGGCGGGATAGCGGCGCAGGGTCGCGACCATCCTCGCCCGCGCCGCGCCCGTCAGGCCGCGCCAGCCGAGCGGCGCGACGAGGTCCACCAGCGGCAGGGGCTCGACCCCGAAACGGCGTTTGTAATCGTAGTCGCCGATGCTGAAATCGAACGAGCGGCAGCCCTCTCGGTGGAGGGCCTCCATGGTCTTGTCGATCACGAGGCGGCCCGGCGAGCAGTTCGACCACCCCTCCCCGGCATTGCTGATGCGGATCATGACGTAGGTGTCGGCATCGCGGATGCCGAGCAGCGCGGCGACGACCTCGTCTCCCGCCATCAGGGCGCTGACGACGGCATAGCCGCGGCCGAGGCCCCGTCCGACCAGGCGACGGTAGAACGCGTCGAACTCGGCCTCGTCGAGGCGGTAATCGGCGCCGATGCTGCGCATGCGCGCCTCCTGCTGGCGCGCCATCACCTCCAGGACCCGCTGGGCCTCGTCCTGGTCGGTGACGATGCGGAAACCCGTCTCGGGCTCGCGGGAGAACACCCGCCAGCTTCGCTCCAGCTCCTTGCGCACGGTCTTGGCGAGGCTGCGATGATAGGCCTCCCAATCCGCGCCCGTCCTGACCTCGTTGCCGTTGAGCGGGCACGGGCACACGCCCCTGAGGAGGGACAGCGGATTGGGCCCGTCGGCCAAGGTCGTCGGCATCTTGCGCAGGGAGAGAAGGTCGGCGCGGGGCAGCGCGGAGCGGATCGCCCGCCATAGCTCCAGGGCGCCGGCATGGTCCCTCGGAGCCGCTGGGCCGAGAAGCGGCGCGTTGTAATCGGTGAGGCCGAGATCGGCGAAGGCGATGATGCGGCGGGTCCCCGTCTCGTCGATCACGAGGGGAAGATGCAGCGCGAGCGCGCCCGTCGCCCTGTCCCGCGCCGTCACCAGGAGGGGCGTCAGCCCGGCGCGGGCGTGGAGCGATTCGTACCAGGTCTCGATCCAGACCGGATCCTGGAACGGCGTCGGCGCACCCGTCCATCCGGGCACGCACTCCGTCCAGTCGGATGCGATCGCCACGTCATAGCTCCGCGCTCCGGACGCGCCGGTTCCCGATGGCGCGATGCCCCGGCGATGGGCCGGGAGCGCCGTCCCGCTCACGCCGGAGCGGAGAGTTCGAGGATCTGGCCCGGACGGGCCGCATCGAGGCGGAAATCGACGGCGCGGCGGGCCGCGCGCTCCTTCTTCACCCAGGCGCCGTCACGCAGCAGCTTCTGCATCACCGCCTTCGACCAGTAGCCCGGCCCGGTGATGGCGTGGCTCGCCGGTTCGCGGCCGAAGCGATGGCGCAGCATGCCGTTGGCGAGGTTGACGATCTGCTTGCGGCGGATCGGCTCGTCCACGAAGGAGACCGTCATCGACACGTTGAGGCAGTCGAGGTTCTCGACCCGGTGCGGCGCGTTGAGGGGCCAGCTCAGCATCTGGCCGGGCGACAGCTCCATCACCTGGGCATGGGCGTCGTACCAGGGGGCGTAGGGCATATCGACCTCCACATCGAACAGGGCGATGTCCTCGAGATGCCTCGGCGTCACGAAGGGCGGGGTCGAGGGATAGACGTAGACCCGCTTGGCGCCGATGATCTGCCACAGGTGCTGCCCCGGCAGGTCGGCATGGTAATAGACCTGGGCGTTGGGCGACGAGATCAGGATGCCGCAGGTGGATTTCGCCGGCGAGAAGCCGGGAACGCGCCGGGCCAGCTCCTCGAACATGGCGTCGAGCGTGTCGCGGTAGCGCCGGTCGACGGTCTCGACATTGCGCAGGTTGAGCCACATCCGCCCCTGGGCGATGGACTCGATCACCTGCGCGCCGGGAAGTCCCCCGGTTTCGCCCTCGCGCCAGAACTTGCGCTGACCGGGCGCGCCCATATGGACGAGGCTGTACCGGTCGCGCGGATAGGTGTCGATCAGGTCGGCCAGGGCCTCCCGCGAGAACAGGGGGGATTGGTGCAGCCGATGCTGGAGCCGCAGGGGCTGATGGCCCCAGAGGGCGCTGTGGGTCTCGTCCCAGGAGGTGAAGATCGGGTCGTTCATGGCTACGGTCAATCCGTATCGTGTCCCGCTGCTCTTCAGACGAGGTGGGTCGGTCCCCCTGCGGGACAGGGGCGATCCATTTCCGGACATCATATCCGACTGAGATGGAATCTTTGCATTCGCGGTGCCGCCGGGACAGGATTTCTGCGCGGGCCGCGTGAATACGGTGTCGTGCTCCTCGTAGAAGCGCCGTCGGCGGGCGGATCGAGCGCTTTAAACCGCTCGGGCGAAAGCCTTTCGCAAGCGATGGTCTGCTAGGCCCCCCCCGGCCACATATTCTTCCGGAATCTCGCCGCATGACGCAACGCCCTGGACCGGGAGACACGAAGGCGCCCTCCCCTTGCCTCCATCTCATGGGAACGGGGCATCCGCCCTGCGGGGTCGGCGATTTCGCGGGCCAGCTGGTGGAGGCGCTCGGGCTTCAGGGCCGGCCTCAGGAGACCCTCGTGCTCGCGCCGGGCCGCGTGCCGCTCGGCCAGATCTGGCGCGCCGTGGGGAAGAGCCGCGCGGTCGTCGCCAACCTGCCCGTGGTCGCCTGGAAGCGGGCGTTCTCCGGGCCGCCTTCCGCTTTCGCCATCGCGCTTCTGCGAGGCCGGCGACGGGTCGCGATCCTGCACGAATGGGGCAGCCTGCACCGCCTGCGCCGTCTCGTGCTGAGGCCGCTTCTCCTCCTCGCGGACACGATCGTCCTCCTGTCGCCCCAGGTCCGGGACGAGCTCGCCGCCGATCCGGTGATCGGCCGTCTCGCCCGGCGGGCGGTGATGATGCCCCTGCCCCCGAACATCACGCGGCCCGAAATCAGCGTGCCGAGCGCCCTGTCCGAGCGGATGCGCGCCGCCCGCGAGCAGGGCCGTCTCGTGGTCGGTCATTTCGGCTCGATCTATCCGGGCAAGCAGCCGGAGGCGATCCTCGACATCGCCGCCAGCCTGAAGGCCCGCGGCGCCGACCCGCTCGTCGTCTTCATCGGTTCGTTCATCCGCGCCTCGGACGGGATCGAGGAGATTTTCCGCGCCAAGGTCGCGGCGCTCGGCCTCGCCGAGACCGTCGTGGTCTCCGGCTACGTCGCCTCGCCGGAGGAGCTGTTCGGCCTGTTCGACGAGGTCGATGCCTTCGTCTACGTCCTCCCCGAGGGGCTCACCGCGCGCCGCGCCAGCATCCTGGCCTGCGTCCAGGCCGGACGCCCGGTCATCGTCACCGAGCCGGCCCGCGCGGACGAGTTCGATCACCATCCGCGCTTCCGTGCGCTCCTGTCCGGCGGGGCCATCGTCCTCGCCCCGGGCGGCGCCGGACCGGAGGCCTATGCCGATCTCGCCCTGGCCGCGTCGGCACGGCCGACTCTGCCCCCCGCCCTCGATCGCCGGGTCTGGTTCGCCGATGCCGCCAGCAGCCTGAGGGATGCCCTCGGCTGATGGTCCGGGGGTGCGAACCTTGCCCTTTCGCAGCGATCGAAGGGCAAGGAGACGCGTCATGACCCAATCTGACCCAAGCGGCGTTCCGGAAACGAGCAGGTCCGGCTGGTCCGGACACTGGGCGGTCGGCGGGCTGGTCGTCGGCTGCGTGGCGACCGTGCTCTGGTGCGGCCTGCTGATGACCCTCGGCGGCTGGGCCGTCGGAATCATCGAGTTCTGAGGGCGCCATCCCGAACGTGGGGCGTCTCACGCGCTGCGGAAACGGGCGAGGTAGCGCAGGCCGAAGACGGAGATCAGGAAGGTGACCCAGACCGGGTCTCCTCCATCGAAGAAGAAGCTCTCCATGCAGGAGAGCAGCAGGCCGAAGAGCCAGACCTGCACGAACATCGTCACCAGCGGGTCGGCCCGGCCGTTCGCCTCGATCCTCATCACGTCCCGCAGGGGGGCGGCGACGAAGATCGCGAGAACGAGAACGAGGCCGGGCAGGCCCAGGGTGACGGCGGTGTCGAGATAGCTGTTGTGGCTGTGCGAGGCGTATCCGGCCCAGCTCGACCCGTCGTCTGACGCCGCGCGCACGGTGACGTTGTTCCAGAATGCCGAGAAGCCGTAGCCGGTGAGCGGACGCGCCGTAAGGGCCGCGATGGCGAACTGCCACACATCGGTCCGACCGGTGAAAGTGGAATCCACGGGCAGAGCCCGCACGACGGCGGCGAGGGGCTCGCTCACCACCGTACCGACGCTGAACAGGTTGATCGTGAAGAGCGGAACCAGAGTGAGGAGGATTCGGCCCGCGAACGAACGGATGACGCCGAACAGCCCCGTGATCGCCAGCACCGCCACCAGGAGCGCCGTCGCGCTCTTGCCTTCCGAGCCGAGGAGGAACAGCACCGACAGGGCGACGATGACGAGGCCCACCGTCGCGAGCCCCGAACGCGCCACGGCGATGCCGATGAAGACCAGCATGGCCATGACCGCCGCCGCACTGTTCTTATGGCCGAACACGCCGCGCCAATTGCCCGCGAGCATGGGCTCCCCCACGTCCTTCGCCTGATGGATGGCGAGGTCCGGTACGAGCAGCATACCGAGATAGCAGGCGCCCAGCAGCAGCAAGGAGGCGATGGCCAGGAGGTTGCGCAGATCGGTCCTCGACCGCGCCAGCAGGGGCAGGCAGGCGGCTGCCAGCATCACGGAGCCCGCGAGGGTCAGGCGCTTGGCCGACGTCACGGGATCCTGCGACAGCACGACGTTCACGGCGAGCCAGGCTCCGAGCGCCAGGAACCAGGGCGAGGCGAAGCCGCGCAAGGCTTTGGCGTGAGCCGGGAGCGTCAGGGCGAGGCACAGCAGCGCGAACAGGCCGAAGCCCGCATAGGTGAGCCCCTCCCGCCCCGTGGCGAGTTCCAGAACGTCCGGATTGCTGAGATCCTGGAACGGTTTGAGCGAGATCCAGCTGAGCAGCAGGACAGCGAGGAAGACGACCTTGCGCGCGATGAGGATGGCGGGCGTGTCCGCGAGTACCGCCTGCAGGCGGCGCCATCCGCCCGTCGCGGCCTCCGATGCCGGCACTCCGATCGCCCCCGTCTTCATCGACCCGCCTCCCTCATTTCCCGCGCGTCCGCAGGCGCGGGGTGCTGACGCGGTAGGGCTGCGGCTCGATGCCCAGGGCCGCGAAGCAGCGTCCGAGGGCCACGAGGATCGGGTGCAAGGCGATGGTGGGTTCCCGTGTCCGCACCAGATTGAGGATGGCGCGTCCGAACGAGACCCCGAAGATGGCGAAGGATTTGCCGGCCAGGGTCACGAGGCCCAGACTGCCCTGCGCATGCTTGCGCTCGATCCGGTAATTGATGGCGCCGATCCGCAGGCCGCGTGCGGCGAGCCATCCCGTCCGCGTGCGGGCGAGAGGCACCGTCTCGGTGATGACCGCATCCGCCTCCCAGTAGAAGGTCACGCCGGAGCGGCGGGCACGGGTGAAGAAGTCGGTGTCGCCGCCGCCGAGGAAATTGTAGCTCGTGTCGAAGGGCGGAGCTCCCATCAGCGCGAAGGTGCGCCGCGTGATCAGGCAATTGCCGCTGCCGTAGATCATCGGAACCGGCCCGCTCTTGTCATAGGCGGGGGCGAAGGCGGGGTGGGTGTCGAGGCCGGGCCGTGTTCCCGGTTGGAAGCGGGGGATCACCGGGCCGCCGACGATGCCGGCTCCCGTGCGTTGCGCCGTGGCCACCATGCGCTCCAGCCAGTCGGGCTGTGCCAGCTCGTCGTCGTCGATCATCAGGAAATAACGGGTGTCGGGATAGGCCGCGAGGGCAGTGGTGAAGGCACGGTTGATCGCCGAGCAATTGCCCTGGCGCTGCTCGACCACGCATTGGCCCTGGAGCGGTCCCTTCGCGAACACCGCTTCGGCGGCCGCCAAGCCGGCCTGCGACGCGCCGTCGTTGTCCACCACCACGACGGCGAAGCGGAGGCCGGTCCGCTGGCGCGCCAGGGAGGCGAGGGTCTGGACGAGGTGCTCCGGCCGTTTGAAGGTCGGGACGCAGACCACCGCGTCGAAAGGATTGGCGCGCGCCATTACGACGCGCTTCCGGTGAAGCGCTCAATCACATTCATCAGCGGCTTGGGCCTCAGATCGGAATCCAGGGGGAGCGGCCGGTTCGCCGTGCCGTCGGGACGGGTGAAGTATATCGGGACCCAGGTATAACGATCCGTAATACCCCAGGTAAGGACCTCGCTCGGTGGTATCACCTCATCCACGATCCGGAGGAAGTCGGCCGCTTTCCGCGCGATGATCTCGTCGCGGATGGCGACGTCCGTCGGCAGGCCGACATCGATCACGTCGAGCTCGGTGATCAGGACGTCGAGCTTCATCGCCGCGATCTCCCGCAGGAAGCCCTGAAGGCCGTCCCGGTCGATCTCCCGGTCGGCGAACAGGTGCGCTTGCAGGCCGATGGCGTGGATCGGGATGCCCCGGTCGAGAAGGGAGCGCGCGATGGCGAGGATGCCGGCGCGCCGCATGGCGAAGCGCGGGCCGACATACTCGATGTCGTATTCGTTGAGGACGAGCCGGGCCGCGGGATCGGCCGCGTGGGCGGCCTTGAAGGCGATCGGGATGTATTCTGCCCCGAGAGTCTTCGTCCAGACGAAGGAGCGCAGGTCCTGCGGCGAGGCCGGATCGTCGGGCATCGGCTCGTTCACCACGTCCCACGAACCGATGAAGCCGCGATAGCGGGACACCACAGTCTCGATATGGCCGGTCAGCACCCATTCCGCCTCGACCCGGCTGGTGATCGCCTCCGCCCAGGCCGGCATTCCGCCATACCAGGCCAGGGTATGGCCGCGCAGGCCGAGCCCGTTGCGGCGGGCGAAGGTGGCGATCCGGTCGGCGTCGCCGAAATCGAACGTCTCCCGGTTCGGCCGCAGGACCGGCCATTTCAGGGCGCCCTCCGGCACCAGCAGGCGGCACCTCTCCGCGAGGGCGGCACCGTAGCCGGCATCCGCCATGAGCGCGTCCCCCCGGACGGCGGCGCCGAACGGGATCGTCTTTCGCGGAGCGGCGAGGACCGGACGGTCGTGCAGGATGCCTCCCGCGCCAAGCACGCCGCCCAGGGCTCCCTTGAGGATGGACCGGCGATGGGGAAAGCCCTGTCTCATGCCGAAACCTCGCGACGGGTGGGAAACGTCCAAAACGGCACACTCCGCCGGGGCATGGCGAAGGATTTTGCAAGTTCGGGTCCGCACATGAGATAATAGACGTCCCGATACGTTCGATCGGTGCGGCATGCCGTCCGCCGCCCGGCGATCGAACCATGCACCTTAGCGCCAGAACTCGACGGCGCCTCGTTCCGACCCGCCCGCCTCGGGCGAGGCCGGCCCTCCTCCTGCCCCGTTTCGTGGCACGGGCTCTGCGGATGCATCGGCCATGACCGCCCAATCGTCCCGAAATCCGACACCCGGCGCGGGACGCCGCCTCGGGAGCCTACGCCTCGCGCCCTTGCGCCTCGTGGCCGGCGCATGGTCGACCCACCGCACCGTGCTGATCGGCTACGGCCAGCTCCTGGCCGGCGCCGGCGGGCGCCTCGCGCTCCAGATGATCTACTTCCTGGTTCTCGCCAACACGCTGAGCCTCGCGGAGATGGGCGTCTTCGCCTCCGTCTCGGCGGCGGGCGTGATGATCGGCTGTCTGGCGGGCTTCGGCTTCCAATCCTTCGTGATGCGCTCTGCCGCCGGCCGGCGCTCGTCGATGGGAGGATATCTCGCCGTCTACTATGCCTGTTTCGGGCTCGCCTTGCCGATCATGCTCGGCCTCTCGCTGGCCCTCTACGTCCTGCTGTTCCGCAACGTGATCGCCCTGCCCGGCTATCTCGCGATCATCGTGGTCGAGGTGGCGCTGTGGCGCCAGATCGAGCTCCTCGTCCAGGTGAACAACGGACTCGGCCGCTACGCCGCCGCGGCCACCGTGGTGTCGCTTCCGGTGGGATTTCGCGCCGCCGCCGCCGTGGCGTTCTGGGCCGCGGGCGGTGGCGATGCCGAGACCTGGGCGCTCTACTATCTCGTCGGCAACGCGGTCTCGGTGACCGTCCTCGCCTTTCTCTTCCATCCGCGCACGCGGATGCGGTTCCGCGCGGTGCTGCTCAAGGGCCGGCTGCGCGACGGGCTCCTCTACGCCGCCTCCTACTTCATGTTCCTGGCCCAGGGCGAGATCGACAAGCTCATCGTCCTGACGCTGGCCGGCGAGCGCATGGCGGGCATCTACGCCATCTCGATGCGACTCATCGATCTCACCGGCGTGCCGCTGCGGCCGATGTTCATGATGTATTCGCGCAAGCTCATCCAGGCCGGCCGCGCCACCCGCGCGTCCTTGCGCGAATGCCTGAAGGTGGAGGCGATGGTGGCTTGCGTCTCGACGGGCGCCCTCGTCTTCATGGTCGCCGTCCTGCACATCCGGCCCGACCTTCTCGGCCCGAACGTCTCGGCGGCCTACGGCATGCTCACCGTCATCGTCGCCGTGCCGGCGGTGCGCAATCTCCTCGAATTTCAGGGCGAACTGTTCTTCGCCTTCGGCCGACTGGGGGTGCGCGCGGGCGTCACCACCGCCCTCATCGCCTTCAAGGCGCTGGCCTTCGTCCTGCTCCTCAAGGCGCTGCCCGATCCGGCGCATTGGAGTCTGTGGCTGAACGCGATCTATGTCGCGATCTACGCGTTCTCCTTCCTGACCCTCTACGGACTTTTATGGCGGAACACGGCACCGTGATCGCGACACCCCGAGACAGGCGCCCTCCGATGACGGAATCCTTCACCCTTCCCGGCGCAGGGTCCCCCCGATGAGGGGCGGCGGATCGAAGGAGATGGGCATGAAGGCCGAGACCGGAGACCGTGCCGTCGCATCCGCGGGGCAGGACCGGGCCGAGCAGGATCGGGCCGAGACGGTGGGCCTGATCACACTCAGCCACCGGGGCGATCTGGAACGATGCGCCCTGCTGTTCGAGAGCATCGATCGGCACGCGGCGTCGCGCGGCTGCCATTACGTCCTCGTCGACGAGAGGGACGTGGCGTTGTTCGCGCGCTTTGCACGTCCCGACCGGCGGATCCTGCCGCAGTCGCAGTTCCTGCCGTGGTGGATCAAGCCGATCCCGTTCCTGCGTCGGCGCCGGCTCCGCTACTGGCTCACGCCGTTCGGTAAGCCGGTCAGCGGCTGGCACATCCAGCAGATCGTCAAGATCGAGGCCACGCGCAGGCTGCCGGAGGCGCGCTACTGTCTGATCGATTCCGACGTCTGCTTCTTCCGGGACTTCGACCTCGCCGCCTTGGCCGAGCCGAATCCGACGCCGTTCCACGTCCATCCCGGCGGTGTCGTGGCCAACCGACCGCGCCACATCCAATGGCTCGGCACCGCGAGCCGGCTCCTCGGCACCAAGCCCCAGAGTGTGCCCGCCGACGATTACATCGACCAGATCATCATCTGGGACCAGGCGACGGCGCGCGCGATGACCGACCGGATCGAGGCGGTGACCGGCCATGGCTGGGTCGCCGCCCTGTGCCGGGACCGTCATTTCTCCGAATACATGATCTACGGCACCTTCGTCGCCAACACGCCCTCGGCCATGGAGCGGCACGCGGTGACGGCGCAGAGCTTCTGCCGGACCCATTGGGACGACGATGCCCTGAGCGGGGCCGACATCCTCGCGATGCTGGACGCCGCCACCCCGACGGAGCGGGCCTTCTGCATCCAGTCCTTCGGATCGACGCCGCTCGCCACCATCCGTGCGAGTCTCGACGCGTTCCGTGCCGGGGATGGAGCGGAGCGCCCCGATCGGCGGACGGAAGCGGCATGAGGCGGCCCCCCCGCGCCTAGACTTGCCGAGGCCGGGCGCTCGCGGGGGAATTAAGGACGGAGACGATCGGCACGCGTGCGAATACGTTTCCGCGCGCCCGGTACTTGGAAAAGTAAGATTTGCCGTGTCATGTGCGAGAGCACGGTCGACGCACTTTACCGGAAGGCGGATCCCCTCCCATGCTCCCGCAGAAGTCCTCGCTCCCGTCTCGCCCCATCAAGACGGAATAGAGACGGCGCATGCAGGCCATGGCACGGGACGACACAGCCACGATGGCGCGACAGGTCGCGTTGGGCGATCTCCACCACGATACGGAGATGCCGGCCGGCGAGGCCGGGTTCGGCGCGGAGACGCGGGTGCGCCGTCCTCGGCCGGCCAACCTCGCGGCGGGACGGCGCATCAACCCGAGGCGCGGAGACGATCATCTCGTGCTGCGAAAGCGGTCCGGGCATCCGACGCCGCAATGACCCCCGACGCCATCCTCGATCGCGACGCGACCGAACTCAAGGCCCGGCTCTCGCTGCGGGCGCGGCTCTCGCATCGTCTGTCGCGGCATGTCCCGACCGCGCCCGCGCTCCCCCGCCTGTCCGGCCCGATGGTGAGCATCACCTTCGACGACGTGCCGGACACGGCCTGCAGCACAGGGGCCGCCCTCCTCGACGCCCATGGCGCCAAGGGCACGTTCTACGTCTCCCGCACCCTCCTCGGCACCGCCACCGAGCATTGGCGGGTCGCCGGGGTCGAGGCCTTGGCGGAGATCCATCGCCGCGGGCACGAGATCGGCTGCCACACCCATGACCACAGCCTCGTTCCCACCCTCGACGCGCGGGACTTCGCCGCGGATATGGGGCGCAACCGGGACGCATTCGCCGCCCTCCTGCCCGGACTGACGTTGGAGAACTTCGCCTTTCCCTACGGGTATGCGTCACTGGCCGCAAAGCGCGTGCTGAGCCGGACCTACGGGTCGGGCCGCAGCATCATGCCGGGCGTGAATACCGGCCGCATCGACCGCTACTTCCTGCGCGCGAACCCACTCTTCGACCGCTACCTCGACACGGGTCTCCTCGCCCGCCTGATGGAGGAGGCGGTGGCCCGCAACGGCTGGGTCATCTTCTTCGGTCACGACGTCGCCGAGGGAGCGAGCCCCTATGGCTGCTCCCCCGGCCTGCTGGAGGCCACCCTCGCGGCCGCCGGCCGGCGCGGCATTCCGGTGGTCTCGATCGCGCAAGGGATGGCGCGGGCGCGTGGTGTCGCCGCGGAGCTGTGCCCCATGGAGGAGGCATCCCGTTCGTCGAGCGAGGTCTCGGTGCGGCTCGCGGAGGGCGGCTCGCGCGACCCGTGATCCCGACCGCATCCGGGGGGCTTTCCGTCCCGTCCGGCGTGGTGACGACACCATGTCGTCAAGACGTCGCATCCGTTTCGGTCGGGCCGCGTAAAGACGTGATTCATCATCGTTTCGCGTCGTGACGCATTCATTGATGGTCGAGTAAGAATTTAATCTAATCTGGACTCGCGGTTGCTATTCCCTCGTGCATTCCGCCGCGCACTCCGCGAAGTGTGCCGGCTCGGGACAGGAGCGGATGGAAACGGGATCGTCCAGTCGGCAATCCCGGTGCGCGCCGGACCCCGTTTTCCGTCGAAATTCCGCGATGTTGGGAGGCGATTGATGTTGGTCTACGACGATCCCCCGGCATCCGGCAGGCCCGGTGCGGCCGAGCCGGAGCGGAGCGCGTATCGCCTGTCCGTCGGAGGCGTGTTCTCGGCCCTGCGCCGTCGTATCGTCTGGATCCTCGCCTGCGCCCTCGTTCTGGCGGGTCTCGGCCTCGCCGTGGGAAAGATGCTGACCCCGCGCTACACCGCCGAGGCGCAGATCTACATCGACCCGCGCGACCTGAACCTGGTCTCCCGCGAGCTGACCACCGGCGGCCAGGATTCCAACGCCTATCAGAGCGTGGTGGAGAGCCAGACCCGCCTCATCACCTCCAGCAGCGTGTTGCGCCGGGCCGTCGATGCCACCGGCCTCACCAAGGACGACGAGTTCGCGGGCGCGTCCGGCGGGATGGTGTCGAAGATCGCCGCCGCCCTGGGCCTCGGGAGCCCGGCCGCGCCGCCGGATGCCGAGGGCGAGGCGAATGCGGCGATCGCCCTGCTGCAGCAGCGCCTCTCCGTGCGCCGGACGGGCCGGACCTACGTGATCGACGTCTCGGTCTGGTCTCGGGACGCGGCGAAGGCCGCCCGCCTCGCCAATGCCGTCGTGGCGGCCTACCTCGCCGAGGATGCCGCCAGCCGGACGGAGGCGGCCAACCGCGCCAATTCCGGCCTCACCGCGCGCCTCGGCGAGTTGCGCAACGCCCTCAACGCCGCCGAGAACCGGGTTCAGGCCTACCGGGCCGAGACCGGGCTCGTGGGCACCCGCGACGCCCTCGTCAGCGATCAGCAACTGACGCAGATCAACGCGCAGCTCGCCGCCGCCCGCGCGCGTGTCGTGGAGGCGCAGGCCCGCGTCGAGCAGAGCCAGCGCATCGCCCGCGCCGGCCTGGATGCCGGGGCGACGGACGATGTCCTCGCTTCGCAGACGGTGGCCGGTCTGCGCGGCCAATACGCGGAACTCACCCGTCGACAGGCCGAACTCACCAACGAACTCGGGCCACGCCATCCCGCCGTCACCTCCATGGTCAAGCAGGTCGCCCAGGCGCGGCGCTCCATCGACCAGGAGGTCGCCCGCTTCGCCCAGGCGGCCCAGACCGACCTCGCCAAGGCGCGGGCCACCGCATCGGCCCTGGAGAAGAACTTCGACCAGGCCAAGGGCCGCACGGTCGGTCTCGCCCAGGCCTCCATCCGCCTGCGCGAGCTCGAGCGGGAGGCCGAGGCCAGCCGCTCGGTCTACGAGGCCTTCCTCACCCGCTCGCGCGAGACCGGCCAGCAGGCCTATCTCGACATGGGCAATGCTCGTGTCGTCTCCGCGGCGACGAAGCCGATCATGCGCAGCTTCCCGCCGCCGGCGCGCACGCTGATGGTGATGGGCCTCCTGGCGGGCCTCGGCCTCGGCGCGTTCCTCGCCCTGCTCGATGACTGGGCGCGTTTCGGCCGGCCGGAGCGCGTGTCGAGGCCGGCCCGGGCCTTCGCGGCAGCGCGGGCTCCCGAGCAGACGCAAGCCGAGGAGGCCCCGCCGGCCAGGGAAGTGCCGCGGGCCAAGCACGCTCCCGAGCCGACCCGCATGCCCGAGCCGGCCCCGCGGACCCGTTCGGTCGAGGCGCCGGTCCCGCCGCGTGCCCCCAGGGACAGCCGAAACCCCGCGACCCCCCGCGCCTTCCGCGCGGCCGATCTCCCCACACCCCGGCGATCCCCCATGGCCTTCTTTCGAGGCGGAGTGAAGGAGGCGGAAAGCAAGCCGGCCGTCGAACCCGTAGCGCGAGCGAAGCCGGACCGTCCGTTAGAATCCCATCCTAGCT
>NZ_NKUG01000132.1 GCF_014845095.1 Methylobacterium bullatum | reverse complement strand
AGATGTTTATAAGAGACAGATCACATTCACCGCCGACGACAGCAGCGTGACCAACGCCACGGTCACCCTCGAGGCGTTCAAGGACAAGGCCGGCAATGCCGGCACCTCCACCCCGTCCGCTCCGGTCACGGTGGATACCGTCAACCCGACGGTGGAGATCGCGTTCGACAAGACCAGCTTCAACGACGGCAACCTGACCTCGACGGTGACCTTCACCTTCTCGGAAGCCGTCGATCCCACCTCTCTCGAACTGAAAGCCACCGGCGGCACCGTCGATCCAGACTCGATCGTCATTGCCGTTGACGGGCTCTCCGCCACCGCCACGTTCACCACCACCGACGACAGCACGACCGCCGCCAAGGTCACCCTCACGGCGTTCAAGGATCTGGCCGGCAATGCCGGCACCTCCACCCCGTCCGCTCCGGTCACGGTCGATACCGTCAACCCGACGGTGGTCTCGATCAGCGCGGCGGACCAAAGCCTGAACGTCGCCGGCAAGACCACGCTGGTGACCTTCACCTTCTCGGAGGCGGTCAAAAGCTTCGACGCCGGCGACGTCATCTTCGACGCCAATGCCGGATCGCTGGGAACCCTGACGAGCACCGATGGCATTACCTGGACGGGCGAGTTCACGGCGAAGGTGAACTTCGCCGGCATGACGACACTGTCGGTCGGAGGTACCAATTCCGCCTATACCGATCAGGCCGGCAACACCGGTAAGGCTGGCGGTGAGCTGAGCCTGACCATCGATACGGTGGCCCCCACCATAAGCGGGCTCACGATCTCGACGGACAATGGGCTAAGCGGTACCGACAACATCACGCGCGACAATACCCTCACGGTCAGCGGATCGGTGACCGGTGTTGCCGAGAATGCGACCGTAGAGGTCGCCGTGATCTACGATGGCGAAACCGTCACCACCCTGACCGGTACGGTCATCGACGGCACCTTCACCACGAACGTCAGCCCCATCCTTGCTTCGCCCGGTGCTGCGGGACGGGAATATACGTTCTCGGCTTCGGTGAAGGATGCGAGCGGCAACGTCACCACCGAGAGCTTCAACGTCACGATCGATCGTGCGACGACGGTGGCCACCATCGGGCTGGCGTCGGGCTCGGATCTGGGCGTGCCTGGCGACGGGATCACCAGCACCGCGACGCCGGACTTCTTCGGTATCGCCGAGGCCGGTGCGACGGTCGACGTGTTCCTGAATGACGAACTCATCGGCACGACGCTCGCGAATGAGAGCGGCCAATTCACCATGTCCTTCCTGGAGACGGGTCTCCAACCGCTCACCAACGGGACCTACACGCTGACCACCAGCAGCACCGATATCGCAGGAAACACCAAGCAGAGCACATTGGGGACATCCTTCACCGTCGATCGGACGGCTCCGACCGCCACGATCACGCTGAGCGATACGTCCCTGGTGGCCGGCGAGACCGCGACCGTGACGATCACCTTCTCGGAGGCCGTCACGGGCTTAGGTCGCGGAGACTTTGTCGTCGGCAATGGCGAGCTGGGCGAACTGAGCGGCCCCACCGCCGGTCCGAACGGGTCGGTCGTCTACACCGCGACGCTGACCCCGGCCGCCAACTCCGAGGACAGCAGCAACGTCGTCACGCTCTCCACCACGTACACGGACGTGGCCGGCAACACCGGAAGCACGGCCAGCACAGGGAACTACGCCGTCGACACCCGGGCACCGACGGTGCTCAGCGTGGCGGCCTCCGGTCCCGGCATCACGGATGGTGCGGGAACGCTGGTCACGGGTCAGACCGTGTCCTTCACCTTCACCATGTCCGAAGCCGTGGCCATCGCGAACGGCGGCGCGCTGGCGATCACCCTGAGCAATGGCGCGACCGCACTCTACAACCCGGAGGAATCGACCTCGACGAAACTCGTCTTCGACTACACGGTGCTGGTCGACCAGATTGCCAGCGACCTCGCAATCACGGGCGTGTCCTTGAATGGAGCCTCCATCGCCGACCTGAGCGGGAACCCCTTCGACGTCAGCGCGTCGGCGGTCGATCCTGCCGGTACCCTGAATATCGATGGCTACACCGGCACAAGTGGCAGTGAGACGTTCCGCGGCACCATCGGAGCCGAACGGTTCACCGGATTGGGCGGTGATGACACCTACCTGGTCGACAATATCGGTGACGAGACCATCGAGGCAGTTGGCGGTGGCTACGACACGGTGCGGACCAGTGTGGGCTATTCCCTCATGTCAGGCCAGGAGATCGAGGCGCTCCGCGGTTCCGGGACCGTCGGTCTCGCCCTGACCGGTAACGAGTTCGACAACAGGATCGTCGGAACGTCCGGCAACGACGTCATCGATGGCAAGGGCGGCGTAGACGCTCTGTTCGGCAACCTTGGCGACGACATCTACTATGTCGACAATGCCGGCGATCTGGTGACCGAGGCGGCTTCAGCCGGTAACGATACGGTCCGTGCGTCCGTCAGCTACACGCTGAAAGCAGGCCAGGAAATCGAGACGCTCGAAGGCCTGGGGTCGACGGGCCTGACGCTGACCGGCAACAACTTCGCCAACACGATCGTCGGAACCGCGGGCAACGACATCCTCGACGGCAAGACAGGAGCGGACACGCTGTCCGGTGGCGCCGGCAACGATACCTACTACGTCGACAACGCGAACGATCGTGTGATCGAGACGACCGGTACCGACACGGTCTACGCCAGCGTCAGTTACGCGCTGGAGTCGGGCGTCTCGATCGAGGCTCTCCGTGCTTTCGGTTCCAAGGCTCTGACGCTCACGGGCAACGAGTTTGCCAATACGATCGTGGGTGGAGCAGGCAAGGACGTGATCGTCGGTGGACTGGGTCAGGACACCCTGACGGGGGGAGCAGGAAACGATACGTTCGTCTTCAAGACGGTGAGCGATAGCGGCAACGGTGCCGCGAACCGCGATGTGATCCTCGACTTCAAGGTGGGCGCCGATCACATCGATCTGTCCGGTATCCAGGCCGTGAGTGGAGCCGCGACAGACCAATCGTTCTCCTTCATCGAGGGGGCGTTCGGCAAGCACAAGGGAGAGCTCCATGCTGTCACGTCTGGAAGCTCGACGATCATCGAGGGTGACGTCGACGGAAACGGCAAGGCGGACTTCCAGATCGTCCTGAGAGGCACGATCGAAGCCCTGCATGCGACCGACTTCGTGCTCTGAGGGGTTTCGCGTCCTGAAACCTGCGTGACGTCAAAGTCCTGGGCGAGGTGAAGCGATGGCTTGCCGCCGCGACCCTGCTCAGGATTCGAGGCCGAGTGTCAGTTCAATGCGAGCCCCGTGCGCCAATGATCCGGCGCGCGGGGCTTTCTTGCCTTGGGCATCGTGGCCTTCGGGATCAATGCCTTGGGGATCGTGCTGTCGGAACACGCCGGCGCTTTCTCATGCCCCCACCGATCGATGCGGATTGCCGGCCGATCCTCACTCCGCCGCGCTGGACTCCGACGATGTCGTGCGCCCCGCCAAGCCAGGAGCGTCGGCGGCGTATTGCCCGGCCGCGATCGTGCGTTTGACCGTCGACCGGGCGGCATCGATGGCGATGGCGGCGGCCGACATGGTCCTGGCCTCCGTCGGCCGCTCCAGGGCATGCTTGGCGATCTCGCCGGCGAGGTCGTCGATCTCGCGGGCGAGGTGTTCCAGGCGCGGAGGATCGGCGCTGCTTTGCGCTTCCTGGCGAATCTGCAGAAGGCGGTCGGTGGCCTCCTCGATCCGTTCCCGGCGCAGCCGCGACAGACGCTGGCCGATCCAGGCGACGCCAGACCCGATGCCGCCGCCGAGGAAGGCGACGAGATAGATCCAGGTCTCGTAGCGCTCGATGAAGCCCTGCTGCTCGCGCTCGAAGAAATCGACGGCGCCGGGGTGGATCGGCAACCGCGCGCTCGTCGCACCGGCCGTGCTGTCGTAGCTCGGCGCCTGCACGTAATCGGCGGCGGCGGTCACGTTGGCCATGCCGCTGCGCAATTCGAACAGATGCTGGGTCACGTCCGCCGCGACGGGACGGGACAGGCTGGCCCGCGCCATCAGGCGGTAGGACGCCCCGACCGTGTGAACGTCCTCGGCCGGGACCTTGGGACTGCCGCCGAAGGTCTCCGCCGGCATGGTGACGGATTGCAGGCGCGGCATACGGGCGACGATGGCATCCGCGTTCTCGACCGTGACGAAGGCGACCTTTCGCGTCTTGCTGGCCGCTTGGACGATGCCGACGATGCGTTGCGCCGTGGGTGCGGTCGGTGAAATGACCGAGACCACGGCATCGACCCGCTTCCTGGCCAGGGCCGTGGGGAGGTCGGCTTCGGACATTTCCACGAGGGCCACGTGGCGCGGTGGCAGCGGCCCTTCCGGGTCCTTGTCGAGAAGGGTGAGGCTGTAATGGCCGACCATCGCCTTGATCAGCGCCTGGTCGGCATCGCGATGCGCGAGGATCGCGAGGCGCTTCCGATCGAGGTCGGGAAAGCTCGTCAGCCCCGACGGCTCTGGAGAGGCGATGATCATCGCCTGGTCGCGAAGGATCGCCAGGGTCAGTCCATTGTCGGGCAGGTCGACATCGGGACGGACCACGGCGAGATCGGCGCGGCCTTCCTGGAGCGCGGCGGCACTGTCCCGCACATCATCGAAGGCGATGACCTTGAGACGGATCTCCTTGTGCCGCCGGGCAAGAGCATCCGCATAGGCCTGGATCAGCGCCGGCTCGGTCCCGTCCTTCGGGGCTACGGCGATCGTCAGGACGGTCGCCCGCGAGATCCAGTATGCCGTGGCGGCCCCGAGGCCGAGGAACACGGCGAGCAGAAGGAAGACGAACTCGCGGCGGACGAGGAGGCCGGCGAACTTCATGGATCGAACGACCGCTCCCCGCCAAGCCCGACACCGACCCTATCGGCGGCGACAGGGTGTATCATGCCCCCGCCGCGAGCGGGCATGGCGGGCGCCGTCCCCGTCGACAAGGGACGGATCCACCGCGACGGGGCCGGATGGGCGGTCGTCAGCGGGGCCGACGCGGTGGGGCTGCGGCCCGGCCGCTGAGGCGGCGTCCGACATAGGCGACGATTCTGGGAAGCACGAACAAGGTCAGGAGTTTGCGGATCATCGAAGGTCTCCGGATGACGGGGATCAGCGCTTGGGACGGGCGAGCCAGCCCACCGCGAAGGCCACGGCCGCGAGGCCGAGCAGGGCGGATGCGCGATGGTCGTCGGCATAGCGGACCGCCTGGCGGCCATAGGTCGTGCCGCGCTTGGCTGCATGGCGGGCGAAGCCGCGTCCGTCCTCGATCAGGTTACCGGCGCGGTCCCGGACTTCGCCGACGAGATAGCGGCTATCCTGGGCCAAATCCTCGGCACGGTCGCGGGCACGGCCGTAGGCATATTGCGCGCCGCCGGCCACTTGGTTGACGGCGCCGCGCACCTGACGGGCCGGATCGCCGGTGACACCGCCGAGGGCGGATTGGGCACGTCCCTTCAGATGCCGGGATGCGCCGCGAAACTGATCGCGATTCATGGAAGTCTCCTACAGGTTGAGGCGGAGGGAGGGCCTAAGCCCTCCCTCGGGGACGGGATCACCGCTTGCCGGTGA
>NZ_NKUG01000131.1 GCF_014845095.1 Methylobacterium bullatum | reverse complement strand
AAGCGGCCCGGAAGCCCTTATGTTGCTCGGTTGCGATCTACCTGGCCGTCTCCTCGTCCGGGCGGAATGCCTGCTCGTGAGGGCTAGCGGGGGGAGCGGTTTCGGGTTCCCATGCGGCCGGGGGCGGTCAGAGATCGGATCGGGGATCGGTCTTGCCACCGGCGCCCGCGATGGGGCCACCGAGCGTCGCCTTGAACCAGGCGACGACCCGATCGATCACGGGCTGCTGAAACCAGGGCAGGTCGCCGTGGCCCGCTCCCTCGACCAGCACATACACCGCCTTGTTGCCCTTAGCCCGCAGGGCTTCGAACAACTGTTTGCTCTGCACCGGCGAGACGAGCGTGTCGGCAGTGCCGTGCATGATCAGAAAGGGCGGCTCATCGGCGCCGAGATGACCGATGGGACTTGCCGCCAGCGCCTTTGCGGGATCGGCCGAGATCGAAGCACCGGCGAAGTCGCGAAAGGCCGGTCCGTTGACCAAGAGCGCTTCGGTCACCGCAGGCGATTGGTGCATGAGTTGAACCGCCGGAGAAAATCCCTCGCCGATATTGAGAAGGTTCGAGATGCCGTAAAGGGTCACCGCCGCCTGCACATCGGAGGACTGATCGAGATGATCGCCCTTGTCGAAAACTTTCTCTCCGTTAGTGACGCCGACCATCTGCGAGAGATAGCCGCCGGCGGAATCGCCGAGCACGCCGATACGGGCCGGGTCGATGCCGTATTCGGCCGCATGAGCCCGCAGGTAGCGCACGGCCGCCTTGCCATCCTGCACCAGAGCCGGGAACCTGTCGGGGACGACGCGATACTCGGCGGCGGCGACGACGAAGCCGGCCGCGGCCAACGCCGACCGCATCTCGAAGTATTTCTCATGGTCGGCAGTGGTAAATCCGCCACCTGGGAAATAGACGATCGCAGGCTTCTTGTCGTTGGTGCGTGGCACGAGCAGCGACATGCGCAATTGTCTGACCGCACGCATCGAACGGATCTGAGAATAGATCACACCGCTGATCTGGTCGACCTGGTTTCGGCGTCCTTCGACGCGAACGACCTGAGCCCCCTCGGAATAACCGGGCAGTTGCGCATCGCCCGCGGATGCCTGCTGAGAAAGCCCACTCACAGCCATGACGCCTCCCAAGCAAAGAGCCCGGATCAGTCTCATAGGATGCCCCTTTGTCGGTCGAGATGACATGACCCTACACCAAGAACCGGTGAGGGCATGTGTCAGTGGCCTGCCCACTGGAAAGCGGTCCTCCTCACAAATCTTGTGTGTCGACGATCGACGCCAGGGTGCACGTCTCGCGCCGTATCAAGACAGTGTCTCATAGCAGCACGACACGAATGGCCTTGCCGACGGCCAGCGCCGAGCGGCAGGGCGACGTTGTCGAGGGCCGACAGGCGCGGCAGCAGATGGAAGAACTGGAAGACGAAGCCGATCAGGCGGTTGCGCAACCCGGCGGTCTCGCTCTCGTTCAGGTCCGCCGTGTCGGTCCCGACCAGGCGGATCGCGCCTTCGTCGGGCCGGTCGAGGAGTCCGATGAGGTTCATGAGCGTGGTCTTGCCGGACCCCAAGGCCCCCGTGCGGGCGCAGAGTTCCCCGCTTCGGACGTGGAGGTTCACCCGGCTGAGGACGGGGAGCGAACCTGCCCGGCCATGATAGGCCTTCGTGACGTTCTCGATGCTCATCATGGCCCAGCCCATGCCCGACCTAACACTTTGTCCGACGGGACAAGGGGCTTCGGGTGTGACTATCGATACTCTGACTTTGCGAGCAAGCTACTATTTTAGTAGATTGACAATCCCCATTTTTGATAACAGCGTCAAATGCCGATCCTGTTCTGCCTAATATAAGTATCATTGCCTTATTATTGCGAACAATGACATAAATTTTATATATAGATTAAGTTTTTGCCCCATCTGCCAATCTGTTGTTTTAAAACTTGCCCATACTCAAACTCTCGGACGATTTATTGCTGCGACATGTGCAGTAGAACTGACACGTCAAAAAGAGGATATCATGAATAAGACATTGTTCGCGGGCGCTCTCATTCTCGCTTTGTCGGTCATGGCGAATTCGGCTCAGGCACAGAGCGTTTTGACGGCGACGGTCAACAACAACACGCCGGTCTCAGTAGATTTCTCTTCACCATCCGGCTGTATCGGCACGAATGGTTTTTCTTCCATCGGGAATGGCGGGAGCCAGACGTCGACCATACAGAGCCCATACTCGACGTCGAACGGCTGCTCGATCCGCTACACGCGCTCCGGCAATTTGCGCTACTGCAACTGGAACGCGACGCGCACCAGAAGTTCGGCGAGCGGCCGCTGGAGTTATCCGACCGTCAACACGTCATCGAATGGTTCGGGCGTGACCTGTTCCAGCAGCATTACCTCGGTGGGCTTCAACGGGAATTGGTCCGTCAGCCCGACGATTGCGCCTTGAAGGCGAAGTTCCTTCGTTCGTGAAATAAAAGAATCGATCTTATGCCCGATTAACCGGTCCGCGCCTCATCCGGCGTGGATCTAGACAGCATACGTCGAAGGATACATTGATGATGTCGAGCGGGATGACGGGCGTCGACCGGCCCACAACTCCCTTGCTCCGCGACCCTGCCGGCGAGTCTCGGGTGTCCACGAGCGACGAGGCGAGCGCCCCTCGTTCATCGATCGGTCCGGCAAGCGTGGTCGAGCTTTCGGCCCCGGCAAAGGCCGTATCCCCCAATCGCATCGGCCTCGAAGGACTTCACCACCGTTGCCACGGATGCGCGGGCCGCGCTGGATGCGGGCTACACGAAGGCGGGGAAAACCTCTTCGATCTATACAACAGGCGCCGAGCGGCAGGAGCTGTTCAGCGGGCTCGACCGGCGCGCGCTCTACGCGATCAAGAGCAACGAAGGCGGGAGATTCTCAGATCTCGAACGAAAAATGGCCAATAGCGAGATGCGAGATCGCCTTCATGCCGATACCGGGCTCGATGCGGTAGTCTCAGGCGGTAAGCTCGCGCCGACATGGAATAAGGTCGTAACCTATCTCGACAACGTCAGCGCCGAAGAGAAGGGAAGCTTCGATTGGGCGAAAGAACGCGCAGCGATGCAGTCCAACTACGAGGCTAGAAGTCGTTTCGAGGGTGAGCAACCGGAGAATCTCGACTCGACGAACCAGACCGTGAAGCTGATCAAGGCGGCGCTCGACAGCCTGAAGGCACTCAACGATCCCTCCAATCGGCTGGAGGACATGCCGCTCTACAAGCAGGCGCAGGAGCTCTTCGCCAGCCAGCAGGCCGGCGCATTGACCGGCATTGACATCGAGGCATGATCGCAGAGCCGCAGCAGAAGGGTCGGCTCTGACCGGCATGCCGGCTCTCCCGAACCAGCTGACGCAAATCATCGGCGCTGACGTCCTTGCGTAGCGGTACGCAAGCCGACTTGGCGAACCCTCCCGGTCCGCCCTATCGAATCACAACGGCCCCGCCGAACAAACCCCGTGAGTCCCCCTCATCGCCGATTGGTATGAGCCACCCGCTGCCGTGGCCAGCGTGAGCAGCTTCTGGGCGTCGAATTGACGTCCGCTCCCCATCTTTAGCGGACGCACCACATCAGCACTTGCCCTCGGCTTCGACGTCGAACAGGGTGGTGACGGCCATGGCTCTTGTCACTTCGCCGGCTGGGTCCGTACGGTGAGCTTGTTTCCATCGGGATCGCGAAGGTAAGCGACAAAGGACCCGTTCGGGCGCTCTGCGGGAGGGCTTTCGATGGCGGCGCCGCCATGCTCGGTGCCGGCCCGATGCCACGCCAGAACATGCTCGCGGCTCGATGCGACGATACCGACGGTTCCGCCGTTGGCTGCAGTCGCCGGCTTGCCATCGATGGGCTTCGTGATCATCAGCCGCCCGCCCTCGTGAGCGTAGATCAGCCGACCCCTGGGATCCATCTCGCCGGGCTTCCCTCCCAACGCGACGAATGTGGCATCGTAGAAGCACCGTGCCCGCTCCAGGTCATTGCTGCCGATCATGAGATGGGTGAACATACCTTCTCTCCGAAGAGGGGGCCGCGCGAGATGGCCGTGGTCGAGCGTGGCGACGAGCTGTTGCCAATGGCATACCCGCACGTATCGGGCAGCTTAACGACCGCTGATCAGCCCTTCAGGAAATCGGCCTAGAGCTGCGCCCGACCACGTTGGGTCGGGGCACATCTCCAGGCATTTGTTGTGCCGCGCTCTTTTTCGCCGAACCGGCATCCACTTCGGCGGAGAGCGCTCTAGCCTCAGAGTCGCTCCTTCGGGCTTCTCGTAGCACCCGAAACACCTGCAAGCGGGAGCAGCCCAAGGCCGAAGCAGCGGCATCTACGCGATCATGCAACACCTGGTGAGAGTTTTTCCTTACAGGGAATGTAGAGCACGGTCCCGCAGGCCATTCGGCCCATCGTAGTCATGAACCTGAGGCGGTCACCCGCGTCGCATCCGTCATCTCAGAAGACATGTCGCAGGATGAAGAAGAGGACGCCCGCCAGGGTGATGGCGGCGGGCAGCGTCAGCACCCAGGCCAACGCCATGTTGCGGACGGTGGACATCTGCAGGCCCGAGCCGTTGGCCGCCATGGTGCCGGCGACGCCGCTCGACAGGATGTGGGTGGTCGAGACCGGCAGACCGTAAAGCTCGGCGAGGCCGATGGTGCCGGCGGCGACCATCTCAGCGGACGCCCCCTGCGCGTAGGTGAGATGGGTCTTGCCGATCTTCTCGCCTACGGTGACGACGATGCGCTTCCAGCCGACCATGGTGCCGAGGCCGAGGGCCAAGGCGACACAGATCTTGACCCAGGTCGGAATGTAGCGGGTCCCGTCGTTCAGGAGGCCGGTATAGGCCTTCAGGGTGCCGGTCTCGGCCTCCGAGAACGTCGCGCCGTTCTTCGGCAGGAGCCGGATCGCGTCGGCGGCGAGATACATGTCGTTGCGCAGGTTCGAGGTCGCCGCCGCCGGCACCTGTTTGATAGCGCCGTAACCCTTCACGTTGTCGGCGATGTCGGTCGAGAGCGCAGCGAGCGCCCCATACACGGCAGGCCGGTTCAGGTCCTTGGTCTTCAGGGCTTCCGACACCTGCTTGCGGGCCTCGGCGGCATCGGGCTTCGGCGCGTTCCCGGCATGGCTGGCGAACACCGTGCTGGCGTTCTGGGAGGTCTGGATGAAGGCCGGGGTGGTGTCGTCCGACATCGTGCGGTTGAGGGCGTAGGCAGTGGGGGCTGCGCCGATGAGGATGAGCATGATCAGGCCCATGCCCTTCTGGCCGTCATTGCCGCCATGGAAGAACGACACGAGGGTGCAGGTCAGGATCAGCAGGCTGCGGATCCACAAAGGCGGCGGGGTTTCGCCCTTGGGGGCCTCGTAGAGATCCTTCCGGCGCACCGTGAACTTGAGGGCCAGCAGAAGCAGGGCGGCGGCGAAGAATCCGATGACGGGGCTGAACAGCAGCGCCTTGAACACGCCGAGGGCCTGCGCCCAGTCGACGCCCGAGGTTGCCTGCCCCTCGGGCGCCATCAGTTGGTTGGCGAGGCCGACGCCGATGACCGATCCGATCAGGGCATGGGACGACGAGTTCGGCAGGCCGAAGGCCCAGGTGCCGAGGTTCCAGAGGATCGCCGCGATGAGCAGCGCGAAGATCATGGCGTAACCGGCCGAGGACCCGACCTGCAGGATCAGTTCCACCGGCAACAGGGTGACGATGGCATAGGCGACCGCGCCGGAGGACAGCATCACACCGAGGAAGTTGAAGGCGCCGGACCAGATGACCGCGACGAGCGGCGGCATCGAGTGGGTGTAGATCACGGTGGCGACCGCATTGGCGGTGTCGTGGAACCCGTTCACGAACTCGAAGGCCAGGGCGATGAGCAGAGCCAGGCCGAGCAGCACGAAGGCGCCGATGGCGAGAGGCGACTGGCCCACCGCGTTCATGTCTGTCACAAGACTGTAGAGCGCGTAGGCCAATCCCGCGACCAGGACGAGCAGGAACGCGATGACCCCGCCCGGATGAATGCCGTGATCGAGCTTTGGCCCTGCGGCGGGCGCAATGGCGCCCTTCGGCAAGCCAGTCGGAGCAGCAACGGCGTCGGACATGATGGCCTCAGGACCCTAGGGATCAGTGATCCTGCCAGTAGGTCGCGCTCATAACAGTCCTGTGACACGTATTCGAAATTCCCCTGCCTCGACGGATTACGGCAGAGACCTCGAACGTAAGGCGCCGGCATTCCTCCCGAGCCTGGACTGGAGATAGGCCAGGTGACATCCGCATGAAGCCCGACCAAGCAACCGGCATGGCCTGCTCCAGCCGGACCGTCAGGACTCGCGAAGCACCCGACAAACCTGCATGCCGGAGCGGCCCAAGGCCACAGCGATTGCTGCGGCCCCATTGCCGGCCTTCGACAACGTCATGATCCGGTCGCGGTCGACGCGGCGCTTGCTGCCGGCATACACACCGCTGCCCGTCGCGCGCTCGATGCCATCGCGCTGGCGCTCCTTGATGAACCGCCGCCGGAACTCAAGCACCGTAGCCAACTCGACCCGGCCGTCGCGGCTGCCGCCCGAGATCTTCTCCTAACGGATGACCCCGCAGCCTTCGGCCTTCAACCGGGCAACCTGCCCATCAAGATCCTGTCGAGGGTGCTGACGCGAGCGTAACCGATGCGGGCCATGGCTTGTAACCTCAGGCTTTAGGCCTGAGGTTACCTTGTCACAAATAGCCGGTGTCACCCCAGATATTACGATGACCGGCGCCAGCTGTGTTACGTGACGCCAGGGTGTACCCTAATGTGACAACGAGCCGTGATCCACTTTTGATTTTCGCGAGCCACCTCAATAAGTTCGTTTCACTGGGCGACCGTTTTGCTGAAATGAAGAAGCCCTAATATGTGAAGCCACATTAACAACGCGCTACGATTTTTCATATTTTACTCTCATGCAGATGAATTCTTAAAGATGAGCTCATCAATCACTTTTCGGCCTTAAATCGCGGCAGATTTATTGTTGTATAGGACAACCGGCCTATGCCCGCAGGCGGCATAACAGATGATTGAATTGACTATCATCTACCTGAAAGTCAAATTTTTCTATTTTTAGTCAGAAACGATTTCCTAGATTCTGAGGTTGTCACTCCAGCTAAGAATTATATCTTACAAAAGTCTCGCCTACCGGCGCCCCGAGTGAAAACGGTGACGCCAACCCTCCTCGAGCCTGCGCTCCTCCGCGCTCTCCTCCGGGACGGGTTCCAGACGCAGCAGGATCATCGCGAAGCCGTTCTGCTGGAGATAGACCTGCTCGGAGAGGGCCGGCGCGCGGAGGTCGCGCCTTACATCGATCCAGAGATCGGGACTGCACGGGGCGATGTCGCCCGCGATGTTCGGCCGATGCGAACTGCTATGATAGCGCGAGCGTGTCGGGACCGGACTGCCGACCCCGCAGACGATGGTCGGAAAGGAGAGGCTGCGATAGCACCGCTGCACCCGGCCGTTGCCCGCCACGACGATGGCGATCCGCTCGGGGTGGTACTGCACGTAGGCCCGAGCCGCCGCCTCCTTGCCGACCGCAAAGTCGCGCGCGAGCGCAAGTACGTGCTGCAGGTCGGGCTCGCGAAAGGCAGCCACGGCCTCCCGCAGCAAGTGCGGTGGCATCAGCACGAGTGTGGCGAAGCGGTTGGCCTCGACTTCCCTAAGCTGGCGTTCGTCGCCCTCCTTGGCTGTGAGGCGCAGTAGGTCGGAACTCTTGCACAGGAACCGGCCGGGCTGATCCGGGACGTGGTGCGCCATCAGGAAGTGGCCGAGTTCGTGCGCGATGGTGAAGCGGCGGCGCGGTTCGCCCCCGCACTTGGCGAGGATGGTTCCTTCGGACCGCTTCGCGTCGGTGACGAGGCCGCCCTCGAACCCGTCAGTGTCCAGCTCCTCGATCCTGAGGATCCCGAGGCGTGCGCACAGCTCTTGGATCGGTACGGGCACCGGCAGGTTCGGCTCGGCCTTTAGGATGCGTTTGACGAGCGCCTCCGGCGAGCCCGCGTCGGCCAGATCCTTCCTGCTGATCGGCATCCTCGAAGCCCCTTCCAGTCCTTGAGCCGATCATCAGGCTGCCACGCACCATCTATCCCGAAACCGGACTGTAGGGAGTTCGTACAGGAAGGAATCCGATGTCGCCGCGTGCCTCGAGTGGTTGCCCGCTCTTCAAACGCATCCTCCTGGCCGGAGATCAGCACCTCCAGCCAAAAAATCGCATTGATCGAAACGCTGCCATGAACCTCGAGCGCCCGGCCTCGCGCGCGAGGCGAAGTCCAGCGAGATCCCGCTATAGCCGGAGCAGGCCGATTCGAAATGTGGGGTGGATGAGGGGTGCTGAGCCAGGATCAAACGGCTTTCAGCAGCAAAAACAACTACTTAGTAAGGCTAAAAATGGCGGAAACGAAGGCATTCGACGCCGACGTTCCTAATGCCCTGTAAACAAAAAGCTTCTCAAGGCGCTCTATCCAAATTTTGTAGCAGCAATTTGGTGCACTCGTCAAACCAATAAGCTCGGCATCTCGGCATAGATATCCGGCGTTGGAACCGAAAACTACAAACCTGCCGATATCCCTGGTGGGTCGTGTCCCGAGCGGTGGTGTATATGACGGGCGGTCATCGGCGATTGCCGAGTAGGGTCGGGTTGCGAGCACAAACCCTCAACCCGAGAGATCCCCGATGACCGACGAGATGATGACCCTGCGCGGCCTCATGGAGAAGAGTGCCGACGCGGATTTGCTGCGCGAGATGATCGGCTTTGCGGCCAAACGGCTGATGGAGCTGGAGGTGGGTGGCCTAACCTGGGCGGCCCACGGCGAGAAGAGCGCCGAGCGTCTGGTCCAGCGCAACGGCTATCGCGACCGGGATTGGCAGACGCGAGCCGGCACGGTCGAGCTGCGCATCCCGAAGCTGCGCATCCCGAAGCTGCGCAAGGGCAGCTACTTCCCGGGCTTACTGGAGCCGAGGCGTATGGCGGAGCCCTTCGACAGGCTAGGGATGAGGGGCGCTCACGGCCGTGATCCAGGAGGCCTAAATCCAGGGCATCTCGACTCGCTCCGTGGGCGACCTAGTCCAGGCCATGGGTGGCACGGGCGTGTCGAAGTGCCAGGTCTCGCGCCTGTGCCAAGAGATCGATGAGCGCGTCGGCGCATTCCTCGACCGGCCGCTCGAGGGCGAGTGGCCCTATCTCTGGATCGACGCGACTCACGTGAAGGTGCGCCAGGACGGCCGGATCATCTCGGTCGCCGTCATCGTGGCGGTCGGCGTAAACAGCGATGGTCGCAGGGAAGTGCTCGGCATGGATGTCGGCCCGTCGGAGGACCGAGTGCCGTTCCGTTAGGCGCTCCTATGTCGACCAGGGCTACACCGGGGAAAAGCCGGCCAAGGCCGCCCGCGAACACCGCATCGAACTGGAGGTCGTCAAACTCCTGGAGGCCAAGCGCGGCGTCGTCCTGCTGCCGCGCCGCTGGTTCGTGGAGCGTTCCTTCGCCTGGGCGACGCGCTTCCGCCGCCTCGTCAAGGATTACGAGCGCTATCCCAGCACGCTCGCCGATCTCCACATCGTCGCCTTCGTCTGCCGCATGATCAAACAGGCCGCTCAACTGGAAATCGGTTCATAACAGCCTCTAACTCAGACCATTGGAGAGCTTTTAACAGGACGACGAAAACTCATTCGCCCTGTCAATACTTGATGATTTATGACCGAATTATGGTCGTCGGCTTTAGGCCGCCCGAACCGTTGCCAGGAAGCGCGATACTTCCGCGGTCAGATGTTCGGATTGCCGCGATAGTTCGGAGGCCGAATCCAAGACCTGGGTTGCCGCGGCTCCGGTCTCCTCGGCCGCGTGGGCCACCCCCGAGATATTGGACGTGACGTCGCTCGTCCCCGAGGCTGCTTGACTCACGTTGCGAACGATCTCCTGCGTGGCAGCGCCCTGTTCCTCGACGGCCGAGGCGATCATCGTCGCGACGCTGCTAATCTCTTGGATTCTGCTCGTGATGCTGCCGATCGCCGAAACTGCGGCGCCTGTCGAGCCCTGGATGCGGCCGATCTGGGTGCCGATCTCGTCCGTCGCCCGCGCCGTCTGGTTGGCGAGCTCCTTGACCTCGGCGGCCACCACCGCAAAGCCTCGGCCTGCCTCGCCCGCGCGGGCTGCCTCGATGGTCGCGTTCAGCGCCAGCAGGTTGGTCTGGCCCGCAATGGACGAGATCATCGCCACCACGTCCCCGATCCGGGTCGCCGCCTCGCTGAGATCGCGCACGAGGGCCTCCGTGCGAGTGGCTTCCGTGACGGCATCGCGCGCCAGGGTCGCCGAATTGTCGACCTGGCGACCGATCTCCTGGACCGACGAGCCCAACTCTTCGGCCGCCGCCGCGACGGTGCCGACATTGGCGGCGGCATCCCGTGCAGCCTCCGCCACCGTCCCCGATTGATGGGCGGTGTCGGCGGCGTTCCCGGCCATGGCCTTGGCCGTGGCTTGCAGCTCCGTCGCGGAGGACGAGACCGCTCCGACGATGCCACCGACAGCGGCCTCGAAGCTCCCCGCCATCTCGTGCAGCATCTGCCGCCGGTGGGCCTCGGTCGTCCGACGCATCTCCTCGGCCAGCGTGCCCCGGCGCTCCGCTTCCTCCTCGGTGACGATCCGGATGCGGTCGACCGCCCGGGCGATCTCACCGATCTCGTCGCCGCGCGTCGCGCCCTCGATCTCGGACACCGCTTCGCCGCGGGCCATGACGGTCAGGGTCCGGGTGAGGCGGTTGATCGGGCTCGTGATGCTGGTCGAGAGGAGATACATCAGGACGAGCGCGATAAGTGCGATGCCGCCCGACACGCCGAGCTGCCAGATCAGGTCCGTATGCGCGCGGGCCGACAATCCATCGCCGAGCTTGACCGCTTCCGCCATGACGAGGGTCCGCGGGACGGCGATGACGACCGACCAGCTACTTCCGGTCTGCCCGAGGGTGAGAGGGGCGACGACCCGGATCTCGTCGAGGGCCTCGTCGCGGCCGACGAAGGAGCGTCCCGACCGCATGGTCTCGGCATAGGCGTTCCAGCTCGAATCGACGCTGACGAGGGGGCCGCCGATGCCCTGGGGATGGCGGCTCGACGCCACGAGGAGGCCGGTCGGCGAGACGATGGCGACCGAACCCTTGCCCCCGTAGATCGAGGCGTTGACGGCCTCGGCAGTCTTCTGGACGAATGAGAGATCGAAATCGGCACCGACCACGCCGCGGAACTTGCCGTCGATCACGATCGGAACCGAAATCGTCGCCAACTGAACGGGCTTGCCCTGCACGATATAGGGCAGCGGCGCGAGCATGCTTTCCCGTCCGCTCTCCTTCGGTCCGATGTACCAGCCGCCACGCATGACGCCGTTGGGGTGAAGGGCCCGGCTGTCGTATTCCACCAGGGGCTGGACCGCGATCTGCCCGTCGGCGGAACGCGTCCAGTACGGCAGAGCCCGGCCCGTTCCGTCGGAGCCGACCTCGCGCCGGTCCACGTGTTCGGCATCGAGGCCGTCGATCGCGTTCGGCTCCCAGGCGCTGTAGGTCCCGTTGAAGTCCGGGTTGCGCTTGAGCACGCTCAGCAGGATATCGTTGAGCTGTCCCCGGCGGATCGTGTCGCGGGACGCGGTCTTGCCTCCGGCGACGACGCCGAGAGCGCTGCTCATGTCGCGCGCTGCCGCGAAGGCAAAGTCGATCTTGCCCTGGATGGTCGCAGCTTGGGCGGTTGCGATCGAAAGCAGGTTCTCGCTGCTGCTCTTGTCGAGGATCTCTTCCGTCGACCTGTTGACGATCGCAGCACTGTGGATGTTGGCGCGCGCGCCGTAGCCGACGATCGCCGCGGAGACGAGCACCACACACGCCCCGGAGATCGTGATGATCTTGAACTTGATCGAGCCCAGCGTGGAACGGGTCCCGGATGCGGAGGTGGACGAAGGTGGAATTCTGTCGATGGACGTCGTCACGGCTGCACTCGCGCTGGAGAAGAGAGCGTGAGTGTGACGCGACGGACCTCTCCGATCGCTCAATGCCACCACCGATTCCGCGATGCCAACAGTGTTCGAATGATTGGAATTTGCTCACGATGAAGATGATTTAGGAGACCCTATGGCGTTCGTTTGCAAAAATGAACGCAGAACGGTCTTTTCTGGGGCTTAGCTGTCGTTCTTGATTACAGTCAGAAATGAAAGTTCTGCATCAAATCTAGGGACGATCAAACAATAACACGCCAGTCAATTAGACTTAAGTCCGAATTTCCCTGAAACGTTCGGCATGGCAGACTGTGAACGCATTCAGCGCCCCAGGTGGTTCTAGCATCCTGTGATGGTACAGCCGATCGCCAGGCATCAGGCGGGCCGAACTCCTGGTTTTGCATTGGCCTCGAAGGTGAACTCGATCCCTGCCGCTTCCAAGACCTGCCGAACGGCCAGGATCGTGTCGGGCCGGGCCGGGCCTGCGTCGTCGTGGCCTCCGATTCCAGACGGCGCACGGTGGAGACCGAGACACCGGCCCGGCGGCCAAGCTCCTCCGCAGACAGGCCCGTCATGCCGCGCGCGCCACGGATCTGCTCGACCGTGATGTCCTGCGCGGCGGTTGCGCCGGCGGCCTTGGCCGATGAGGAGGAAACGCGATGCCGGTCAGAGAGGTCGAGACAGATGCCGATCCATTCTCGGACGGACCCATCCCGGTTCAAGATCGGAACGCCGCGGGCATTGTACCAACGGTAGGAGCCATCAGCGAGTTGAAGACGGTAATCGGTATTGTAGGGCTCACGGTGACTCACTGAGAACTGCCAAGCCGAAGCGGTCAGATCGCGATCATCGGGATGGATGGCTTCGAGCCAGCCGTCCCCCTGGACTTCGGCTTGGCTTTGGCCGGTCAACATCCGCCATTGTGGCATGTCCTGTACGCGGCCATCGGGGCTGACGGTCCAGACCACAGCGGCTGTTGCCTCAATCAAGGCCTTGAAGCGGTCGTTGCCCTGTTCGACCGACATCTCGACCTCGTACCGAGGCGTGACGTCCTTGACCATTCCGATGGCAAGCTTTGGGCGGCCGTCGGGGCCGATGAGCACCTCGACACGGTGCAAGACCCAACGCTGAGTCTGATCCGGTCGAATGATGCGGAACTCCCGCTGCATCGGCTGACCGGTACGCAACAGTGGCAAGAGATCGGCGTGCCGAGCACGGTCTTCGGGATGCATCATCTCCTTGGCAAAGCCGAAGGTCAGCGCAATGGACGGATCAAGCCCGAAAACTCGATAGAGGCCGATCGATCCCTCAATCAACTCACCGTCCAGGTCGCCCGACCAGAAGCCGATATCGATGGAACTCTCTACGAGCCTCAGAAAATGTCGTGAAGAAAATCCGCCCTTCGCCTTGTCTGTCGTGGCTGCCCAGGAAGGGCGCATGAGGGACCGTGCAGGCATAGCGTGAATCCTTCGCCACAGAGGGCTACGCCGCGTGAGCGGTTTCTCATCAGAAATACACGGATTTTCGCGAAGAAGCATTTTCGTGCCACGCAACAACTCAAATTTCAGATTTCGAGCTGGATTTCATTTTGACAATTGAACCATCGGGCAGGAGATGCAGTATATTACATTCAATGCCGGTCAAGTTTCCGGGCACATGGATATCCTAAAGCATCATCAAATCTATGCCGCACGGGTTTTTACAATGGATCAAGCATTAGATTTATCGTGCTCGACACTTTTCCTGACAGACAACGTTTTGCGAGGGTCGCAGATCGTCAAAGACATGGCAGCGCTCGATATCTGCAATATCGTCGATATCATCGACCCGGATCAGATCTTCAGCCGACGTGAATCTCATGCATTTAAGGCAATCGTCAGCGATGTCTCATTCATAAGTTCCTCCACCATTGGCGCTCTCCGTCAGCATCTCGATCGTTTTCAAGACAATCGGCCACCGTTATTCTGCTTGCTCCATGAAAGCGCTGCTCGGAGCAGGGCTCAAGCTCATGCTCTCGGTGCTTTCCAAACCCTGCCGGCGACCCGCGCTGCCCGACTGCTTCCGGCGGCATTGTCGACGGTAGGTGTCGCGATTGCCCACCAACCCGAAAGCCTATCAATCGACAGGAAAGTCGCGCTGGCAAACGCCGCCCTCATTCGGCTTTTTCATGTCGCCGGTTCCGGCGGGGGCGTGACGCTACAAGCTCTCACAACTGCGGGTGAGATCGTCGAGACCGCATTGTGCAGCAGCAACATCCGGGGGTGGCTGGAGGTCGTGTGGCAGTTCGACAACGCCACTCACCAGCATTGCCTTCTCGTCGCGGGTCTGGCGGCTGCCTTCGGACGGCAACTTGGTATGAGCCGAGCCGACTGTCAGCGTCTTACCCACGCCGCGCTTCTTCACGACCTTGGAAAATCGCGGATCCCGATTGCCATCTTGAACAAGCCGGGAAGGCTCAACACCATAGAGACCGCTATCATGCATGAGCATCCCGCACTCGGCCATGCGATGCTCGGGGGCCAGGGCTTCTCCGAGGATATTCTCACCGTCGTGCGCTCGCACCACGAGTACCTCGATGGCTCCGGCTACCCGGATGGTCTGACCGACACGGACATTCCAGACCTCGTTCGTCTGGTCACCATCTGCGATATCTTCGGCGCATTGATCGAGCGTCGCTCCTACAAGGAACCCATGTCGGGCGTGAAAGCGTATGCCATCCTCGAAAGCATGACCGGCAAGTTGGATATGGACCTTGTCCATGCCTTCCGACCGCTCGCGGAACTCGCGGGCTGACGGCATCCGATCATGGCTTCGGCGGGTGGACGCAGGCGCACTGAACAGCCGATTCATTTCCATCCCGCTCGATTGTCTTTCACGGATCGATCTGGCGCCCCCGACACGGGCTGTCCTTGATCCAGCGCAAAGCCGGCGCCTCACGATTGGATCAAGGTCTGGGGAACCGGTCCGAGAATTTCACCCGGACGCCCGGAGACCCCGATGACAGCCTTCACCCTGCCGAGCGCGGTCGATCTCGCGCGAACGCAATTCGCCCTGACGATCGTCTGGCACTTCCTGTTCCCCGCCTTCACCATCGGCTTGGCGAGCTTCCTCGCCGTGCTGGAAGGCCTGTGGCTCCGTAGCGGCAAGGCGGTCTATCTCGATGCCTACCGCTACTGGCTCAAGGTCTTCGCCGTGGCCTTCGCCATGGGCGTCGTCTCGGGTCTGGTGATGAGCTACCAGTTCGGCACCAACTGGTCGGTCTTCGCCGACCGGACGGCGCCGATCCTCGGGCCGCTCCTCGGCTACGAGGTGCTCACCGCCTTCTTCCTGGAGGCCGGATTCCTCGGCGTCATGCTGTTCGGTCTGGAGCGCGTCGGTCCGCGCCTCCACTTCCTCGCGACCTGCCTCGTCGCCTTCGGTACCCTGACCTCGGCCTTCTGGATCCTGTCCGCCAATTCCTGGATGCAGACGCCGACCGGCCACGTGCTGGGGCCGGACGGTCGCTTCGCTCCCGCCGACTGGTGGGCGATCGTGTTCAACCCGTCCTTTCCCTACCGCTTCGCCCATACGGTGACGGGGGCCTACCTGACCACCGCGATGATCGTCGGCGCGGTCGGGGCGTGGCACCTCCTGCGTGATCGGGCCAACCCGCGCGCCCGGGTGATGTTCTCCATGGCCATGTGGATGGCCGCCATCGTCGCGCCCGCGCAACTCGTCATCGGGGACATGCACGGCGCCAACAGCTACGAGCACCAACCCGCCAAGGTCGCCGCCATGGAGGGCCATTTCGAGACGCAGCGCCGGGCGCCCGCATACCTGTTCGGCTGGCCGGATGCGGCGGCCGGGGAGACGCGGGGCGCCGTCGGCATCCCGGGCCTCGCCAGCCTCTACCTGACGCACGAGCTCGACGGCGAAGTGCGGGGGCTCAAGAGCCTGCCGCGCGAGACGTGGCCGACCAACCTGCCGCTGGTGTTCTGGTCGTTCCGGATCATGGTCGGTCTCGGCATGTTGATGATCGCCCTCGGCCTCGCCTCGCTTTGGCTGCGCCGGAAGGGCCGGCTCTACGACGCCGCCTGGTTCCAGCGCTTCGCGGTCGCCATGGGGCCGTCCGGGCTCATCGCCGTCACCGCCGGCTGGACGGTGACCGAGACCGGCCGCCAGCCCTTCACCGTCTACGGCCTGCTACGCACCGCCGACAGCGTCTCGCCCGTCGCCGCACCCGCCGTCGCCGCCTCCCTCGCGGCGTTCGCTGTGGTCTACCTCGCCGTGTTCGGGGCGGGCATCTGGTATCTCCTGCACCTCTTCAACCAGACGCCCCACGCCCACGAGTCGGGGCCGCCCACAGGCCAGCCGATCCGCACCGCCGGCATCACGCCGGCGCCCTCGCTCGACGCTCCGCGTCCCGGCGGCGGCCGTCCCGCCATCCAGCCCGCGGAGTAGTGCCCATGTCCCTCGACCTCACCCTCATCTGGGCGATCCTCATCGCCACGGCGGTCTTCCTCTACGTGGTCATGGACGGGTTCGATCTCGGCATCGGCATCCTGTTCCCGACCTTTCCCGAGAAGGCCGACCGGGACGTCATGGTCAATACGGTGGCGCCGGTCTGGGACGGCAACGAGACCTGGCTGATCCTGGGCGGCGGCGGTCTGTTCGCGGTGTTTCCCCTCGCCTACGCCACCCTCCTGCCGGCGCTCTACATGCCGATCACTTTGATGCTCCTCGCCCTCGTCTTCCGCGGTGTCGCCTTCGAGATGCGGTTCCGGGCGGCCTCCGCTCCGGCTCAGACGGCATGGGACGCCGCCTTCGCCCTCGGCAGCTACGGTGCGGCGTTCTGCCAGGGGATCTGCCTCGGGGCCCTCGTCCAGGGAATCCGTGTCGAGGGCCGCGCGTATGCCGGCGGCTGGTGGGACTGGCTGACGCCGTTCTCCCTGCTGACCGGCCTCGCCTTGGTGGCGGGCTACGCCCTGCTCGGGGCCTGCTGGCTGATCTGGAAGACGGAAGGGGTGCTGCAGTTGCGAGCCTTCCGGCTCGCGCGGGCGCTCGGGTTCGCGACGCTGTTCGCCATCGCGGCCGTGTCGGTCGCCATGCCGTTCCTCAGCCCGGCCTTCCGTGGGCGTTGGCTGACCTGGCCGGCCATGGCCCTGGCCGCGCCCGTGCCGCTCCTCGTCGCGGCCCTGGGGTGGCGCTTCCTGGCGGCCCTCGACCGGAGAGAGGAGGTCGCTCCCTTCCTCTGCGGCCTCGGCCTCTTCCTGCTGTCCTATATCGGGCTCGGCATCAGCCTGTTCCCGATGATCGTGCCGCCGACGGTGACGATCTGGGATGCCGCCACCCATCCGAGCAGCCAGCTCTTCCTGCTCGTGGGCACGGTGGTGCTGCTGTCGATGGTGCTGGCCTATACCGGCTACGTCTACTGGCTGTTTCGCGGCAAGGTCACCGCCGGCGCGCCCGGCTACCATTGAGGAGAGGCACCATGGCCGTCGCCCCTCCCATTCGCCGTCTCGCCTGGTTCGTGGCCCTCTGGGCCGGCGGTATCGCCGGCCTGACGGCGATCGCGCTCCCGCTCCGGTGGCTTCTCAAGACCGTCTGAAAATCCTTGGCCTTGATCCATCTCAAAGCGCCCTCCGCAGGACCGGAGCATCCTCTTCTCGTCGCAACAACGGGAGACGATCATGACCTCAGCGATCGGGACGGCCGACCTCGCATCCTCCGGCCGAGTCGGGATGCCCAGGGGATCTCAGGCGCGAAAGCTTTCCTCCGTTGAGCCCGGCGATCCGGCAAATCCGCAACCGGTGCCTCCGGCCCTGGCTGGGGACGTCCCCGGACGGATCGAGGACGGCTTCCACGGCGCGGATATCGGCAGCCTTCAGGCCCTCGCCCTTGCCGTCACCGCCTCGATCCTCCTCACCGGGCTACTCTGGGTGGTGCTCTGAAGCCGCGGCGCATCGCGCCCGACGGCCGCGGCCGATCCGATAGGCAATCGAATCATGTCCGCGGCCCTCTGCAATCACGACGATTCCATCGAGCCGGCAGACCGGCCAACGGAGGCGGACATGTCCTACGCCAGTATCCTGGTCTCCCTCGACACGGGTCCCGATACGCCCGACAGGGCTCGGCTCGCCGGCGGAGTGGCCCTGCGGTTCGAGGCCACGCTGACCGGGGTCGCGGCCCGGAGGATTCCGTCACCGGTCGCGGTCAACGACATCCATGAAGCCGAGTCCCTCTTCGCTGAAGAAAAAGCCAAGCTGGAGGAGGAGTTGTCGTGCGTCAGGGCGGTCTTCGAGAGGAGCGTCGGAGAAGCACGTGTCGACTGGCGCTCGGATATGGTCGCTTCAGTCCCGTTTCTCGTCGAGCAAGCGCGTGGTGCCGATCTCGTGATCGTGGGGCGCCGCGGTATCGACGATGGGGATCCGGGAGACATGGGCGTCCTGCCCGGTCCGGTGCTGATGGAGGCTGGGCGACCTGTCCTCGTCGTCCCGCCCCGGATCGAGCAGATCCAGGCCGCGCGTATCGTCATCGCCTGGAAGGATACGCCCGAGGCGCGCCGCGCCATATCGGGAGCGCTTCCCTTCATCATACGGGCCGATCAGATGTACGTGGTCACGGCCGGCGACATGCCTGTTTCGAGGCGGCGAAGGACGTCGCCACTCACCTCGCCCGGCATGGCGCCCACGTCACGACCCATTTGCTGGCAAGGTCGGATCTGGCTGCCGCCGACGAGATCCTGCGGTTTGCCGCACGGCACGATGCCGATCTCGTCGTCATGGGCGCCTATGGCCATTCCCGGCTGCGGGAATGGCTGTTCGGCGGGGCAACCCGCGAGATCCTGCGGACGACGCCGGTCTGCTGCCTGATGAGCCACTGATGTGCCGGTTCACCGCTCTCGCGCTGGCGCTCATGGCCACCGGCCAGAACGCCCATGCCAGGGATCCACGCGTTCTGGACACACACGAGAAGCGCGGCGAGGTCATCGCGCGGACCAATTGCGTCCGTTGCCACGCGATCGGTCGCATCGGTCCCAGCACCCTGGCGGAGGCCCCGCCGTTTCGCATGCTTCACCGGCGCTATCCCGTCGGGGATCTCGGGGAGGCGCTGGCCGAAGGCATCACGACCGGGCATCCGACCATGCCGGAGTTTCGTCTCGATCCCGACGAAGCGGACAACCTGATCGCCTACCTCAAGACGTTGGAGCGGTAGGCCGCGCGACGCGGATCGTCAGCTGGCGGCGAGGCGCTCCAGCCGGGCTGGATCGATGAGGCGTACGCCACCCGGCACCACGAGGATCATCCTCTCGCGGTCGAGGCGCGTGATGATCCGGCTGACCGTCTCGATCGTCAGGCCGAGATGATCGGCGATGTCCTGCCGCCCCATCGGAAGTTCGAGGGTCACCGAAGCTTGTCCGAGCCGGGCATAGCGCTCGCGTAGACCGACGAGAAAGATGGCCACCTTCTCCTCGGCCGTACGCCGGCTGAGGAGGGTCATCTGGTCCTGCGCAAGTCTGAGTTCGCAGCCGGCGCGCTCATGCAGGCGCTCGAGGAGACTGGGCCGTTCCGCCACCAGGGCCTTGAACGCCGCGCGCTCGAATCGACAGACCCTGACCGGCGAAAGCGCTTCGGCCGTCACCGTGAACCGCTCCGCTAGGGCCAAGCCGAGGAAATCGCCGATGAGCGCGAAGCCCATGACGTGGCGACGCCCGTCGGGCAGGAGCCGGAAGAGGCGCAGCGTGCCTTCGGTGATGTTGTAGACGGCTCCCGCCTCCTCACCCTGGGCAAACAGGGCCTGCCGCGGCGCCAGCTCGACCACCTGGCTGATGGCTTCGAGACCATCGAGTTCGTCGATCGTCAGCGCCGCACAGACGCTGATCAGACGCACTTTGCAATCGACGCAGCCGCCGGTGGAGCGCCCGTGATGGCAGCCGTCATCGTGGGCAGCGGGGTGTCCCGTCGGGCTCAGCATCTCTGAAGCCTCCGCACTATCGCCACGAGACGTCGATGATAGACGATCGACCGTGGCAGCGGCGAACTAAAATCAATGGTCCGGCTCGCTCAGGCCCGTTCGCGGACGTGATCCATCTGTGGACGCCCCCTGCAGCCAGGCAGCGAAATCCCGTCCCTTGGCGAAGGGCTCGGCCGCAGGAGCCAGGGCAGTCAGTGCCGTTGCGGTAATGGGGCCGATGCCGGGGATGGTCATCAGCCGACGAGCCGTCTCGTCCCCCCAGTCCCGGCGGGCAATCTCCCGTTCGAGTTCGGCGATGCGGTCATCCAAGTCGGCCAGGAGGTCCAGCCACAGCGGACACGAGGTGAGACGGAACTCGCACTCGGATGAACCAGCGTCCGCGACGACATTGGAGATATTGCGCCCTCTGCACCCATGGCCTCGCATCTGAACAGCCAAGGTGACACAGCGTCACAAATTGGTCCGCGATGATCGAGGAAAAAACCAGCTATTTCAGTGGTTTAAGGGTAGATGGCGGAGACGGAGGGATTCGAACCCTCGATACCCCTTTCGGGGTATGCTCATTTAGCAAACGAGTGCCTTCAGCCGCTCGGCCACGTCTCCGTAGGGGTGGCTCTAGAATTTCGCGTCGGACGGGTCAACCCGCTTGGCCGGTTCAATAGGCGGCAACGGGGTGGAAATTAGCGCGCTGCGCCGTTCGTAGTGCTTGGCCACCCGGAGATGGCGGGAGATCGCGTAGTTCGCGGCTGTGAGGAAGCCGTAGACGCCCCTCACGAAATGGCGCCGGCCGAGATAGGCCTTCAGGAAATTCAGCGGCAGCTCGACGAAGATCCGCCAGGTGGGAATCGTGACGCCACGGGCTTCGAGGTCCCGGGCCTGCTGGTCGGAATAGCGGTTGAGCTTGTCGAGCTGATCGCCGAGCGAGCGCACGGAAAAGTGGTGGATGACCCCCTTCAGGCGTCCGACGCTGGCGCCGGGATCGAGCTCCACCCGGTCGTGGACGGGGGAGGGCGAGTAGCGGCCCCTGTCCTTGCGGTAGAGGCGCACGGGATGCAGGGCATAGGCCCAGGGATGGGGCCTCGACTCACCGGGGAAGATCTCCGCGATGGCGATGCGATAGGCCGGGTGGGCGGGTTCACCGGCGGCGAACATGGTCCGGATGGCGTCGGAGAGGTCCGGGGGCACCACCTCGTCGGCATCGAGGTTGAGCAGCCAGTCGTGACGGCAGACGGTCTCGGCGAAGCGCTTCTGCGGGCCGTAGCCGGACCAGGTGTTGTGGATCACCCGCGCACCGAGGGAGGCCGCCAGGGCCTGCGTTCCATCGGTGGAGCCGGAATCGACCACCACGAGGTCGTCGGTCAGGTCACGGACCGCGCGGATGGTCGCGCCGATCCGGTCTGCTTCGTTGAAGGCGATGAGGAAGATCGAAAGCGGCGGCGCGGACATGGTGAGGGCTCTACGATATCGGTCCGGCCGGCCGATACACCTTTCTCGCCACGTTCGTCATGGAACGAAGACCCTGGACTCGGGATCGGCAGGGCTGGCCCGGCGATCTCGACCTCATGCCGCGACCGGCTGGTCGGCGAGCCGCTTGCGCTGGACCTTGCCATTGGCGGTGCGGGGCAGGGCATCGAGGAACCGGACCTCGCGCGGGCATTTGTAGCCGGCCAGTCTCTCGGCGCACCAGGCCAGGATCGAGGGTCCATCCGCCTCTTCACCGGGTTTCAACACGACGAAGGCGGCGATGACCTTGAGGTCAGGCCGGACGGCGAGTTCGGTGACGCCGACCTCCGCCACGGCGGGATGCCCCCCGACCACGCCCTCGACCTCGTTGGGCGAGACCCGGTAGCCGAGGGCGTTCATCAAGTCGTCGTTGCGCCCGTGGAACCAGAGGTAGCCGTCCCCGTCGAGGCTCGCGAGATCGCCGCCCGCGAACCATTCGCCGCGCAGGACAGCGGCTTCCTCCTCGGGCCGGTTCCAGTAGCCGAGCATCAGGCCCGGCTCCGTGCGGTGGATCGCGAGGAGCCCCGTCTCGCCCTCCGGCAGCGGCTCGTCCGGCCCGTCCACGGGCAGGATCGCCACGCGGCGCCCGGGCTGGGGCTTGCCGGGAGAGCCGGGCTTCACCGGGATGGTGGGGCCGCTGGAGACATAGGTGGAGACCTCGCTCATGCCGAGCGCCTCGTAGAGGGGCTTGCCGGTGGCGGCGGTCCAGGCGTCCAGCAGTTCGGCAGGAAGGGCCTCGCCGGCGGTGCAGCCGTGCCGCAGGCGGGACAGATCGTGCGCGGACAGATCGGCGTATTTCAGGATCTGGCGGTAGAGGCTCGGCACGGCGGCAAACAGCGTCGCACCGTGCCGGGCGATGAGGGCTGGCCAGACGGCGGGATCGCGGGGCCCGTCGTAGAGGACGCTCGTGGCGCCGCAGGCCCAGGGATCGGTGATGCCGACGCCGAGCGTATAGGTCCAGTTCATGGTGCCGGCATGCAGCATGACGTCGGCCTCCGTCAGCCCCAGCCAATGCGCATGCATCGGGCGGCGGCCCCAGATCGCGCGATGGGCATGGAGCACGCCCTTCGGCCGGCTGGTGGTGCCGGAGGTGTAGACCAGGGTCGCCGGATCGTCCGCCGCGGTGTCGGCGTAATCCGCGACCGGGTCGGCACGCTTCATCGCGGCGATCTCGGAGGGGCCGAGGACGATGCGGCCCTCGGCCTCGGCCGGGTCGAGACGGTGGCCCGCCCCGGTCACCACGACGGCGGCGCCGGAATTCTCCATGAGGAACGCGGCTTCCGCCGGCGTCAGCTGGGGCGAGGAGGGGAGGGCCACGAGCCCGGCGGCGAGGGCGCCGAAATACACGAGGACGTAGTCCGCCTCGTTGCCCATCCGGATCATCACGCGGTCGCCGCGGCGCAGGCCGAGGGCGAGGAGACCGGCGGCGATGCCGCGCACGGCACGGTCGGCCTCGGCGAAGGTCAGGTGAAACGCCCCGTCCTCCGCGCCCGCCATGATCAGCGCGGTCTTGTCCGGCCGCAGGCGCGCATTCTCAGCGAGACAGTGGCGGGCGGCATTGAAACGGGCCGGTGGAGGAGCGTCCGGTCGGATCATGAAACGGTTCGGGTTCTCGCGTGGCAACGCGCTCAAGCCATGCCGAAACCCGCGGCCGGCAACAAGGGGCCGACCGCGGGACTTCGGAACGTTCGAGTGCGCGCTACCCACAAGGGGCGACGATCACGCAGCCTTGACGGCGAGCAACTCTTTGGCGGCCGCGAGCATCTCCTTCATGGCGGCGGAAGCGGCCTGATAGGCCGGCGTGCCCACGTCCCAATTGTTCGCGGCGACGGCGTCGGTCATCGTCTTGGCTTCCTCGAGCGCTGTCTTCTCGGCAGCGGCGAGACGGGCCAGTGCCGGATGATCGCGCAGCGGGCCATTCCGCAGGTCCGTGCAGACGCTGTGATCCGCGCGGCCGAGCATCGTCGGATCGGAGGAGGCGGCCGGGGCGAGGCCGACGAGGATGCGGGCGAGCTTGCGCTTCCACATGCCGACATCCGCCGGCAGGCAGACCAGGCCATGGGCCTTGACGCGTCCGCTTTCCGCCGCGAGGGCGGTCCGGCCGAAATCCTCGGCCTTCACGAGACGCGTCGTGATCTTGTCGATCTCCTCATGGGTCTTGGCGGCCTTGCCGGCGATGTTCTGCACGCTGGTGGAGATTTCGGCGGTGGCCGAACGCTGCTGGGCGAGCATCTGCGAGATCGCCTGGTTCAGGTCGCTCGCCTGGGAGATCCGCTCGTTGGTCTGCTCGACCCGCGTTTCCAGCTGCTCGACGATGGCCCGGCCGGACGTGACCGCATTCCGGCTCTCGCCGACGGCGGTGGAGATGGCCGACATCTCCGATGTCAGCGTGCTGAGAAGCCCCCGGATCTCGCCCGTGGACTTGGCGGTCTGGGCGGACAGCGACTTCACTTCGGCCGCGACCACGGAGAACCCGCGACCGGCCTCGCCGGCGCGCGCCGCCTCGATGGTCGCGTTGAGGGCGAGCAGGTTGGTCTGGGCGGAGATCGACGCGATGGCGGTCGCCATGACCTCGATCTGGGCGATGGCCCGCTCCAGCACCACGACCCGCTCCGAGATGAGCGAGGTGCGGACGTCGATCTCCTGCATGGCGGACTTGGCCTCGCGCCCGTCGCCGATGCAGGCGCTCATGGCGGTCAGGGCGTCCTGGGCGACGGTGACGACCGTGTCGGACGTCTGGGAGACCTCGGCGATGGATGCCGCCATCTCTTCCGTGGCGCCGGCGATCGTCTGCGTGGCGCGGGCGACTTCGCCGACATCGTAGGTCATCCAGCCGATGTTGATGGCCGCCTCGGACGTCTCCTTCGCCATGGTGGCGATGGAGGAGAGGTTACGCTGATTGTCGTCCTCGCCACGGCCGTTGAGGCGCTCGATCGCGGATTTGAGCTTTCCGTCGGGCAGGTCGATCGTCGACAGCCCCTGGCTCGACATCAGCGCTTCCACCGCAGCCCCGAGACGAAGGTCGTCGGCCTCGGTCTGCTGAGCCGCGGTAGGCACCGCAATCGTGTCGTTGGCCGGACGCTTTCGGGAGAAGCCAATCATAAAACTACAACCTTGAGATACCGATAAGACAAAGTCATAAACGCTATTGTTTAATGGCGCCTTAGCAGTCCCCCCTTCCGCGCCGGCCGGAACGAATGGTTCGTCGACTTCCCGGATACCGGCGCCAGCAACCAATGGTAACCGTGCGCCATGTTGCGGACGATTTCTTTTCCATGGCAGTATCGAACACCGGAGCCCCAAGACAGAAGAGCCGACCGATCTAATGACCTAGTCTTAGCATGACGCGCAGATAAAAATCCTCGGTTTTGCCTTTTGCCCAATCACACCATTGAGCAAAAAGAATTAAGCTCAAGCCAATGACAAGGTATCCGTGTACTTGTATTTGAATTATAGCTCATATGACGCCGCAACCCCTAAAGTAAATTTGTTCCGAGCTTCGCGCCGATGCGGTGGGACATTATTCCGCGCGGACGAACGAGGCACGATGGGACACCGACGTGTCGAAAGTATTCGGCGGCACGTACACCATGACTTGCTCGGCTCGCTGAAGAGCTCAAGCCGAATGGGGGAGAAGCGTCGCGGGTCGCAGGGGAACGAGGCCCGCCTTGCGCTCGAGCAGGGTCGGCGGAGGCACGGGCGCTTCGATCGAGCAGACCACGCCGCTGGCCGCGAACATGAGCTGGACCTCGCCATCGAGCTCGCGGGCGAGACTGCGCTCGATGAGGCGCGAGCCGAACCCGGTGCGTGTCGGCTTCGTCACCGGTGGCCCGCCGCTCTCGCTCCAGCGCAGGAGGAGGCGGGTTTCCGGCTCCTTCACCACGCTCCAGCTGATCGTCACGGTGCCACCCTCCCGCGAGAGCGAGCCGTACTTGACCGCGTTGGTGCCGAGTTCGTGCAGCGCCATGGCGATGGAGAGCGCGAGCCGGGGCGGCAGGCGCAGATGCGGTCCCGACACGATGAATCGGGATCGACCCGCTTCGGTGGAATCGAGGGGAGCGGTGGCATCGGCAACCACGTTGCCGAGTTCCGCTCCCTCCCAGCTTTCGCGGGTGAGGACGTCGTGAACGCGGGCGAGTGCCAGGAGCCTCGCTTCGAACGCGGCCTTGGCCGCCGCCGCCTCCGGCGTGTCGAGGCCGCGCAGGGACTGGATGGCGATGGATTGGACGGTGGCGAGGGTGTTCTTCACACGATGGTTGAGTTCATGGATGAGCAGGAGCAGATGCTCTTCCGCGCGCTTGGCATCGGTGATGTCGACGTTGCAGCCGGTGTAGCCGAGGAAGGTTCCCGTATCGTCGAGGCGCGGCACGCCTTCGCATCGCAGCCAGCGCACCACCCCGTCGCGATCCACGACCCGAACCTCCGCCCTCACGGGAACGCGGCCGACGAAGGCGTCAGAGAACTTGGCGGAGAACGCCGGCAGGTCGTCCGGATGGACGATCGTCTGCCAGCCGCCGGCCGCCAGCGCGCTGGCCGGCTTCCCGAACAGGTGGTCGAAATGCAGGTTGGCGAAGCTGATCTCCCCGACCTCGTCCGTCATCCAGATCAGGGCGGGGGCCGAATCCGCCATGTGCCGGAATCGTGCCTCGCTCTCGCGCAGGGCCGAAAGGCCGCGTTCCGTCTCGGCGAGCGCCGTATCGCGTTCCTCGCCTCGGGTCCGTAGGCGCAGGGAGGCGTCCGCCAGCACGTCGCCGAGACGGCGGATCTCGTGGATCGGCGAGGTGATGCGCGGGATCGCCTCGCCGCGCGCCAAAGCCGGCCCCGTCGCCACGAGGCGGCGCAGCGGCTGCGAGACCTTCGACCAGAGATTGATGGCCAGGATCGACGAGGTCGCGAGGACGAGGAGGCCGAAGCCGGTGAAGGCCCAGATCCATCCGCGCAGTCGCGCATCCACCAGGGCCTTCGGAATCACCGCGCTCACCGTCCAGCCGGTGAGGCGCGAGCGGGCCTCCACGACCGTGACGGGGCGCATGTTGAAATCCTTGCCTTCCCAGACCCCCGGCGTCTCGGTCTGGCGCTGGCGAAGGGTCGCGAGGCGCGGGCGCCCGACGATCGATGCCGGATCGGGGATGCGGGCGAGGGCGATGCCGTCCCGGTCCGACACGCCCGTCATCCAGCCCTGGACGTATTCCCGGCCGAGGATGCCCTGCAGCCGGCTCACCGGCGCGAGGAAGCTGAGGACATAGGCGACCTCGCCCTCGGTCTGGACCGGCACGGCGATGGCATAGGTCGCGCGGTCGGGCATACTGCCCGACAGGATGCCGGAGATCATCGCCCGCTGCGTTCCGGATGCGATCTCGCGGTCGAAGGGCAGGGCGGTCTTCGGCAGCGGCGCTCCGCGCGGGACCGAGGTGTTCACCAGTTGCTGGCCGTCCGGCCGGCGCAGCAGGATGTCGAGCCCGACGGTTTCCCGGACGAGCCGTGCCTGCGCGTCGAAATTCTCGAATTCCGAGTCCTTCAGGCGGGGCGACGTCGCCAGGGTCTGCAGCACGGAGACGAGCCCCGCCGTGTCGCGGTCGATGGAGAGGGCGATCCCGCGAACGTTCTCGCGCGCATCCTGCTCGAACCGCGCCCGCTCGGTCCCGGCATAGCGAAACAGCAGGATCGCCGTGAACAGCAATCCCGGCCCGATCAACGCCACCACGAGGGCGACCAGATACACCTGCGTCGAGAACCCGCGCTGCCGGATGCGCGCGAACAGCCGGCCCGGGGCCGTGGCCTGCCACCCACCGCTCTTCGTCCGCTCGGAAGCGGGGTCGATGTGGTTCTCGGGCTCGGCGTCGTGATGGGTCTCGGCGGTCATGGCCTGTCGATGTGACCGAGGTCGCGGGACGGCGCCAGCCGATCGCGGACACGCTGTTTCAAGGTCTTCACGTCGGGAAATCCCCCGTCCCGCGTCCGGTCCCAGATCGTCTCCGATCCGCAGACGATCTGGAAGACGCCGCCATTCCCCGGGATCAGGGCGACCTCGCCGATATCGTCGCGGAAGGTGGAGAGGAGCTCCTGCGCCATCCAGCCGGCGCGCAGGAGCCACTGACACTGCGTGCAGTAGGTGATGGAAACCCTGGGTTTCTCGACCTGTGGGGCAGGTGGCGTTTCATCCATGGCCGGCACAGCGACCCATGCACGGTGCCTTGTCAACCTGCCAGCGTAACAGTCGGCCCGTCGCTTGAACCGTTCGGCCCCCTGATAGACAGGGCGTTTGACGGCAGGAGCGCGCCCACCCGGCCTTTCACCCGCGGCATCGCGCCCTATCTCCACGAGCGTAGCCGGGCGGCAGGGGCCTGGACCCGTCCATACCATGCCCGATGCCGCGCCCGTCCGCGAGGAGCCACCCATGCCGTCCGTTCTGCGTCCCGCCGCCGCCGCGCCCTTCGCGCGCTCGCCCCGCCCATCGCTGATCCGCCGGATGCGGTCCGCGCTCGTCGCCGTCGCCCTGGCCACGACCCTTTCGGGCTGCGGCGCGATCAACCGGGTGCCCACCCTGGAGGAGAGCGCGAAATCCTCGTGGAGCGAGGTTCAGAACCAGTACCAGCGCCGCGCCGATCTGATCCCGAACCTCGTGGAGACGGTGAAGGGCTACGCGCAGCAGGAGAAGGACGTGCTCGTCGGCGTCACCGAAGCCCGCGCGAAGGCGTCGAGCGTGAAGGTCGACGCCTCCACCGTCTCCGATCCCCAGAAGTTCAAGGAGTTCCAGGACGCCCAGAACCAGCTCTCCGGCGCCCTGGGCCGTCTCCTCGTCACCGTCGAGCGTTATCCCGACCTCAAGTCGAACCAGAACTTCCTGGCGCTGCAATCCCAGTTGGAGGGTACCGAGAACCGGATCGCGGTGGCGCGCCGCGACTATATCGGTGCCGTCCAGGCCTACAACACCGAGGTCCGCACCATTCCGGGCCGCTGGATCGCCGCGTGGTTCTATCCGGAATCGAAGCCGATGGAGACGTTCACGGCGACGCCCAATTCGGACAAGCCGCCGGCCGTGAAGTTCTAACGCGGTGACGAGGGCGGCGGTTGTTCGAGGGCGCGCGCCAGCGTCCGTCATGGCACTCGTCCTCGTCGTCCTGGCGGGGATGATGCTACTGGTGCGCGGCGAGGCCCTGGCGGCGGAGCCGACCTTCCCGGCCCTCAGCGGCCGGGTCGTGGATGCCGCCGGCATCCTCAAGCCGGACGAGACGGCCGCGCTCGAAGCGCAGCTGAAGGCCTACGAGGAGAAGACCTCCGATCAGGTCGTCGTGGCGACGGTGCCCAACCTCCAGGGACTGACCATCGAGGATTACGGCAACCGGCTGTTCCGCTCCTGGGCCATCGGGCAGGCCAAGACCAACAACGGCGCGCTCCTCCTCGTGGCGCCCAACGACCGCAAGGTCAGGATCGAGGTCGGCTACGGCCTCGAAGGGGCGCTCACCGACGCCCTGTCGAAGGTCATCATCACCACCTCCATCGCGCCCCGCTTCAAGACGGGGGATTACGGCGGCGGCATCAAGGCCGGAATCGATGCCATGCTGTCGATCCTGAGCGGCGACGCCGAGGAGTGGCAGCGCAAGGGGAAGGTGCGAAGCGACGAGGCCGAGCCGTCCCACGTCGTCGGCTTCATCGTCCTCTTCCTGGTGATTCTGTTCGTCGTGTACCGGATGAATCGGGGCCGCCGTGGCGGCGGGTTCATCATCCTGCCCGGCCCATCCTCGGGGGGATGGAGCGGCGGCGTCTCCGGCGGCTTCGGGGA
>NZ_NKUG01000130.1 GCF_014845095.1 Methylobacterium bullatum | reverse complement strand
GCTCTGCCTGAGCAGAAGGCACGCAGTGGTGCCAAGCTCGTGAGCATCGGCAACGGTCAGCGCTGACCGGACGACAAACACGAGAACCCGGCATCACGGCTCTGCTTTTGCGGCGGCCGTGATGCCGTTCGAGGCATTCGCATCCTCCGGCGGCCCTGCGCCGAGGATGCGATGGCCGGCTACTTGATGACCGAGCAGGCGAGGCGAGCACCCGCCCCGCCGATCGGCTGGCTGGTATGGTCGTCCTCGTTGGCGTGGATGATGAAGGCCGAGCCGTCGGCATCCTTCAACCCGCCCTCGCCCGTGAGCGGCGTCTCGCTCGACACCTCCGCATTCACCGAGCCATCGGCATTGGCATAGACGTTGGGCAGGTCGCCCTCGTCAGGCCCTTCCGGGTTGAGCAGGCCGTGCTTGCTCTGGTCGTGATTGACGTGAGCCTTCGATTTCTCGAACTTCTCCATGTCCGAGCAATCGGCCACGGCGTGGAAATGGATGCCGTGCCAGCCAGGAGGCAGGCCACCGGGCTGGATCGCCAGACGCAGCACCAGGGCGCTCGCTCCATCGCGGATGGTGACCGTTCCGATCGGTTCGCCCTTCGTGTTGACGACCTTGCTCTCGTAGGTCTGCGGCGCGGTACTCGCCGCCGGGGCAGGCGCCTGCGCGAGGGCGGGCGCGACGCCGCCCACGAGGGCGAGGACCGACAGGAATCGTCTCATGGCGTTTCTCCTCTCCACGCCGGGGCGATTGTGGAGCTCTGCAAGGAAAATCCCGGCCGCGACCGTGTCCGACGACGATGGCCCGGGCAAGGCTGTCGTCGCGGTCGGGTCGGGTGCCATGTGTGTCCGCCGAGCCCGGACGGCAACCGCATCCGGACGCCGAAGCAGGTCCGGTGCCGGGCATCCCCACGGGGCATCCACCCCAAACGGAATGCCGGTTAACATAGCATCGTGGACGCCATCGTAAGCTTTCGTTAAGCTGACATCTCAGTCCGACAGCGATTGCCGGGCGGCCGTGCGGAGGTGGAACGCCGATATGCGTCCGATCTCTCGGCACCAGCCTGGAGAGAGTCGATGCCAATGCGTCTTCATCGGTTTTCGACCATCGTTTCGGCGCTCGGCCTGTCGGCGCTCTGCGCCATGCCGATGACCGATACCGTTTCCGCTCAGGACGCGCCCCTCGCCAAAGACGCGACGCCCGCTCCCGCCGGCCGTGCATGGACCGATCCGCCCGACCGGAAGGCCGCACCCTCGCCCGTCGCCGGGCGCGAGGATGGCAAGCAGCAGGATGTCCGGAAGGCCGACGCGACGGCCCGTGCCGGGAAGGCGGCGCGAAACCGCCGTGACGCGGCTGCCAGACCCCGGCCCGCCACGGCCAGCCGGCACGCGAGCAGAAAGGCACCCGGCCACGGGATCGTCCGCCGCCTGGTCCCTGCCGGTCGCGAGACTCTCCGCCCCGTCGCCGTCAGGGCGCCCGCCAGCCGGGTGGCGAGAGACGGAACCTGGACCGTCCGTGCCTTTCAGCCGAACTACGATGACACTCCCGGCTATCGCTACGGCTACCTCCCGGAAGAGGGGCCGGCCTATCTCCGCCGGGATGATGGGGGCAGAGATTATCAGGCGGCCCGCCTGCGGGAGGCTCGCGAGGCGGGATATCTCGTCGTCCGCTCGAATGACCCCCGCCCGATGCACGGACGCCCCTTCGAGGCTCTCCGCGGGCCCGAGGATCGGGGCGATCCCGAAGACTGATCGTGCGCGCCGGGCTTTACCGTCGGCGTTTCTGACTGGGCTTGCGCATCACTCCGCCCACGCAAAAAACCTCGCTGGCGAGAGCCGGCGAGGCATTCCATGATAGCGGGGGAAGCGAAGACCGCTTTAGCGAAGGCGGCCGGGACGTGCCGGCTCGAAGACGATGCGGCGGTGAAACGCGCACCAGCTCTTGCCATCCGGCGCAGGCGCACCGCAACAGACCGCGCGATCGTTCGGCTCGCCGATGATGAACTTGCAGACGAAGGCGCCCGACTGTGCGAAGGGGACGCGCAGTTCGGCCGACGGTTCGGCAATGGCGTCAGCATCGCCGATCTGTGACAGGCGAACGAGTTGATTCATGTAAAACGTACTCGCAGGATCTGCGTCTCTGGCGGGCGCACGCCCGGTGGGACCGTGGATTGAAATCCGCCGTACGAACGGTCCTTCCGCCACGGGGCACGACGATGCCTCGGTTGCTTCCGATCCGCCCCGTGACTTCATGGGAAGCCGCGATACGACGCTGTCATGATGTCACTGTATCTAGGGATCTTTCGCCCTTAAACAAGTCTCGACGCATCAAGGTGCTGCAGCGCACAGATTCTGGCGTCTTTCGGCGTGGTTCGAGGTCGAGTTCGCCTCTTCTAGCGCCAAATCCCTTTCTTTTTTGAGAATGCCGACCACCGAATCATCCGTCGCCGGTCGAAGCCGCGCAGTGATTCGCCGGGTACGTCGGCCTTCGAGCGCCTCGCGAAACCTTCGCTCACGTCCGAGACGACGAAAAAACCCCATGCGCCGGCCGGCACATGGGGTCTGGTCGTTGTTCGAAACCGTGGTCCGGCCCGCTCGCGGCGAGCGCGGCCCCTGCCGGCTTACTTGAGCAGCTTGACCAGGGCCTTGCCGGCCGGGGTCTTCAGCTCAGCCGCATCGAGGGTGCCGTCGTTGTCCGGATCGGCCGCCTTGAAGCGGGACTCGACCAGGGCGAGGTACTCTTTCTTGTCGATCGTGCCATCCTTGTCCGGATCGGCTTCCGCGATCACCTTCTTGCCACCGCGACCCTTGAGCTCCTTGGCGTCGAGGGTGCCGTCCTTGTCGCCTTCGAGGGCGTCGAACTTGGCGCTGGCGACGGCCTGGACTTCCTTCAGGTCTATCGTGCCGTCATTGTCGGTGTCGATCATGGAGATGATCTTGTTGCCCTTGGCGGAGGCCGGGGTGGCGACGGCGAAGGGGACGGCCAGGGCGGCGATGGCAAGGAAAAGGGGGAGCTTTGACCGGTTGAGCATGCGTAAACCTCCTAATTGCGTCAGCGTTGTGGAACTATCACAGGCTTTTGCAGATGCGAAGGTACTCTATTGCAGGGCAGCGGCCCGTTCTTGGGCCGGCTGTGGATGACGGACTCTCCGATACCGGCGGATCGGAGCCCCAAAGGGCACGGGCACACGACACATGCCGCTGATGACGGATTGGTTCTCCCTTCTCCTTCATGAAGGAGCGATGTCATGGGAAGCAACGAAGGACATGATCCATCACTATGTTTCAGCCCGTCATGGAAACCGGCCGTCGTCTTCTCAGGCGCATCTGGCGTTGGGCCGTCTTCAGGGGGACGGGATTCAAGTACCGGGATTTCGAATTGGCCTTCGAGCGAGGCGATTGGCCGACGATCCTGACACGGGCCCGTAACGGCGAGCGACTCAAGAAAAGCCCGTCGATGATGGGCATGTTCATCCGCGCCGCCGGCGAGATGCGTGACGTCGAAGCATTGGCCTGGGCCGAAAGCCAGTGCCTGGGCGCGCGATGGTCGACGCGGGATCGGTATGCGGTGAGCCAGAGGTTCCTGATGCTCGGCGAAGCGGCGGCCGCATGGGCGGTCTTCACCGCCGATGCGGCCGTGATGGCCGAGGCGAGATTCGCCCACCAGGCGAAATCGTTCCTCCCCCATACCAAGGATGCCGCCCTCCGGTCGGCGATCAAGGCGGCCATGGCGAAGGCCGTCCCCGTCGGATCCTCCGCCGCGGCGGGCGTCGTCAAGGCGGCGGCCACGACGATTCGATTTCCGTTCTTCGGCTCCGGGCAGCGGGTTCAGGGCTCCGTCGAGATCCGGTCGAGCGAGCGAACCCCGCCGCGCCACGCCATCAAGGTCACCGCAGATATCGAGAGCTTCCGGACCAAGGTCGCCCGGGCAAAGCCGCCCGAGATCATCGAGCACCGGGAGGTGTTCGTGGACCGGAACGGCCAGATCTGGAAGGAGGACGGCAGCCTCATCGTCTCGAAGGGAACGCCCATTTCCCGCTTGTCGCGCGCGGAAGTGCCCGGCATCGCGACAGGCTTCTTCGCCATCAAGAGCACGCGCGGTATCTATCACTGGCTGGTGGATCGCCTGCCGCTCTTCGCCTGGATGCTGGAGGACGGGGCGCCGGATGCGGTGATCCTCCTGAGCGACGAGGCCCCCTCCTTCGAGAAGGAGACCCTGCGTCTGGCCGGCCTGCCCCAGACGGTGGTGGATGTCGGTGATGCGGTCTTCGTCCAGCGGCTGCTGATCGCCCGCAGCGGCATGCAGGGTTTCAGCTATTGGTACCAGGTGGCACCCGTCATCGAGCGGGTGAAGCGGTCCGCCCGTGCCATCGCTGCGCAGGAAAACGTGAGCGCCGGCGATGCGATCTACATCTCCCGCCGCGATTCGAGCCGACGGGTCATGAGAAACGAAGCCGAACTCGAGGCCCAGATCACGACGAGGGGCTATGCGGGCGTCGCCCTCGGGACCATGCCCCTGTGGCAGCAGGTCTTCGTCGTCTCGTCGGCGAAGCGGATCGCCGCTCCTCATGGGGCCGGGTTGGCACATATCGTCTTCTCGGAGCCCGGAACCCACATCACCGAGATTGTGCCGGTCCAGGACGGGACCTACTTCCTGCGTCTGAACTATGCCCGGCTCAGCCTCGTGATGGGACATCGCTATCGGGGCTGGCTGGAGCCTCACCACGGCGCGATGGACAGTTGGACCGTGGATGCCCCGGCCTTCCTCGATTATCTCGATGAGCGGCCCGGCGATGCGGCCGCTCACGTTCGCGTGGAGGATGCCGGCGACCGGTCCCGGATGGGGTGAAGGGCCCCCTGTCCGGCGGCGGATCACGCGATTGTTGGAGGTGCCCCGACGAATGGGCGCCCTCATTCCGGCCACGTCGTTGCAGCAGGGGCTGCGTTCATGGGAGACACCCGGCACCGGCATGGGGGCCGGACTCGGTCGGCCGGGTCGAAGCGTTCGGCTAAGTCTTTGTCGAGACGCGGTGTATCGATGCGGGCTGTTGCGTCCTCGCGTGACGCGGCATTAGATTTCGGGTTGGGAGATCGGGATTGGGCGCTCGACCGGGAACACGTTCAGTGAAGGGCTGTCCACCGGTCTCCTGGCGAGATGGTTCATGCTGATCTTGGAGAACGTCTGGGTCCGGTCGCTCCAGTCGCGGTCGCATGCGGTTCTGTGCGGTCTCTCCGGGGTCATCCCGACGAACCGTCGCGTCGGCATCCTCTGCGCCTCGAAGATCGAGCGCCGTGCCTTCAGCGACCTCATCGCGGGGGTGCGGCAGCCCGCCATCGGCAAGGTGCGGCGCGAGGCGGACATCTCGAGTCCCGTCGGTCGCATGGCTGGGATCGTCGCCCTCCATACGCTGAGGCGGAACTGCGTGTTCGCGGCCAAGATGCACCGCATCGAGCCGGGAAGCCTGATCAAGTTCGTCGCCTTCGTGGCCAATATCGATGCCTTCATGGACGTGCCGTACAAGCACGTGCCCGCCGATATCGCCTTAGCGTTTCGGTATGCCCTGTCCTACGGGCTGCCCTACGAGACCTACTTCGTCGACGGCGACATTCTTCCGCAGACGGCTGAGTTCACCGACCGTTTCGCCAGCGTGATTAAGCAACGCTCGGCTACGAGCGGTTTCATCGTCATTTCGTCGAACGTCGCCCAGGTGCGGGAGTTCTGCGACATCGTCGGCGTGGTGCAGGCCGATAAGATCGTCCTCTACTCCAATGCTCAGCGGGCCATCCACGAATACATGAGGCTGGTCGACCTCAACAAGCCCGATGTCGATGCCACCGAGACCTTGCTGGCGCGGATCCGTCGCGCCTTGAAGCTCGAAGATTGGCCGATGGTGGCCGCCATCGCCACGTCCGAGATGCAGGACGATCCGGATAGCCCCACGGCGATCTGGCTGTATGGGGAACTCGCCCTGTCGCGGGGGGACCGTCGACGCGGCATCGACCTGATCATACGCGCCTGTCAGGCCAACCCCTCCTTCGAGGAGCCGTGGAAGGCTCTGGTGCGCGTCGCCGAAGACGAGCAGGACGAGGAGAGGCTCAAGCTCCTGGCCTCCGTGCTGATGACCAACGATCAATGCCGGATCTTGCGGATGGCCGCCAAGATCATCGAGCAGACCGGCACCGACGCGGCGGCCGCCGACGCTTGGCGTCGGGTCGCTGCCGCGGCCCGGACGGATGTGGGCGTGCTGATCGAGGCCGGCGACCGCTTGCTCCGCGCGGGGGCGGGGGAGGATGCGGCCCGGATCTTCGAGGCCGCCTATGCGGCCGATCCGACGAATGGCCGCCTCCTGGTGATGCTCTACCGAAGTGAACTGCTCTTTTCCGACAATGAGCGGTTGGCCGAATTGGCGGCTCTCATCGTGGAGTTCTACCCGGAGGAGGCCGAACGGGCCGTGCGCCTCGCCCAGCGCGCGCGCCGTCCTGAGGTGAAGGCGATCGAGGATGGCGGCTCGTCTACCCTTCTCGAATCCGTTGCCGAGGAAGCCCTTCCGGTCAGAATCGGGCGCGCCCTGAAACAGCAGGATGTCGACGCCCTGGCCGAGATCGCGGAGGCCGAGATCCGGCGGGAGGCGGACGGCGCCACCGGCATCTGGCTTCTCGGTGAGATCGCCCTGATCAAGGGAGATCGCGAGCGCGGCGGGGAACTGATCCTGCGCGCGTGCCAGGCGGATGCCGAGTTGGAAGAGCCCTGGAAGACTCTGGGGCGTCTTGCGGAAGAGGAAAAGAGCGAGGAGCGGCTCAGCTATTACGTTTCCGCCCTGATGACCAACGGTCAGGGGCGTATCCGTCGGCTGGCCGCCAAGGCGCTCGAGCCGACGGGCGACGAGGAATCGATCCTGGCGGCGTGGCGTGCCGTCGCCCATGTGGCCGGTGCGGATCTCGCCCTGATGCTGGAGGCGGGCGACCGGCTGTTCCGCTATGGCGCCGCCGGCGAGGGAGCCCAGGTCTTGTCACGGGCGCTTCAGGTCGATCCCCGGAACGGACGCGTGCTGATGCTGCTCTATCGCTGCGAACTGACCTTCTCCGACGACGAGCGCCTATTGGCGCTCGCGGGCCAGATCAACGATGTCTCCCCGGCCGATATCGACCGCGCCATCCGTCTCGCCCTGAATGCGCGCAAGGCGAACCTCGGCAAGCGGATGAAGGAACGGTTCAAGCAGCCCGCGCCCAGCGACGCGAGCGCCTGAGCGGAGGCGGCCTCACGCCTCCCGCACACCGGGCTTCTGCCCCGGATCGAAGGTGAAGACGACGCCCGCCTGCTCGAGAACCTGACGCACCGCCTGCACCGTGTCGCGTCGCGGGCGGATGGTCGCCTCCGGATCTTCGATCCGCACGATGGTCGAGACCGATACGCTCGCCCGCCGCGCCAATTCGTCCTTCGACAGGCCGGCCATCCCGCGCGCGGCCCGGACCTGTGCGGAGGTGAGATCCCCGCTGCCGCGGCCGATATCGGTCGCGGGCCCGCGAGCGTCCGTGCTCGACGAGGCCGCCTGGAAGCGGCTCTGTCCGGGGACGCTCAGGCACACGCCGACCCATTCCTTCACCGAGCCGTCCCGGTTCATGATCGGCACGCCACGGGCGTTGAACCAGCGATAGACCCCATCGACGCAGAGGATTCTGTAGTCGGTGTTGTAGGCCGTGTCGTGGCTGAGGGCCGTGCGCCAGGCGAAGTTCGTGCGTTCCCTGTCGTCGGAATGCAGGACGTCGATCCAGCCGAGGCCCTGGAACTGATCGTGTCGCTGCCCGGTGAGCTCCTCCCAGAGCGGCATGTCGATCGACTTCCCATCGGGGCTGACGATCCAGACCACCGCAGCCGTGGCCGAGAGCAGAGCCTCGAAGCGATCGGGTCCCTGTTTGGTGGAATGCTTCGCATCGTAGCGATCGGTCACGTCCTCGACGACGCCGATCGCCTGGCTCGGGCGGTTGCCGGGGCCGAGCACCACCTCGGCATGGCTGGCGATCCAGCGCAAAGTCTGGTCCGGTCGGATGATGCGGAACTCGCGCCGGAGCGGCTGGCCTTCGCGCAGCAGGGTCAGCATATCCGTATGCGCGGCACGATCGTCGGGATGCATCATGGCCTCCACGACGCCGAAGCTCAGGGCGACCGAGGGGGAAAGGCCGAGAACGCGATGGAGGCCGATCGATCCGTGGATGTCGAGCTCTTCGAGGTCCGCCGACCAGAAGCCGACATCCGTGGCATGTTGCATGAACTTCAGGAGGCGGCGGGAGGGCAACCGGCGCGATGCGCCATCCGACCGTCCGGATGGATCCATCGACGACCGTGGCGGCATGTTTCTTTCTCCTCGGCCAATGTGCCGCCTGACATGAACGATTTTATGCCAGGATGTTCCGAAACACTATGTCGTTGCGTGTTTTTCTCCTGCCGCACAACCCGCTGTAGGGCGAATGGGACATAATTTCGCTCGGTGCATTGTCCGTCCCCGTTGCCACCCCGTGGATGGGCGAGGTCATGCATCTGCCCCCGCCATCCCGGCCCTCCTGCGGGCGCCCGTCACAGCCGCGCCCATGACGGAACCGGCGCGATCGCCCCTTTCGATGCGGGCGAACTCGCATGTCGCGTGCCGGTGACGGGAACCTCAGAGGGATTCTGGGCGGTCTCGCGCGGTGAATGGCCGGAAGCGGTGCGGCGTCGGCTTCGCCCGGCGCACATGGCGTCCCGCTCAGCCGGCCCGAACCGGTGCGTTGGCCAGGGTCAGAAGGGTCTGGAGCAGGACATCGGCGCCGGCGGTGCAATCGCCCTGCGTCGCCGACTCCGCCTCGTTGTGGCTGATCCCGTCGCGGCAGGGCACGAAGATCATGGCCGTCGGGGCGAGGGCGGCGATGTTGCAGGCATCGTGGCCAGCGCCCGAGACCATGCGGCGATGGCTGAAACCCAAGCCCCTGGTCGCCGCCTCGACGGCGCCCACGACCCCGGCATCGAACGGCACGGGTTCCTTTCGCCAGATCCGGGTCAACTCGATAGTGAGCTTGCGCCGGCCGGCGATGGCGTCGAGTTCCGCTCGTAATTCGCTTTCGACCGCGTCGAGGGTCTCGGCTTTCGGGTCGCGCACGTCGAGGGTGAAGCGGATGCGGCCGGGGATGACGTTGCGCGACGGCGCGCCGATCACCGCCTCGCCGATCGTCGCCACCGCCGTGGGACCGTGGGCATGGGCGATCCGCTCGACGGCCAGCGCGATCTCGGCGAAGCCGTTGAGGGCGTCGCGACGGCGCGGCATCGGCGTCGTGCCCGCATGGCTCTCGAAACCCGTCACCACGCCGTCGAACCAGGCGATCCCCTGCCCGCCCTCGACGACGCCGATGGTGGTCGCCTCGGCCTCCAGGATCGGACCCTGCTCGATATGCAGTTCCACGAAAGCGCCGATCCTGCGCTCGCCCACCGGCTCGTCTCCGAGATAGCCGATGGCCTCCAGCGCCTGCTTCACGGCGATACCGGCGGCATCCCGCCGGGAATGGATGTCCTCCACCGTGAATTCTCCGGCATAGGCGGCGGAGGCCATCATGGCGGGGGCGTAACGCGAGCCCTCCTCGTTGGTCCAGTTGACGAGGAGCAGGGGCGCCTCGGTTTCGATGCCGGCATCGTTCAGCGCCCGCATGACCTCCAAACCTGCCAGGGTGCCGAGGATGCCGTCGAACTTGCCCCCCGTGGGCTGCGTGTCGAGATGCGAGCCGCAGGCGACCGGCAGGCGCGTCATGTCGCGTCCGCGCCGCAGGGCGAACTGAGTGCCCAGCGCATCGACACGCACCTCCAATCCCGCCGCCTCGCAGGCATCCCGGAACCAGTCCCGGACCTGGCCATCCTCCTGCGACAGGGTCAGCCGGTTGATTCCGCCGGCCGGGGTGGCGCCGAACCGGGCGGTCTCCATGATCGTGGACCACAGGCGCGCGCCGTCGACGCGGAGATTGTGGGTCGTGCTCATGGGCGTGTCCGTTGTCTCGGGTTGGTCTTTTCGGAATGGGGTCGGTTCTTCAACCTTCCGACCTGAGGTGCCGCGAAGCGGCCTCGAAGGAGGCCTCCAGGGATCGGAGGGTGAATGGGAGGTCTCCTTCGAGGCCTGCGCTTCGCTCCGGCACCCAAGGGCGAGGTCGTGGGTGGGAGAGCTACGCCTCCACCATCTCCGCCCGCTGTGCCTGGAAGCTCCGCGTCGCCTCGTCGGTCTTCCAGCAGGCGGCGCGATGGCCAGGTCCGGCCTCGACCACCGGCGGGTCGCCCACGCGGCAGCGTTCCTCGGCAAGGAAGCAGCGCGGTGCGAAGGGGCAGCCCGGCTGGCGGTTGGCGAGGTCGGGCGGGCTTCCCGGGATGGTCTGGAGCCGGGAGCCCTTGGCGAGCGCCCCGTCGGCGCGGCTGCGCAGCAGGCCGATCGTGTAGGGATGATGCGGGTTCAGCACCACCTGCCGGGCCGAGCCCTCCTCCACGATGCGGCCGGCATACATCACCGCGATCCGGTCGGCGACCTCGACGGCGGCACCGAGATCGTGGGTGACGAAGAGGGTGGAGAGCCCGAGCTCCGCCTGCAGGTCGCGCAGCAGCAGCAGGATCTGGATCTGCACCGTGGCGTCGAGGGCCGTCGTCGGCTCGTCGGCGAGGAGGACCTTGGGGTTGCAGGCGAGGGCGAGGGCGATCATCGCGCGCTGGCGCATGCCCCCCGACATCTCGTGCGGATAGGCGTCGAGCCGCCGCTCCGGGCTCGGAATGCGCACCCGTTCGAATTGCTGCAGCGCTCGGGCGCGTGCTTCGGCCGCGCCGATCCCCTCGTGCTGGCGGATCGCCTCCATGATCTGGCGGCCCACCGTATAGACCGGATCGAGGGCCAGCAGCGGCTCCTGGAAGATCATCGCGACTTCGCGGCCGCGTAACGCCGTCAGGTCGCGCTTGCCCATGGCCATCACGTCGCGGCCGGCGACGAGGATGCGGCCCTCGATCGCCGTCTTGCGCTCGGGGTTGAGGCGCATGATCGCGCGCAGGGTCACGCTCTTGCCCGAGCCCGACTCGCCGATGAGGGCGATGGCCTGGCCTCGGCCGAGGGTGAGATCGACCCCATCCACGGCGCGGACCTTGCCGCCGAAGGTGACCTTCAGGCCTTGGATTTCGACGGCGGGTTCTGTGAGCCCGCGACTCATCGGAAGCCTCCTCGGTGCGTCGAGTGTCGCGACGGGCTCCTGTCCGTCTCCGTGCAGCCTACGATATTCGCACATCTCGCGGGCTGCTCGGGTCCCCTCTCCTGGAAGGAAAGGGACAGGGTGAGGTGTGTGACCTTTTCGGAGATGGACCACACCTCACTCCAGCCCTCTCCTTCCAGGAGAGGGAGCCCGTCGCGCTTCATGTCGAACTTTCTTACATCGAGGGAACAGCCGTCGAGCGCATCTGTGAACCCAAGTACCTCGCACGAGAGTGGACCCGCGCCGGGGCCGGAGAGGTGGCGGTGGCGAAGAGCCGTGCTCATGCGGCCACCGGCAGGGCGGGCGCCGCCGAATGGCCGGAGCCCGGCTGGCGGGCGAGGCAGGCGACGCGGTGGACGGGGTCGACCGGGGCGAGGGGCGGAACATGGCTCCGGCAGATATCCTCCACGAGACTGCAGCGCGGGTTGAAGCGGCATCCCGGCGGCGGGTCGATGGGGTTGGGC
>NZ_NKUG01000013.1 GCF_014845095.1 Methylobacterium bullatum | reverse complement strand
GTTCAACGAACCCAAAGGCTACGGCTTCATTCAGCCCGATGACGGCGGCAAGTGACGTGTTCTTTCACCTCTCCGCCGTCGAGCGCGCGGGAATGCGCAATCTCATTGAAGGTCAGAAGGTCTCCTACGAGATCCAGACCGACAAGCGCAGCGGCAAGGACTCGGCTGGTAACCTCCAGGCGGCCTGACGCACCCGGCGCCAGCCCTCGGGGCTGGCGTCACCACCGGCGCCAAGCGCCGGCTTCGCCGGCATTCCGACGCGCTCCTCTGGGGAGACGAGTTCGTTTCAGGAATGACCTATCCTCAACCCCAAAATCCTTTGACTTACGGAACGAGAGGCAAAGCTCGTCGTTTCGCACACCAAGAAAATCTGAAAGATCACAAGAAAACATGTTGTTCGAATATACCCGACGCCGCGGCGTCCGTTCGCCGATCACCGATGCGGCGACCTTCAAGGTAGGAAAGCTGAAGCAGACGACGTCGCGTGAAGCGCAGGACATCGATCTCAGCCACCTCATCGACACCTCTTACAATTATCACTCGCCCCGTGAATTGCGCTGGCATCTGGCCGAGCGGCTGGGCGTGGCTCCCGACGTGGTCGCGGTTCGCGAACACGCCTGATCGGGGCCTTCCCGCGCCGGGGATAGTCTCCTCGCGCCTCACGACGTTTCACGCCGAGTTCCTCACCGAGCTCGGCGTTCGCATGTCTAGACCATGCCGGCGCTGCTACCGCCGGGACCAGCACTGCTCCAGGCGGCCGGGAGGCGGGCTCCGGCTTTGCCATTCTCGCGTCAATTGACCTAAGAGGTAGTCCGAGTGGTCGAACGATCTCGGTGCCGGCGGAACCGGTACGTCTTTCGCTGGGACCATTGCAGGACAAACGGCGTCGGACGATCTTGAGCCCGCTAATTCCGACAGAGCAAACACCGGGAGCACAGGCGATATGTTTGGCTTTCTGAGAAAGCTGTTCGGATCGTTCTCCGGTGGAACCAATCCGTTCGCCCCGTGGAGGGACAAGGTCAATCAGGGCATCCCGAATTCGAACGGGATGCCCACGAGCATTGAGGAAGGCATGGAGTGGCAAGCGGCGGACTTCGTCGCGGCCTTCTCGCATTCCGGATCGCCGATCGATGGGAGCAAACTCGATTACAGCGAGGCGTCCCTTGCCCTGGTCGACCAAGTGCTCGATGATTTTCATCGCAGGCGCGAGCCGCTTCCGGATGATCTCCATTTCCTGACATCGGCGTATGTCTTCGAGGTCGCGCGCCGTGCGTTCGGCGGACGCTACCTGCGGGGCGACAAAGACAATCCCTTCGTTCTGACCATCGGCAGAGGGGAGGCCGAAATCGGTGTCTGCGTCATGGCCAAGGTAAGGGGTCGCGTGGTGAACGGCCCCGAGGACAGCATCCCGTTCTTCTACGCGGGCATTGCCCCTGTCGTCGCGTCCGGTCGCGGGGCCATGCTGATCTGACCGGGCTTTGCCTCCGAGTGCGTCCGGAACACAGCCTGAGCGGAGATGCCATCGTGATCGCCGGCGTCTTCGTCCACAGGGCCTGGAGCCCCGTGGTGAGGCTCGGCCTTTGGCGAGCCCGCGTCCCCGTTGGCGAAGGCCGCCCTAGCCCCGCGTCAGGGCCGCGACGACATCGTCGCGCAAGCCGTTCGACATCGCGATCAGCGCGCCGTGGACGGGGTCCGGGCGGTTGTAGGTCGTGCGGGTTCCCTTCAGGTCGCTCACCGATCCGCCGGCCTCGCGAAGGAGCAGATCCGCCCCGGCAAGATCCCAGTCGCGCGCATCGGACGAGACCAGGCCGACATCGATCGATCCCTCGGCGACCCGCGCCACCCGCAAGGCGAGGGACGGCACCCGAGGGACGATCTGGACATCGAGGGCCTCGCCGTTCGTCGAGCCGCCACGCGCGAGCTTGTCGATCATCGGCTTCGGTCCGGTCACCTTCGCCCCCGTGAGGCCGGTCTGGGTCGAGACGGACAGCGGCACGCCGTTGCAGGTCGCCCCGCCCCCCGCCACGGCCTCGTAGAACCGGTCGGTCACCGGTGCGTGGACGAAGCCGAGGATCGGTTGTCCGCCCGCCAGCAGCGCCACCGAGATCGACCAGTCCTGATGGCCGGTGAGGAAGGCCCGTGTCCCGTCGATGGGATCGACGATCCAGACGAGGTCCGAGCCGAGCCGGATGGCATCGTCGCTGGTCTCCTCCGACAGCCAGGCCGCCTCGGGCAGCAGCGCGCTGAGGCGGATCTTCAGGAACGTATCCACCGCGACGTCGGCTTCCGTCACCGGCGACCCGCCGGCTTTCGACCATGTCCGCGCGGTCGTCTGCGCCCCCGCCCTGAAGAAGGGGAGGGCCAGGGACGCCGCCTCACGGATCGCCTCCCTCAGGGCGGGAAGCAGCGCCTGGGCGGCTTTGGGCGACATCGTGTCGGACATGCGTCTCCGGATCGTCGGGGTTCTATCGGTGGCGGTGGCGAATCCGTCTTCCACGCGCAGGGCGGTGCAAGGGACCCTTTTCTTTGTAGGGTGAGCCCGCGACGCCCACAAGGATCGCGCGCGGGCGATGCCCCCGGATCCTGACGAATGCGGCAAGGAAGTGTTGAGCATTCCGAACGCTTCCGGCCCATCCACCATCGCTTAACTCTGGCTATTAAGCTGGCGTGATGAGGTTAGACGTGATTCTGCTTGTCATAAGAGGCGGCCCTCAAGAGGCCAACCACACCAACAGGGCGTCGATCCGATGAACACTTTCTCAAACATGAATCAGACCGAGACAACTGTCGGCACCGCTGCGGATGCCTGCCTCCAGGACGGTGTCACGCTGCCCACCACGACGTTTTCCCCCTCGTCGCTTCCGATCACCGGCCGCATCGGTGGCGGCACCGAAGCCGTCGGCGTCGCCCTCGCTTTCGCCTCCGAGGACAGCGATGCGTGCGACGAAGACCGTTTCGCGCTTCTTCTGGTGGATGGCGCCGGCACCACGCTCGGCCGCCTCGGCCCTTACGGTGACGAGGACGTCGTGGCGATCTGGCGCGATTGCTCGGCTCGCACGGGCCTGCCGCGGATGATCGTGCGGGAAGACGGCACCCTCGCCGTCGTGTCGCGGCAGCTCGGCCGGGTCGCCCTCGGCACCACTCGCGCCCGCCGCCGCCACGGCCTGCTCAACGGCCGTCGCCCGCGCTTCCTCGTCCGCCGCAAGACCGGCGTGCTGCCCGTGCGTCCGCTGATCTATCGCGGCGAGAACGAGATCGTCGGCGGCGCCCTGTCCTGAGGCCGGATCGGGCTCAGGACAGCCCCTGCCAGACGGCATCCGCCGCCAGTCCGGCAAAGAGGATCAGCCCGGCATCGCGGTTGGAGCGGAAGAGCCTGAGCGCCCCGCGCCCGTCGCCGGGTTTCAGACGGACGACCTGCCATCCGAGATGGAGGGCGAAGAGGGTGACGCCGAGGGCGCCCACGGGACCGGCCCCCGCCAGGGTCGATGCGGCGGCGATGGAAGCGACCGAAACCGCGTAGCAAAGGCCGATGGCCGGCCTCAAACCGCGTCCGAACAAGCGGGCCGAGGAGCGGATGCCGGCGATCTCGTCGTCCTCGATATCCTGCACCGCGTAGATCGTGTCGTAGCCGACGACCCACGCCACCGTGCCGGCATAGAGCAGCAGCGCCGGGGCGCCGAGATCGCCGAAGGCGGCGACCCACCCCATCAGCGCGCCCCACGAAAAGGCGAGGCCCAGCACTGCCTGGGGCATCGACATCACCCGTTTCATGAACGGATAGATCGCCACCGGCACGAGCGACGCCATGCCGACGAGAATGGCGGTACGGTTGAACTGCAACAGCACCGCCAGCCCCACCAGCGCCTGCAGCACCAGGAAGATCGCGGCGGAGCGTGTCCGCACCTGCCCGGAGGGGAGGGGGCGCGAGCGCGTGCGCTCCACCTGAGCGTCGAGGTCGCGGTCGGCGATGTCGTTGTAGGTCGACCCCGCCCCCCTCATGGCGATGGCGCCGATGAGGAACAGGACGAGATGGGCCGGGTCCGGAAACGGCTTGTGGCCGGCGAGCGCCGCGAGGGCGGCCGACCACCAGCACGGCAGCAGCAGCAGCCACCATCCGATGGGACGGTCGATCCGCGCCAGCCTGAGATAGGGGCGCAGGCCGCGCGGGGCGAGGCGATCGACCCAGTGCCCGGCGACCGCGTCCGCGACCCTGCCATCCGCACCGGGCCGGGAGGTCACGCCCGCCATGCGGAAACGAGGCCGTGACGCGGCGACTCAGCCAAGGTTCAGAGCGCGCCCTGCGGCATCTTCAGGCTGCCGGTGAGGCCGGGGCCGCCGAGCATGCCGCCACCGCCGCCGCCGTTCTGGGCCTGCGCCCGTGCCTGGGCTTCCATCTTCGCGGCTTGGGCGGCGACGCCGCAGATCTTGGTGCGGATGCCGGCGACCTTCAGATGGTCGGCCTTGAAGCCTTCGGCGAAGGAATCCGGAATCGAGCACCATTCCTTGTTGGCGGCGATCCACTTGACGCCCTCGTTGCCGTTGGCCTGCAGCTTGCCGAACAGGGCGCAGGCCTCGGCCGGGGTCATCTTCTTCTTCGAGTTCGAGGCGGCATTCGCCTTGGCCACGAGATCCTTGCGCGACTGAAGCGTCTTCTGGATGTCGCCGCATTCCGCGTTCTGCGCGAAAGCAGGGCCGGCGAGGAGGGCGGAACCCAGCAGGGCTCCGGCGACCGCCGCGATGGTCTTCGATGACATTAGCTAGGCTTCCCTCTCCCCCAATCCCCACCGGTGCCCAATTCGTGGCCGCCGGAGCGATTGCCTATCCTGCAAGACGTCTCGCCATAGGAATGTGGCGTCTTTCGAGACGTAAACGGGCGGTAATACATGCGCTTGGGGAAACGCGACATAATCCGACGCTGTTGCGCTTTCGCATCACCTCGGCCTCCCTCACGCGTTGACAGGTGTGGTGCCGCGAGCGACCACCCCGATCCATGGCACATTACGACTTCACCGCCCCGCGCCTCTTCGTCGAGCCGGACCTCCGCGAAGGGACGGTTCTCCCGCTGGAACGCGCGCAGGCGAACTACCTGCTGAACGTCCTGCGACGCGGCCCGGACGATCCGGTGCTCGTCTTCAACGGGCGCGACGGCGAGTGGCGCACCCGCATCGCCCAGAACGGCCGCAAGAGCGCGGAACTGATCGTCGTCGAGCGTCTGCGCCCACAGCCCGGGCGGGCCGACCTGCACTACCTCTTCGCGCCGTTGAAGACCGCGAGGCTGGATTACCTGGCCCAGAAGGCGGTGGAGATGGGCGCCGGCACCATCCGCCCCGTCTTCACCCGCTACACCCAGGGCGAGCGGATCAACCTGGATCGCCTGCGCGCCAACGCCATCGAGGCGGCCGAGCAATGCGGCATCCTGGCGATTCCCGATCTCCCCGAGGCGGTCCGGCTTCCCGTCGCCCTGGCGGAGCTCGACCCTGCCCGCCTCCTCGTCTTCTGCGACGAAGACGCCCCCGTCGCCGATCCGGTGGCGGCCCTGCGCGAGGCGGCGGACCCGGCGGCGCCACCGCCGCTGGCCGTGCTGATCGGGCCCGAAGGCGGATTCTCGCCGGAGGAAAGGGACATGATGGCCGCCCGGCCGAACACCGTGGCGCTGTCCCTCGGACCACGCATCCTGCGCGCGGACACCGCCGCCGTGGTGGCGCTGGCTCTGGTGCAGTCTGTGCTCGGCGACACACGCTGAGCGGGCCTCCTTTGGCCTACGTTGTTCCTGCCTCGCCGCTGGACTAAGGAGTCGCCATCTCTCAGGAGGCTCCTCCGCTGCGGTCCGGCGCGCCTCTCACCACAAACGACCTTCACCACGAGGCAGCGCATGGCGCGCGATACGTCCGACACCACACCGCTGACGAAGCGGGACGAACTGATCGCGTGGTTCGCCGAGGGCGAGAAACCGCGCGAGCGCTTCGCCGTCGGTACCGAGCACGAGAAGGTCCCGTTCTACCGGGACGGCAACTCGCCCGTCCCCTACGAGGGCGAGACCGGCATCCGCTCCCTGCTCGAAGGCGTCGCGCGCGAGACCGGCTGGGAGGCGATCGAGGATGCGGGCCACCTGATCGGCCTCGCCGGCGCGGATGGCGGTGCGATCTCCCTCGAGCCCGGCGGGCAGTTCGAACTCTCCGGCGCGCCGCTTCCGGACGTCCACGCCACCGAGCGTGAGCTGCGCATCCATCTCGAAGCCACCGCTCGGGCAGCCGATCCCCTCGGCATCGGCTTCCTCGACCTCGGCATGAGCCCGAAATGGACGCGCGAGGGCACGCCGGTCATGCCCAAGAGCCGCTACAAGATCATGGCCGGCTACATGCCCAAGGTCGGCTCCCTCGGCCTCGACATGATGCTGCGCACCGCCACGGTGCAGGTGAATCTCGACTTCTCCTCCGAGGCCGACATGGCGACCAAGATGCGCGTCGCCCTGGCGCTGCAGCCGGTGGCGACGGCTCTGTTCGCCAATTCTCCCTTCACCGATGGCCGCCCCAACGGCTTCCTCTCCCGCCGCTCGGAGATCTGGCGCGACACCGACGCCGACCGGACCGGCATGCTGCCCCGCGCCTTCGAGGCCGGGTTCGGCTACGAGGCCTATGTCGACTGGCTGCTCGACATGCCGATGTATTTCGTCAAGCGCGGCGAGACCTATCACGACGTCAGCGGCGCCTCGTTCCGCGACCTCATGGATGGGCGCCTCGCGGCCCTTCCCGGCGAGCGGGCCACGATGTCCGACTGGGCCAACCACGCCTCCACCGCTTTCCCCGAGGTCAGGCTGAAGCGCTACATCGAGATGCGCGGCTCGGATGTGGGCGGCGCGGACATGATCGTCGCGCAGGCGGCCTTCTGGGTCGGCCTTCTCTACGACGAGGCCGGGCTCGAAGCGGCCTGGGACATCGCCAAGGCCTGGAGCGCCTCCGAGCGGGAATGCCTGCGCGCCATGGTCCCGCGCCTCGGCCTCGCCACGCCGATCGCCGGCCGCAGCCTCGGAACCGTGGCGGCGGAAGCCTTGGCCATCGCCCGCAAGGGCCTCGAGGCGCGCGGGCGCCGCGATGAGCAGGGGCGCGACGAGACACATCATCTGCAGCCTTTGGAAGCCATTGTCGCCAGCGGTCGTTCGCGGGCGGAGGACAGGCTCGCCGATTACGAAGGTCCGTGGCGGCGTTCCGTGGAGCCGGCCTTCACCGAATGCGTGTTCTGAAGAGACGGCATTGACCATGAAACCACATCTTCTGGTCACGACAATTGTGTCGGAGCACACGTCCGGCCGATAGTGCCTCGTCTGTTCCGGAACGGTTCATCGGAGATGGTGTTTTTACGGATCAGGTTCACTCGTAATTGGAGATCGCACGCATGTCGCGCATCATGTCCCTGGTCCTTGCCGGTTCGACCGCCGTCGGTCTGGCGGCAGCTCCTCTCTCCGGCGCACAGGCCGCCCCGATGCCCGCGCTGACCTCGGCGCAGGTCGCCGGCAGCGGTTCGGCCGTGGAGACCGTGCGTTACGGCCGCTATTACGGCGGCGGCTACGGCTACCGTCGCGGCTATTACGGCGGCGGCTATCGCCGTGGACCCGGTATCGGTGGAGCTATCGCTGCGGGCGCCGCCCTCGGCATCATCGGTGGCGCCATCGCGGCGAGCCAGGCTCCCCGCTACGGCTATTACGACCGCGGCTACGCACCCGGCTACGGGTATGCCCCGGCCTATGGCTACGCGCCCGCCTATGGCTACGCCCCGGCCTACGGCTATCCGGCCTACGGCTACTGACATCATTTACCGAGCCTCGTCTTCGGCTCACGCCCCGCTCCAGGCTCCGGCCTCGGGCGGGGTTTTCGTATCGCGGGGCTGATATGACCGACGCGCCGCCCGTCCTCGATCTCAGCGGCCTGAAATGCCCCCTGCCGGTGCTGCGCACCCGCAAGGCCCTACGCGGCCTGGAACCGGGGGCGCAGCTGACCATCCTCTGCACAGATCCGGTCTCGGTGATCGACATCCCCCATCTCGTTACCCAGGAGGGCGATCGTCTCGTCGGTCAGGGCCGGGACGACGGCGTCTTCAGCTTCACCATCGAGAAGGGCGGCGCCTGAAAACTCGTTCATTCCGCACCGTCTTCGCCTCATTGATGCGGCAACTCGCGGTTAGGTGATCCCGAAGAAGGCCGCGCGACCGCCCGCGGCCGGAAGACGGGAACGAATCGATGGCGCCGGTGATCCGTGGCACCCGCATCTTGCACGATGGCTGGAGCCGTTTTCTCGTGGCCGAGGTCACGATGCCGGACGGCACGCGCCTGACCCGCGAGATCGAGGATCACGGCCGCGCGGTCGGGGTGCTGCCCTACGATCCCGAGCGCCGCGTGGCCCTGCTGGTGGAGCAGTTCCGGCCGCCCACCTTCTTTGCCGCCGGCACCCTGTCGCTCCTCGAAGTCCCGGCCGGGCTCCTCGACGAATCCGAGCCCGAGGACGGCGCCCGCCGCGAGGCGTTCGAGGAGACCGGCGTCCGCCTCGGCCCCCTGGAACGCCTGACGACCGGCTGGTCCATGCCCGGCATCTCCACCGAACAGATGGACCTCTTCCTCGGCGCCTATACCGCCGCCGACCGCTCCGGCCCCGGCGGCGGTCTCGCCGACGAGCACGAGACCATCACCGTCCACGAGATGCCCCTCGCCACCCTCGCCGCCATGAGCGACCGGGGCGAGATCACCGACATGAAGACCCTCGTTTTGCTTTTCGCGTTGCGGCTGCGACGGCCGGAGTTGTTTGCGGGGGCGTAGGGATGCGTTTGTGAGGGGAAGGGAACGGCCTTAATCAATCCAGTTCGCATGGTCGACGTGACTTCCGTCGCCCATGCGAATCGTACCTCGCGGCTGCTCTAGCCACGAAGATGCAATCACGAAGCAATCGCCGGGACGTCGATCACATCAGAAAACTGCAGGTTCGTCGGAGTGAGCCATGCAGGCGCTCTCCGGTGTTGCACCGGCGGCGACGACGTAAGCTGCGCTTCGGCGAGTGCCTCTTCGACCTTAAAATCGGCCGCCCAGAGTGCTCCCTTGCCTTTCAGGAAAAAGCCGTAGTGGAGAGAGATTGCATCGGCGGGAACGTCCAGAACAATCTTCCGGTCGATCCAGGACATGGTGCCGAACAACCAACCCTCCGAGGCGTCCTTAAGGTTGTCGAAGCTGAGGGTATGTCCCGGCATGCCGTCCACCCTGGCCCACAGTGTCGCCCCATGGCTCACATCCTGGCAGCGTAGATTGCCGCTGATCTCCACCCGCTTGCCATGGAACGGCACGGCCGAGATGGTCTGCGTGTAGCATCCGAAGGCGCGAGAATGCTCGGGATAACGGCGTGGCCCAAGCAAGGGATCGAGACGGATCACCGCCGTTCCGCCGCCAGGGGCGATAGGATCGTCGTCGGCCCCGTGATCATACACATCCGGGTGCTCGGAAAGGAATGCCCATCCCTTTAGCTGAGAAGCCCGCCGCTGCGCGGTAGCTTCATACCGCTTGGCTTGGGCTGACAGGACATTCCAGTCCTTGAGGCCAAACTGGCGAGCAACGATGTCGAGACATTCGCCGTGTGAGAGGGTGACGTTCTTGGCGCGCAATGCGCCCTCCATGGCTCGGGCCATGGACTTTGCATCTTCAACAGTGGGCATACTGATCCCCGTACCGGATCGACCACGCTGTCAGTGCTCGCCTTGCCGACCGGCCGACCCTGGTTGAGGGATCGCGACCTTATCCTTCGATGCATTCACCGTACCCAGGGGCGCGAGCGGCAGGCTGCATCAGCCCGTCTGCAAGAGATCATCGAGCGACAGCATCGTCAAGCTCGATCCATCGTCGACTTTTAGGTCGACGGCACCCAATCGAACCAGAGTTTATTGCACACCAACGGGCAACCCGCCGCTCTCTCACCCCCGCTGCGAAGACCCCCGCACCACCAGCCGTCCGCTCAGGGTGACCTTGCGGATCGGCTGGTCCGGCGCTTTCAGGCGGTCGAACAGGAGCGACATGGCCTGGGCGCCGATCTCGGCGACGGGTTGCTCGATGACCGTGAGGCCGGGTTCGACGAGGTCGGTCCAGGCATCGTTGTCGAACCCGGCAAGGCCGAGATCGTCCGGTACGCCGAGGCCCGCCGACCGCGTGGCGCGCACCGCCCCCATCAGCATCAGCCCGTTGGAGAGGATCAGTGCGTCGGGCGGCGTCGCCTCCGAGAGCCAGCGGCCGACGCAGAGTTCGGAAGCGGCGGCGTTGGGTGGCGCCGAGCGCATGTCGGGCACGAGGCCCGCGCGCCGGATCGCCGTCTCGTAGCCGGCCTGGCGTTCCCGGGCGGTGGACGAGGTGGAGCCGAACAGGCCGCCGATCCGCCGGTAGCCGCACCCGATCAGATGGTCCACGAGGAGGGCGGCGGCGGCTTCGTTGTCGAGGACGACGCTGTCATGGGCGCCGGGCGGTCCGGTCCTGTCGATGAAGACGACGGGGACGTCGAGGTCGCGGGCGGCGAGCCTGTCCGCCGTGATCCGCGTGGGCGCGAAGATCACGCCGGTGACGCGCTCCTCCTCCATCAGCCGGAGATACATTGCCTCGCGGTCGGGATCCTCGTCGGTGTTGCACAGGATCAGCCGCATGCCGGCCGCATAGGCCGCATCCTCCACGGCTCGGCTCACCGCGGTGAAGAACGGGTTGCGGATGTCGGCGACGATCAGCCCGATGGTCCGGGTCGCTTGCGAGCGCAGGCGCCGCGCCGACAGGTTCGGGCGATAGCCGGTGAGGCGCACGGCCTCCTCCACCTGACGCTTCAAGGCCTCGCTGACGGGGCCGCGCCCGAGGGCGCGCGAGACCGTCGCGGTGGAGACCCCGGCGGCGCGGGCGACGTCGCGGATGCCGATCGTCATGGGGACGGCCTCAGGCGGGAGGAAACGTTTTCAGCACCATGACGACGTTCTGGCATTCCCGTTCCAAGCCGGCAAGGCGGTAAGCTGAATTATTTCGCCGGTCATCGTTGACAGGAAGAGTGAAAACGTTTTCATTGCCACCAACGACAACAGGGAGGGCACGCCATGCTCGCACCGACGCCGGTCCTGACACCCCGATTGCTGATCCGCCTCGGCGCGACGCCCGCGACCAAGGAGGACGCCATCCGCGAGGCGTCGCACTTGCTGGTGGCGGGGGGCTGCATCGATGCGGCCTATGGCGCGAGCATGCTGCGCCGGGAGACGGTGGCGAACACCTATCTCGGCCACGGCGTGGTCATCCCCCACGGCATGGTCGACGACCGCCATCTGGTGCGCGAGAGCGGGCTGGCGATCCTTCAGGTGCCGGACGGCGTGGCGTGGCACGATGGCCAGATCGCTCATCTCGTGGTCGCCATCGCGGCGCAATCGGACACCCACATCACGATCCTGCGCCGGCTCACGCGGCTGATCCAGGACGAGGCGCGCCTCGCCACCCTGCGGAAGACCGGCGCCAAGGAAGACATCGCGGCGGCCCTCTCCGAGGATGCGTCCGTGACCGGCTCGGCCGGCCCCGCCGCCGACCTGCGCCAGCGCTTCGACTGGACCGTGGACTATCCCACCGGTCTCCATGCCCGGCCGGCCTCGCATTGGGTCGAGGTGGCGCGGCTCTGCCCGGCCCGCATCCAGGTCCGGCACGGATCGGAGATCGCCGACGCCAAGAACCTCATCGCCCTGCTCCAGCTCGGCCTGCGCTGCGGCGACGAAGTGACCATCTCGGCCGAGGGCGACGACGAGGCCGGGGCGCTGGCAAAGGTCTGCGCCGCAGTCACTTCTCTCACCGCAGGCGAAAAAGCGTCCGCGAAGGCCGCCGAAGACGCCGCCGCCAGGGCGGCCGGGCCGATCGCCGGATGGAACCCGTCCGATTCGCCGCGCACCATCGCGGGAATCGGGGCGAGCCCCGGAATCAGTATCGGTCCGATCCATGTGCTGGCCACCGCCGAGATCGCGGTGCCGGACGAGCCAGAGCCGCTCACCACGGGGGGAGACCGCCTGCACGCGGCGCTGGCCACCACCGGAGGTCAGTTGAGGGCGCTCGCCGACGATACCGAGCGCCGCCTCGGCAAGGCCGATGCCGGCATCTTCCGCGCTCAGGGCGAACTCATCGCCGATACCGACCTGATCACGCTGGCCTGCCAGCTCATGGTCGAGGGCCACGGAGTCGCCTTTGCCTGGAACGCGGCGGTGGAGCGGATGGCCGGGCGGCTCTCGGCCCTCGGCAACCCGGTCCTGGCCGCCCGCGCCGCCGATCTGCGCGATGTCGGCCGGCGCGTGTTGGCGCAGATCGACCTCTCCCTTAAGAGCGGCCACGATCTGCCGGACGTGCCCTGCATCCTCATCGCGACCGATCTCGCGCCCTCCGACACGGCCGGGCTCGATCCGTCCCGCGTTATCGGCCTCGCCACGGCCCAGGGCGGCCCGACCTCGCATACCGCGATCCTCGCCCGCACCCTCGGCATCCCGGCGATGGTGGCCGGTGGGCCGACGCTGATGGCCCTGCAGAACCACGGATCGGCGATCCTCGACGGCGGCACCGGCCGACTCTACCTCGATCCGAGCGAGGCCGACCTCGCCTCGGCCCGCGACTGGCGCGACCGCCAGCGCGCCATTGCCGAGGAAGAAGCGCGCGAGCGCGCGCTCCCCGCCCGCACCAGGGACGGGCATTCCGTCGCCATCGGCGCCAACGTCAACAATTCCGAGCAGGTGCCGCTCGCCCTCGACCAGGGCGCCGAAGGCGTCGGCCTCATGCGCACCGAGTTCCTGTTCCTGGAACGGGGTGACACCCCTTCCGAGGACGATCAATACGCCACCTACCGCGCCATGCTGCGCGCCCTTGAGGGGCGGCCCCTGATCGTGCGGGCGCTCGATATCGGCGGCGACAAGCAGGTGGCGCATCTCCACCTGCCGAGAGAGGAGAACCCCTTCCTCGGCGTGCGCGGCGCGCGCCTCCTGCTGCGCCGGCCGGACCTGATGGAGCCGCAGCTGCGCGCCCTCTACCGCGCCGCGAGGGACGGGATCGCGGCCGACGCGCCCGGGGGCAAGGACGCCCCGCTGTCGATCATGTTTCCGATGATCACCTCGATCCCCGAGATCGCCACCCTGCGCGGCCATTGCGAGCGTATCCGCGCCGAACTCGACGCGCCGGCACTGCCCATCGGCATCATGATCGAGGTGCCGGCCGCCGCGATCCAGGCCGACGCCCTGGCGACATATTGCGACTTCTTCTCCATCGGCACCAACGACCTCACCCAATACGCCCTCGCCATCGACCGCCAGAACACCGAGCTCGCGCCGGAGGCCGACAGCCTGCACCCGGCCGTCCTGCGCCTGATCCGGATGACCTGCGCGGGCGCGGCGCGGCACGAGCGCTGGGTCGGCGTCTGCGGCGGCATCGCCGGAGATCCGTTCGGGGCGAGCCTCCTCGCCGGCCTCGGCGTCCACGAACTCTCGATGACGCCCCGCGACGTCCCCGCCGTGAAGGCGCGGCTCCGGGCCTCGGAGATGGGCGAGTTGCGGGCGCTCGCCGCCCGCGCCTGCGACCAGGAGGACGCCGCCGCCGTCCGCGCCCTCGAAGGAGCCGAGGCATGAGCGCCGCCATCGTCACCGTCACCCTCAACCCGGCCATCGACCAGACCGTCACCCTCGACGCCCTGACGCCGGGCCACGTCCACCGGGCGCGCGCCGTGCGCTCGGATGCGGGCGGCAAGGGCGTCAACGTCGCCTCCTGCCTCGCCGATTGGGGCTCGAAGGTCTCGGCCACCGGCATTCTCGGCTCGGACAACGCCACCCCGTTCGAGGCCCTGTTCGCCCGCAAGGGGATCGACGACCGCTTCGCCTGGATCCCCGGCGAGACCCGCACCAACCTGAAACTCCTCGACGCCGCCTCCAACGAGACCACGGACATCAACCTGCCAGGCCTCGCCGCGACGTCGGGTGCGCTCGACACCATCCGGGCGGTCCTGCGCCAGGTCGCCACGGAGGGGAGCCTCGTCGTCCTCGCGGGCAGCCTGCCGGGGGGGCTCGGGGTCGAGACCTATGCGGCCCTGACGCAGCTGTTGACGGCGCGCGGCGTCCGCGTGGTGCTGGACGTGTCCGGCCCGGCCCTCACGGCGGCCCTCGCGTCCGATCACCTGCCCGAGGTGATCAAGCCCAACCGCCAGGAACTGGCGGACTGGGCCGGCCGGCCCCTCGATACCCTGCCGGAGGTCGTCGCCACGGCGCGTGGCCTGGTCGCCCGCGGCATTCCCCTCGTGGTGGTGTCGCTGGGAGGCGAGGGCGCCCTCTTCGTCACGCGGGACGAGGCGCTCCTCGCCCATCCGCCGCCGACGGAGGTGTCGAGCACCGTGGGGGCGGGGGATGCCCTGGTGGCGGGCCTCGTCGCCGGCCTCCATGCGGGCCTGCCCCTGGCCGAGACCGCGCGGCTGGCGCTGGCCTTCGCCGCCGGCAAGCTGACCCTTCGCGGCGCCAATCTGCCGAGCCGAGGGACCATCCTCGCCATCGTCGAGACCGTGCGGGTCGAGACCATGAACGTCCCACCCAGGGCCTCATCCTGAGGTGCCCGCGCCAGCGGGCCTCGAAGGAGGGCTCCAGGGATCGCGGAGCGAGCTGGACCCCTCCTTCGAGGCCTCCGCTTCGCTCCGTCACCTCAGGATGAGGTGGTCGGGTGGGACCATCGGTGCGAGCAAACAACGTAGAAGCAGGCGGAGGAAACCATGGCCCAGATGTTGGCCGTCGTCGGGGGCGGGGATCTCGGCACCCATGCGGTGCTGGCCGGTGAGGCCCTGCGCCAGGCCGCCGCCCGCCTCGGGCAGGCCCTCGACCTCGAACTCAGGGGCAAGGGGGTCGGCGGCAATCCGCTGGCCGAATCCGCCATCGCCCGGGGCGATTCCGTCCTGCTGATCGGAGAGGGCGATCTCGGGGAGGGTCGTTTCGGCACCATGCGCAAGGTCCGGATCGGTATCGAGGAGGTGCTGACCGACGCCGATTCGGTGCTCGGTCGCTTCCTGGCGGGCAGTGACACCGCGCCGGCAGCGCCCGAGGCCGGCGGCAGGATGCGGATCGTCGCCGTCACCTCCTGCCCCACCGGCATCGCCCACACTTTCATGGCGGCCGAAGGCATCCAGGCCGCCGCGCAGGCGCTGGGCCACGAGGTGAGGGTGGAGACGCAAGGTTCGGTGGGTGCCCGCGATGCGCTCACCGCCGCCGAGATCGCGTCGGCCGACATCGTCCTCATCGCCGCCGATACCGGGGTCGACCGCTCCCGCTTTTCAGGCAAGCGGCTCTACGCCACCAACACCAAGGCGGCGATCCGCAACGGGAAAGGGCTGATCGCCACCGCTCTCGCCGAAGCGCAGGTCCAGGGGCAGGGGCACGGTGCCGAGACGGAGGAGACGCCATCCCGGCCGGCCGCCGCCGAGAGCAGGGCCGGCGCCTACAAGCATCTGATGACCGGCGTCTCCTTCATGTTGCCTTTCGTGGTGGCGGGTGGCCTCCTCATCGCCCTGGCCTTCGCCGTCGGCGGCATCGACGCGATGAAGCCGGACCATGCCGGCAGCCTCGGCTACGCGCTGGGCGAGATCGGCGCCAAGGCGGCCTTCGCCCTCATCGTCCCGGCCCTGGCCGGCTACATCGCCTATTCCATCGCCGACCGGCCCGGCATCGCACCGGGCATGATCGGCGGCATGCTGGCGGCGAACCTCCAGGCCGGGTTCCTCGGCGGCATCGCGGCGGGCTTCATCGCCGGCTACGTCACGCGCTTCCTCAATCGACACATCCGGCTGCACCGGAATCTCGAAGGGTTGAAACCCGTCCTGATCCTGCCGCTGCTCGCCACCACCATTACCGGCCTGATGATGATCTACGTGGTGGGCGTGCCCGTCGCCGCGATTCTGGCCGGCCTCACCGACTGGCTGAAGGGCATGCAGGGGGCGAGCGCCCTCGTCCTCGGCCTGATCCTCGGTGGGATGATGGCCGTCGACATGGGCGGCCCGATCAACAAGGCCGCCTATGCCTCGGCCGCGGCCCTGCTCTCTTCCGGCGTCGACGCGCCCATGGCGGCGGTGATGCTCGGCGGCATGACGCCCCCGCTCGGGATCGCGCTGGCCACCCGGCTGTTCCCGAACCGCTTCTCGCAACCCGAGCGCGAGGCCGGCGGCGCGGCGGCGGTGCTCGGCGCCGCCTTCATCACCGAGGGCGCGATTCCCTTCGCGGCGGCCGACCCCCTGCGGGTGATCCCCTCCATGGTCGCGGGCTCGGCCCTGGCCGGCGCCATCGCGCTCACCGCCGGCGTGACCCTGAAGGTGCCCCATGGCGGCCTGTTCGTGCTGCCGATCCCCAATGCCGTCACCAACCTGCCCTGGGCCGTCATCGCCCTCTTGGCCGGGACGGTCGTCACGGGCCTGATGGTGGGGCTGCTGAAGAAGCGGTCGGCCTGAAAGCCCTCATCGAGACCCTTCCCCACCCCTTTGCGGGGGAGGGGGCGTGCGGAGCAGGCACGAGAGGGGACGACCTTTCCGGACAACGCGCTCCCCTCTCCCGACCCTCGCTCACGCGGAGGGAGAGGGACACGCATCGGAGCCGGCAGCAGGACCGGATCCGCGACAGCATCGGAATCATCGAGGGGGAACAGGATGAAGGCAGGATCGACGATACTCGCAGCGCTCGCGCTTTGCGCGGCGACGACGTCCGGGACCCTCGCGCAGATGGCGCCGCGCGGCACGACCGCCGGCCAGCCGGACGGCCAGGACATCACCGGTGCCGAGAGCGCGGCCGGCGCCGCCGATACCCTCGGGCAGAGCGCGACCCCGGCGACCCTGCCGGTCGGCGTGTTCGATATCGGCAATGGACTCGCGTTGAGCGCCAACTACACCGGCCAGGCAGCCGCGAACCCGATCGGCGGCATCCGCCAGGGCTCGGCCTACGCGGGGCAGCTCTTCTTCGGCATCGACGGCGACCTCGACCGCCTCGCCGGGATCGCGGGCGGCTCGTTCCACATCGCGGTCACCAACCGCCACGGGCGCAGCCTCTCCGACGATTCCATCGGCAACAACACGTCGGTCCAGGAGATCTTCGGCGGCGGGCAGACGACGCGGCTCACCCTGCTCAGCTACCAGCAGAAGCTGTTCGACAATCGGCTCGACGTCGAGTTCGGGCGGTTGGTTGCCAACATCGCCTTCCTCAACTCACCGATCTACTGCAATTTTCAATCGAATTCCGCCTGCGGCAACCCGACCTTCGTGTTCAAGACCTCGAACTTCACCTTCTGGCCGGTGGCGAGCTGGGGCGCGCACGCCAAGGCCTGGCTCACCGACAGGGTGTTCGTCCATGGCGGAATCTACGAAGTGAACCCGCTGCACCAGCAGCCGGGCGACAACGGCCTCGATTTCTCCACCAAGGGCGCCACCGGCGCGATCATGCCGTTCGAGCTCGGCTATTCCACCACCTTCGCCAACGATCGCCTGCCGCGCAATTACGGGATCGGCGGCTGGTACGACGCCTCCGACTATGTCGATCCCATGCGCGACGTCACCGGCCGGCCGGCGGTTCTCACCGGATTGCCCCTCGGCACCCGGTTCGGGCGCTCGGGCGTCTATGCCCGGTTCGACCAGATGGTCTGGCGGCCCGACCCCACCGCGCCCCAGGGGCTGACCCTGTTCGGCGTCGCCATGGCCGGCACGTCGGGGCGTCTCAACGAGGATTACTTCCTCGAGATCGGCGCCCTGCAGACCGGCACCTTCGCCGGCCGGCCCTTCGATACGCTGGGCTTCGTCATCAACACGCAGGCGTTCAGCGATCTCGCCCTGCAGAACATCCGGCTGGCCCAGGCCTCGCTGGGCATCGATCGCAAGATCCCGAGCCGGCAGGTGATGATGGAGCTCAATTACGGCATCCAGGTCACGCCCGCGATCCGCCTGACGCCGAACCTGCAATACATCGTCGACCCGGACCAGACCCGGTTTCCCACCTATCGCAAGCCCATTCCGGATGCCTTCGTCGTCGGCGCCAAACTGTCCGTCGACCTCTTCACCCTGGCCGGCTTTGCGAAAGGCCCCGGCTCCGATTGATGCGTCCCCCCGATCGGCTCGCGCCTCGTCGCTGCGCCGTCGAAACGCCAACCGAAGCGGGGAAGGGGGACCTTTGCGTTTACGTTGCTCTCATTTTATGATGCGGCGGAACAGTTGACCTAACCGCGCCGGAGCGTCGTGACCTGATGCCCACGTCCATCGAGGTCGGATTGAGCCGGCCCTGGCATCGCCTTCGCCTGCCGCAGCGCCTCGAAGCTCAATACCATGCCGAGGACGTGCCTCCGCGCGGTCTGTACTTGCAGTCCTGGCTGCTGGTCTTCGTCCTCTTCAACATCATCTCGTTGAAAATCGATTTCGATCTGTTCGGCCGCGATGCGATCGCGGTGCCCGCCGGGTTGACGGTCGGTGTCTTCATTCCCCTCGCGTTGGGGTGGATCGTGGCTTTGCGCGGGCGGCCCTCCCTGCGCCGGCAGGGAGCGGCCGCGACGATCACGGCACTCGCGGACATGGCGATCATCCTCAACAGCGCCAGGATGGTGCCGCAGGAGCACGCCGACACCTACCTCATCCTCGCCGCCATCGTTCCCCTCGTGGTGGGGATGATCTCGCCCCTGTCGTTCCGGTTCAGCCTGTGGTTCTGCGGATCGGCATTTCTGCTGTATGTCGGCTTCGTCTTCGTGTCCGGGTTCGGACCGGATGGGCATACGGGCGTGCCCCTCCTCGTGGCGGCGCTCATCCTGGTGCCGATCAAGCTCGCCTATTCGCGCGAATGGGACCGCAAGAAGAGTTTCCTCCTCGGTCTGCGGGAGAGGGAACAGGCGGACGAACTGGCCCGGGCCTGCGCCCGCCTCACGATCCTCTCGGAGACCGACCCTCTCACCGGTGCGGCGAACCGCCGGCTCTTCACCGAGCAGCTGGACGAACATTGGGAGCTTGCCGCGACCCGACACGAATGGTTCGGCGTGCTCCTCGTCGATATCGACCATTTCAAGCGTCTCAACGACACGGCCGGCCACGCCGAGGGCGATGGCTGTCTGGTGAGCGTCGCCGACACCCTGAAACGCGATCTCGCCCGCTGGGGCGGCCTGGTCTGCCGCTACGGCGGGGAGGAATTCGCCGCCTTCGTTCCCCGGGCCACGGCCGAGACGATCGGCGATGTGGGCGAAAGCCTGCGGCTGGCGGTGATGGACCAGGCGATTCCCCATCCCGGCCTGCCGGATGGCGGTGTCGTCACCGTGAGCATCGGGGTCACCGCAGCCCACGGCGCGCTACGGCATGTGGGCATCACCGCACCGCAACTGCTCCGTGCCGCGGACGCGGCGCTCTACGCGGCGAAGACGGCGGGCCGGAACCGGGTGGACTCCCAATCCGTGATCCCGCCGGCGAATTCGAGCCGGGCGACCGAGCACGCGGCCTGACCGGCTCATGCAAGGTCCGGCCGTATCCGTGGATCACCATGACTGGGAGCTCGCGAGACTTTGCGCCCAACGAGCCCGATGGGCACGCCGACCCGTCATCGAATCCTTCGGCGGCCCGATCAAGACCAGCCGATCTCAGGGAAACCCGGTGCGGTCCGAAGGGCCTCGTTCAACCCGGACAGAGCACCTCGGTTCTCGGTCCAGTCGCGGATGCTCCTCGATAACGGTCGCGATGCCTCGACCCGCGTCGTGCCCGATCAGTCGACGGGCACGACCTTCAGCTGCAGGAACTGAACGTGCCGGAACTCCGCCGGCGGCACTGCGATCTCGTCGTACTTCCCGCCGCCCTTGGGACGGCAGAACAGGAAGCCTCCCATCATCCTGACCTTGAAGAAACTCCCTTTCTTCAAGGTCAATTTACCGCCGCGCGGGTTGATGGCCTCGATGTCGCTGACGATCACGACATCGTCCTGCGGCCTGAAATCCGCGTTGAACAACTCGGGATCCACGCCGTCTTTCCAGTTATCCATGACGATTGCGATCCACTTCGATCGGGGGGCAAGCGAGGCTCGACGGAACGCCATATCACGCCGTCCCAACACGCGTCGTCGCTCGCTCCATTTCCTCGGTGGTCTTATCTGCGCCGGCGCGCAACGCCCCGTAGCGGAGCAGGTCGACAGCGGAGGAAGCGGGCGCGCCACGTCGCCACGCTCATCCGACTGACGCCGGGATCGGGCGGCGCAACAATGTCTATCCGCCCGACGCGGCGATGATGTATCCCGTCGCAGGGCGTGGGCGCCCGTGCCAGCGTCATGTGCCGGATCAGCTCTCGATCGCGGCCGAGACATCCTGGCGGACATGACCGGCCGATCCGTGCCCGAACGACTCGATACCGAGTGACGGCTGCTGGCTCGCTTCTGTGCGCTGCGAATCCGGTTGGCCGACGGTCCGACGTAGCGGATCGGCGCACGAGGCAACCAGCACCTGCCCGGGAAAACCTCTGGCTCCGGCGTGAGGAGCGTGACTCGGGCGAGCGCAAGTTCTACCTCCGAAACTGCCCGCCGATACGACCGTCCAGCAACTCGCCGCCATGATCAAAGCGCGCTGGATCCGCGAGCAGGCGCTTTGGAAGATGAAGGATGAACTGGGCCACCACCGCGGCGATACCAATACTGTGGCAGCGTCCTACCCCCCCCACTTTGAGAGCGATCTGCCAAAGTAGTGTTGGGTATTGCACCATTGTGGCGTCGTTCGCCGGCCCATCTTGTGCTCCGCTCAACCGATGGCGACCAAAAGGATTTGTGATCGCCACTCGGCTTGCAGCTAATTTGAACGTATTCCAGTTGGTGAATCTCGCCACAGAATTCCTACAACGATTTTGCCGCACGATGTCGTCCATAGAAGTCAGGGTTAGCGTCTATGGGGGGGCGACATCTTCATTGAATATGGCGATGGTTCATACCTGCCACACAACGCCAGAGTACGCAGGTTAGCGGTCCATGCTCTTAAAGAAGCGAGCGCTCTTTTGGAACGCGCGGTAATGGAAGAGACATGCGACCGCCCCGGGAGCGAAGGCCAAAACCTCAAGTCGAAGGCAGAACGCGCTTGCCTACATCTAATAAAGAAGTAGCCCGATCTGCTGCCGTTTAGCTAACGCTCTTAGCAGACGCCTTCTGCTCCCTGCGCTTTGCAAGGCGCTCGAGATGTTCCGCTGTCGGCGGCAAAGCCCTGCGCGCCTCAATTTGTGCGGCTCGTCGTTCGGCCTTGACTGCCAAGCGAGCGGCTTTCCGTTCGGCAAGCGCCTTCTCTCGCCTGTTCTGCTTCTCTTTCTGGTAATCAACAAATGACTGCTGGCCGTTTTTGGCGACGTCCTTGTCCTTAGCCTGCGCGGCCCGGAAGGATGCGAGCAATTCAGCGTCATCGATACCCGGCGCACAAAAATAGCGCTCAAATATCTTCATGTTGAAGTCGAGGACAGGTCCATTGATGTGGCGACGGTCAGGAATGAATTGGTTGTCGAAAGCGTACAAAACGATATCGTAGCTCGGGAAGTAATACAGGTTCTCGTCACCGTCCTTCGTTTCTCTATAAAACTCGTCGACGGCGGCGCGAATGATCGACTTCGACGCAGCGTTGGCTGAGAGACAAGAAATCGGACGGAAGGATGCGGCCAAGGGGATCGGTGAGACTGTAATCACCACTTTAGCATTTGGGTTGTACTTCGCGATCAGCGCGCGAATGTTGTAGATGTTCGTCTTTGTTTCCGCAAAACTGGCGACGCGGAATTTGTGTCGGGCCGGGTCGAGCTTCGCCTTTGGGGGCGCTCTCCAGAAGACCTCTCCGGTTGGCTCGTCGTACCAGATCTCCGACAGCCCGAGAGTGATGATAAAGACCTCGGCGGCATCAAATAGGGATTTCGTAGCAAGACGGGCTTCCTCGGAGTAGCCAAACTCCTCGTGATTATACCCTTCCCACATGGCCTCGGTCGGGAAGACGTTCTCCCAGGCCCACTCGAATTGCTGCCTGATCGCAGATGTGTGGACGATGCCGTCACCCATCTTCGTGACGTAGGCCTTATTGTCCTTCTTGGTCAGGACATTGTAACCCCGAGCGTCCAAATAATTGCTGATATTAATGGCAAAGCAAGACCCAAATGCAACAATTGGGGTGTCCCTGGCAACAAACGGAACCGCTGGCATGAAGCCTTTTGTCAGATACCGATCAACAACGTAATCTTTTTCCAGAGAGTTATTGTCTGGATATAAGGACGGACGATTGCTGTAGCTGGCACTGATCTTACGTGCCACGCCATCTGAGACCAATTCCAACATGCCCACGTTGATCTCCTGAAGATTGCAGCTGCGGTTAGATCGCCGATTTGTTGTGCATCTTAGGAGACGAACCACAAGCCCGCGAGTGAGAAATCCGAACTTGCCCAGAGCGGCGCAGACTGTGTCGTCATGAGCACAGGGCGAGCCGTCGACGACGCACACCACAATCGGCTCCTAGAGGCCGACGATTAGGATTCCACCGCTCGCTTAGCTGTCTTCCGAGTGCTTTTGTTCCGAGCGACCCGGTCGCCGCCCCCCTAATCACGGCCGACAATCCCTCCGGTCCAGTCAGTTTCCGAATATTTCCAGTGAGTAACGGCGGCATCGAAATGCGACCATACGGTCTTTGCCTGTGATCGTGCCCCGTGCGAGACTGAGTGATGGGGTCACACGCGAGCGATCCAATCGCTCAAATCCCGGGGATAAAAGTGACGAAGATCCAGACCACACTGCAGCTACCGAATTTAGCTACGTGACCCGATAATTTTCGTTGAGTATCTCAATTTAAACAGAAAAACAGGATTGGTGCCGCAAGAGGGATTCGAACCCCCGACCCCCTCATTACGAATGAGGTGCTCTACCAGCTGAGCTATTGCGGCAAGATCCGTGGTGTGACGCTGCGTGGCGCGTCGGATCGTTGCGGGGTCATAGCCGTCCGATCGGCCGATGGCAAGGCGCTCGGCGACGTCTTCCTGATGCAACTGTGCCACGCAGGCCGCCTCCCGGTCCCGCGGTCGTCCGTGCCGCCTTGACGTGGGGCGGTACGGCTTCGAAGGCTCGCGGCGTCTGTCAGGAACCGCCATGTCCCTCATCGCCCGCCTGCGTGCCTATGCCGCCGACGCGTTCGGCCTCTCCGCGAGCCCGGAGGAGGCGGAGGCCGTCGACGAGCGTCTGGCGGCCATCGCCCTTCTCGTCCATGTGGCGCGGGTGGACGGCGTCCTCGACGGGGCCGAGTCGGAGCGGCTGTGCCGCCTCGTGGAAGGGCGCTACGCCGGCAACCGCGAGCAGGCGGAGGCGCTCATCGCCCGGGCGGCCAGTGTCGATTCGCAGACCCGCGACATGGCGCTGCTGGTCGAAATGATGGGCCATGAATTCGGCGAGTCCGAGCGGGCGCGGCTGCTGTCGATGGCCTGGTCCGTGGCCGGCGCCGATGGCACCGTTCATGAATTCGAGGAAGCGCTGGTCTGGCGGCTCGGGCGCCTGCTGCGGTTCGACGACACGGCGATCCGCCTCGCGCGCGCCGGCGCCGAGACCGGAGCGGTATCGTAGGGCGGCCTTGCAGGCGCGATCTCCGGGATCGGCGGGCCACATCGGGCGTGGCGGGAGGATCGTGGCGCGATGATCGTCAGTTTGACGCTGATCCTCCTGGCTCAGCTCGTTGGTGAAGCGCTGGCACGGGGAGCGGCCCTTCCGGTGCCCGGCCCCGTCATCGGGATGGCGCTCCTCCTTCTCTTCATGGTGGTCCGGGACCGTTGGCGCGGCCAGGCCGCCCGCATCCTCGCCGCGCCCCTCGTGGACGGCACCCTGGAGCGCTCGGGAAAAGGGCTGCTCGCCCATCTCTCGCTGATGTTCATCCCGGCCGGCGCCGGGATCGTCGGCCGGCTCGACGTGCTCGAAGCCCATGGCCTGGCCCTCGCCTGCGTGGTCGTCGTCTCGACGCTGGCGACCCTGACGGCGACGGCGCTCACCTTCGTGGCCGTCAAGCGCTGGGTCGCACCGGGGGAGCGGCCATGACCGGCGATTTCGCCCTCTGGGTCTATCTCTCGCGCACGCCCCTGCTGTGGCTGACCGTCACGCTCATGGTCTACGCCGTGGCCGACCGCGTCGCCACGGCGACGAACCGGCATCCCCTCGCCAATCCCGTGGTGGTCGCCATCATCCTGATGGCCTGCGTGCTGAAGCTGACGGGGACGCCCTATCCCACCTATTTCGAGGGCGCGCAGTTCGTCCACTTCCTGCTGGGGCCGGCGACCGTGGCCCTGGCGATCCCGCTCTACGAATACCGCGCGACGGTGCTTCGCTCGCTGGCGCCGATGCTGGCGGCCCTCCTCGTCGGCTCGGTGGTGGCGCTGATCTCGGCGACGACTCTCGGAACCGCCTTCGGTATCCCGCACGACGTCATCGTCGCCTCGGTGCCGAAATCGGTGACGACCGGCGTCGCCATGGGCATCGCCCAGAATCTCGGCGGCGATCCGACCCTGGCGGCGGTGCTGGTGATGCTGACCGGCATGACCGGCGGCATCCTGGTCACTCCGCTCATGAACCTGCTCCGCATCGAGGACATGCGCGCGCGGGGCTTCGCGGCGGGTCTGGCCGCCCATGGCGTCGGCACGGCGAGGGCGTTCCAGGTGAACGAGGTGGCCGGCGCCTTCGCCGGCATAGCGCTTGGCCTCAACGCCCTCATCACCGCGATCCTGGCGCCGCTCGCGGTGACGTTCCTGCGCTGAGGCTGCCCCCTACTTCGCGCCCGCGGCTCTGGAGAGTTCCGTCGGCGTGAAGCGCCCATCCTGGCCCGGCTTCATGTCGATGCGCGTGTCGTGGAGGGCATGCAGGGTCGAGCGATGGCCGATCGAGACGATCGTCGTCCCCGGCAGGCGCTCGCGCAGCATCCGGTAGATGCCGGCCTCGCTCGGCTCGTCGAGGGCGGCGGTGGATTCGTCGAGGAAGAGCCAGGCGGGCTTTGCCAACACGGCGCGGGCGATGGCCAGCCGCTGCTGTTCGCCACCGGAGAGGCGCTGATCCCAGGCATCGACCTCGTCGAGACGGTCGGCGAGCTGCGGCAGCTGCGCGGCGATCAGCGCCTCGCGGATCGCCTCGTCGGAGAACTGGTCGGTGGTGCTGGGATAGACCACGGCACCGCGCAGGGTCCCGAGCGGGATATAGGGCCGCTGCGGCAGAACCAGAGCGGACTGGCCTTCCGGCACGTCGACCCGGCCCTTCCCGAACGGCCAGATGCCGGCGATCGCGCGGAACAGGGTCGACTTGCCGGAGCCGGACGGCCCGGTGAGCAGCGTCGCCGCCCCCTTGCCGAGGGTGAACGAGCCGGCGGTGACGATCTCGCGGCCGTCGGGCAGGGCGAGGGTCAGGCCGGAGGCGGTGACGTTCGGGCCGGTCCCATTGCCCTGGACGAGCCCGTATCCGGCACCGGACAGGGCTTCCGCCTTGGTCATTGCCCGCTTGAACGACGTCAGGCGGTTGGTATTCGCGCGGTACGACGCGATGGTGGTGTAGGAATCGATGAAGAAGGATAATGAGCCCTGGACGCTGCTGAATGCGTTCGCGGTCTGCTGGAACTGGCCGAGGGTTATCTTCTTCAGGAAGTAGGACGGAGCGGCGAGGATGTAGGGAAACACCACGCTGATCTGGTTGTACGACAGAGTGAAGCTGCCGATCTTGATCCGCCGATAGATGATGGCGAGGTAGTTTCCGATGATCTCTTGGAAGAGTTCGCGCAGGCGCACGGTCTCCGAGCGCTCGCCACGCAGCAGGGCGATCTGCTCGGAATAGATCCGCGTCCGCGCAAGGGAGAAGCGGAAATCGGCCTCGACCTTCTCCTGCCGGAAATCGAGCCCGATGAGCGGACGGCCGATGAGATGGGTCAACCATGTTCCGACCACCGCGTAGACGATGACCAGCCAGACGAGGAACCCGGGCACGACCGTATCGGTGAAGGGGAGTACGAAGTCCCGCGACAGGCCCCAGAGAATGACCATAAACGAGACCAGGGTCGCGGCCTGCGACAGGAGCCGGATCGACAGGCTCGTCGTCTGCTGGATGAAGAGGTTGACGTCGCTCTGGATGCGCTGATCCGGGTTATCGGCCGGCTCGTCCGTGAAGGGGATCCGGTAATGCGTGCCGCCATCGAGCCAGCGGCTGTAGAGGCTGCGAGCCAGCCAGGTGCGCCAGCGGATGTGGAGCGAGGCATCGACGAAGGTGTCGAACATGCCGATGATGACCCAGATCGTCGCCAGGGGCACGAAGATCCAGACGAGCTGATACCAAAACGCGTCGGCGTTATATTCCTGCAGCGCGTTGAAGAGGTCGCGGTACCAGAAGTTCAGGCGCAGCTGAAGCGCGACCTGGGCGAAGGTGATGAAGATGGAGAGCGCCACGAGACGTCGCGCCACTCGACCTTCGGTGCTGCCGAAAAAGTGAAACGGCCGGATTTCCCGGTTCGGCGCCTCGCGTGCGGCGAAGAATGGGTCGGCGATGCGGGTGATCGCGCGGATCGGTTCGAGATGGGAGATTCCGAACACGATGCCGGCGAAGACCACCGCGCCCGTGGCCGCGAAGGCCGGTGGCAGCAGAGCCGCCAGCGTCTCCGGCAGGAGGCCCGAGGCCGCGAGTTGTTTGGCTCCGGCCAGGAACAGGTAGCCGAAGCCGTAAACCGATACGAACACCTTCAGGTAATCGGACAGCTTGGCGGAGGCGAGGAGGATCACCGCCATCGCAAAGCCGCTGAGGCTGACGTAGAGTGGCGTTGCGGTGCCAGGCAGGATCAGAAGTACGAGTGCGAAGAGCGCCGTAATGGCGGCCTGCAGGCCGAGGCCTGTCCTGAGTACGGCCACGCGCGTCTCCTCAAGTGGATGATTCAAATAGGCGACTTCGCCCGCCGGATCGGGACCGGACCGTGACGGCGGCAGTGACGGCCGGTCGTGGCGAGATCGTGGCGGCGGCAGTGACGGCCGGTCGTGGCGAGATCGTGGCGGGGGAAGGCGCCGCCGGATGCGTCAGATCGGATCAGGGCCAATCCCAATCGCCGTAATCCGGTTCGCGACATCGGTAGCCGACCGGGCATTCCAGATTGTCGCGGGTGGGCACGAAGCGGAGTTCGGCGATCTCCGTCATCCCGCACTGGCTCCGGTCGCTGACGAAGCGCTCGGTCCGGCCCGGTGGCTCAATCCTGCTTGGCTTCTCCGGCTTGCCCGCCGGCCATGACAGGACCGCCGACCCGTCCCGCTTCACGAGCGCCATCGCATCCGCGCAGGCCATCCGCATGGTGGAGGGGGGTGCTTGAGCACCGGCCGGGACTGCGATGGTGACGCAGACGGCGAAGGCGAAGCGTCTCATCACGATGGCACGGATAACTGACTTGTTTCTCACAAGCTTGAGCATGGCAGTTTTGGTGAGGGACGGGAAGGGCTTGCCGTTTGCTCGCCCTATTCGCGGAGTCTATCCACCGCTATCGATGGCGCCGGGACAGAATAGCCACAGGCCTGTCCTGACCAAAGCCGGCTTCATGAGTGCATAAGGGTCCGGTTGTCGAAGGGGGGCGGAGGCTGTTCAAGTCGCCGTACGGTGAAGCGGCCGCCGCTGCGAGATCGGTTCCGCCCCAGGGGGAGCCTTACGGGAGACGACGATGACCGCGGGCGTCGAAGAGAGGGATGTGAGGGGGAGCGACGAGGGAGCGCCGTCGCCGGCCGTAGCGAACGGCTCCGTCAGGTCGAGCCGCGCCCTGGTGCTTCCCGTCTCGCTCGCCATGGGCTGGGGCGTGCTCCTCGGCTACAGCACCGTTCTGCTGACCGACGACCCGCCGGCGCGCCCGGAGATCGACACGATCCAGACGGCCTTCAACGAACCCGGTCCGTTCGAGGATCGGGCGGGTGGGGCGCGCTCGCCCCGTGGCAGCGCTCCCTGGTCCGATGTGGGTGTCGGGTCCGGTCCGTCGGGACGGGATGCCGTGGTCGCCCCAACGGTCCAGCCCGGCATCCGGTCCGCCGCCTTGCGACAGGATCCCGAAATGGCACCCCGTGCCGACGCGGTCACGGCCGCGTCGCCCCCGGTCGAGCCGGCAGCCTATGTCGGTCTTTGGGGACCCAACGAATCCGCGTGCGGCCGCGGCGCGCGGCGGCGGGGATACATTCCGGCGCGGATCACCGAAAGCGGGGCTCGGGCCGGCAACACGGTGTGCACCTTCCGCGACGGGCGGCGCATCGGCGCGAGTTGGAGCGTGTCGGCCTCCTGCAGCGATGGCGGCCGGCGCTGGTCGTCCCAGGTGAAGCTTCTGGTCGACGGCAACCGCCTGACATGGTCGAGCGCCAAGGGCGACGCCTCCTACGTCCGGTGCCGGCGCCGCGCGGGATAGGCGCGGGCGGGATCGTGGATAAAACATCTCCGCTGCACGAGCATGGAGCGCTGCCCGCCCCCGATTGGGGCTGATTGATCTGCGGATCCGCTCAACAGGTGTCCCCTCTACCCAAGAGGGTTCGAGATGAGGCGCGACGGACTCCGTCTTCTGGAAGGCGACGGCATTCGCATATGTCGTGGGATGCGCGGCCCTCCTACCCCTTGTGGGGAGGAGTTGGAGGTGGGGGTGGTCGGGCGACCCTCCTGTTGCTGCGGAGGCTGGCGGAGCCACCCCCACTCCTAACCTCTCCCCACAAGGGGGAGAGGGACGCGGTCTGCTTCGACAACGTAGCTGTATGAAAATCCAGTAGCCCGATCGCGGACACTCGACATGTCCCGCCCACAACGAAAAAAGGGCCGTCTTGCGACGACCCTTTCCGCCCTCGCGGCCAAAACCGCGAGAGCATCCGTTCCGATGGAGAGCGTGGACTTCTTAGAAGTCCATGCCGCCCATGCCGCCGCCGCCCGGCATCTGGGGAGCGCCGCCGTCCTTCTTGGGAGCATCGGCGATCATGGCCTCGGTGGTGACGAGGAGGCCGGCGATGGAGGAAGCGTCCTGCAGAGCGGTGCGCACGACCTTGGCCGGGTCGACGATGCCGGCCTGGATCATGTCGACATACTCTTCGGTCTGGGCGTTGAAGCCGTAGGTGATCGAAGAGGTGTTGTCGGTGATCTTGCCGACCACGATCGAGCCTTCGACGCCCGAGTTGGCGGCGATCTGGCGGATCGGGGCCTCGAGGGCCTTCAGCACGATCTTGATGCCGGCCTGGACGTCCGGATTGTCGCTCTGGAGAGCGCGGACGGCCTCACGGGCACGCAGGAGAGCGGTGCCGCCGCCGGGGACGATACCCTCTTCCACCGCAGCGCGGGTGGCGTTGAGCGCGTCGTCGACGCGGTCCTTCTTCTCCTTGACCTCGACCTCGGTCGCGCCGCCGACGCGGATGACCGCGACGCCGCCGGCGAGCTTGGCCAGGCGCTCCTGGAGCTTCTCACGGTCGTAGTCCGAGGTGGTCTCCTCGATCTGCGCCTTGATCTGGCCGACGCGGGCTTCGATGTCCGCCTTCTCGCCGAGACCGTCGATGATCGTGGTGGTCTCCTTCTCGATGCGGATGCGCTTGGCGCGGCCGAGCATCGGGAGGGTGACGTTCTCGAGCTTGATGCCGAGGTCCTCGGCGATCATCTGACCCTGGGTCAGGATCGCGATGTCCTCGAGCATGGCCTTGCGGCGATCGCCGAAGCCCGGAGCCTTGACGGCAGCGACCTTGAGGCCACCGCGCAGCTTGTTCACGACGAGCGTGGCGAGAGCCTCACCCTCGATGTCCTCGGCGATGATGACGAGCGGCTTGCCGGTCTGCACCACGGCCTCGAGAACCGGCAGCATCGCCTGGAGCGACGAGAGCTTCTTCTCGTGGATGAGGATGTAGGGGTCCTCGAGCTCGGCGACCATCTTCTCCGCGTTCGTGATGAAGTACGGGGAGAGGTAGCCGCGGTCGAACTGCATGCCCTCGACGACGTCGAGCTCGGTCTCGGCGGTCTTGGCTTCCTCGACGGTGATGACACCCTCGTTGCCGACCTTCTGCATGGCGTGGGCGATCATCTCGCCGATTTCCTTGTCGCCATTGGCCGAGATGGTGCCGACCTGGGCGACTTCCTCGGACGAGGCGACCTTCTTGGCGCGGCTCGTGATGTCCTTCACGGCGGCGGTGGTGGCGAGGTCGATGCCGCGCTTCAGGTCCATCGGGTTCATGCCGGCGGCGACGTACTTGGCGCCTTCACGGACGATGGCCTGGGCCAGGACGGTGGCGGTGGTGGTGCCGTCGCCAGCGATGTCGTTGGTCTTCGAGGCCACTTCGCGCACCATCTGGGCGCCCATGTTCTCGAACTTGTCGGAGAGCTCGATCTCCTTGGCGACGGTGACGCCGTCCTTGGTGATGCGGGGAGCGCCGAAGCTCTTCTCGATGACGACGTTGCGGCCCTTGGGGCCGAGCGTGACCTTCACTGCATCGGCGAGAATGTCGACGCCGCGGAGCATCTTCTCGCGGGCATCGGAGCCGAAGCGTACTTCTTTCGCTGCCATGTTCAAATCCTCATGAGGTTCGAAGCCCTGAGGCGCTCATCGAAGTGCGCGCTCGAAGGGCTTGGATTGGAAGAAGGAAGAGGGCCGGGTCGCTTTAGGCGACGACGCCCATGATGTCGGATTCCTTCATGATCAGGAGGTCCTGACCGTCGATCTTGACTTCGGTGCCGGACCACTTGCCGAACAGGACGCGGTCACCGGCCTTGACGTCGAGCGGGTTCACCCGGCCGGCCTCGTCACGGGCGCCAGGGCCGACGGCGACGATCTCGCCCTCTTGCGGCTTCTCCTTGGCGGTATCGGGGATGATGATGCCCCCCTTGGTCTTCTCTTCGCCCTCGATACGGCGGACGACGACACGGTCGTGCAGCGGACGGAACTTCATGAGCTGCCCTCTTGCTTCAAATTCATGGATGGCGTTGATGCGGCCGAAGGGCTCGCCCAACCCAGGCTGTTAGCACTCCCGAGCGAAGAGTGCCAAAGCAAGGGCGGAGGTAGGCTCAAGCCCCTTGCGAGTCAAGACGCGGACGACGCGTCATGCCGCGTTTGCGCAGCATGTTCTGCTCTCCGGTCGCTGACAGACGGATGACAATCACCCCATGATCAGTCTTCAGGGACCGCAGGGCGCGGTCGAGCATTCCGGCGCTGCCAATGGCGGCGGCGTGCCGAGCCACGCGATCTGGATCGATCTGAACGATCCGAGCACCGAGGAGGCGGAGCATATCGAGGCCGCCACAGGCTTGCGCGTCCCCTCGCGAAAAGCCCTGAGCGAGGTCGAGAATTCCAGCCGCCTGCGGCGGCTGAAGAACGGGCTCTCGCTCTCCACCCCGATGATCACCTTCGACAAGGTGGATTCGCAGCTGACCCCGCTCGGCTTCGTCCTCACCCGGGACCGGCTCATCACGGTCAGGTTCAACGAGCTGCGCGCCTTCGAGGAGGTCAAGAAGCGCATCGGCGACAGCGACGGCGATTGCCAGACCGGCACCGAGATCTTCCTGCTCTTGGTGGAGGAGCTGGTGGACAGCCTCGCCGACGCCCTGGAGGAGATGGGCGCCGATCTCGACGCGCTCTCCACCCGGATCTTCGATTTCGACGTGAGGGCAGGGGGCGTCGCCGGCGATTCCGGCAAGACCCCGCGCCGCCGCGATCTCGCGCTGCGCCGCATCCTCCGCAGCGTCGGCCGGCGGGGCAAGGCGCTCGGCAAGATCCGCTCGAGCCTGCTCGGTCTCGAGCGCATCCTCCCGTTCGTCGCAGGCGAGTGCGAGCACCTCCTCGGCGCCACGGAGATGCCGCGCTTCGAGACCCTGCGGCGGGACATCGCCTCCCTCGACGAGTTCGAGATCCGGCTTTCGGAGAACGTGCAGTTCCTTCTCGACGCCACCCTGGGCCTCATCAACATCGAGCAGAACAACACCTTCCGCGTGCTCACCGTGGTCTCGGTGGTGGGCGTTCCGCCGACCCTCATCGCCTCCATGTACGGCATGAACTTCAAGCACATGCCGGAACTCGACTGGGTCTATGGCTATCCCTATGGTCTGTCGCTGATCGTCATCAGCGCGATCATCCCCGTCGTGTTCTTCAAGCTGCGCGGCTGGTTCTGACGCGGGGGCGGCCCGGCCGGCTCGGGATTTAGGGAATTCTTTTCGGGCCGGCGCGCAAGGATCGGGAGCAGAGCCGGGCCTCCGGCGACCAGAGTCGACCGCATGGCCGTGATCGCCGCCTTCATCCTGAATGCCGGGCTCAATTTCTGCCTCGGCCTGCTCCTCGCCAAGCTGATGGGGCCGGCGGATTTCGGCCTGTTCGGCCTCGCCACCACGGGCGCCGTGGTCCTCAACACCCTCGTCTTCGAATGGCTTCGGCTCTCGGCCACCCGGTTCTACTCCAACCGCGTCCGGCAGGAGGAACCCTGGATCCGTCATGGGCTCGACCGCGCCTACGCCGTCCTCGCCCTCGTCCTGCTGGTCGCCTCCGCCCTGTGCGCGGTGGTCGGCGCGACGGTGGAGATGGATGCGCAAGGGCGCTTCGCCATCGCGGCGGGGGCGGGGCTGGCCGCCTTCGGCATCGGCCTGTTCGATTATCACGCGGCCCTGACGCGGGCACGCTTCGACGGCGGCCTCTATCTCAAGCTGACCATCGTCAAGAACGGCCTCGCCTTCCTGCTCATGGCGGGGGCGGCCTGGCTGTTTCCACAGCCGGTCTGGGTGCTCGTCGCCTGCGGGCTCAGCCAGTTCCTGCCCGTCCTCGTGCTGCGCAGGCCCCTGCTCGATCCGAAGGTGCCCATCGTCCGCGTGCGCATGGGCGAGACCTGGCGGCTGTTTCGCGCCTACGGGCTGCCGCTCATCGCCGCGAACGCGATCTACCAGATCACGCCGTTCCTCAACCGCAGCGCCATCGCCATGTGGTTCGGACTGGCGGAGGCCGGGTATTTCGCCCTGGCCGCCGATGTCGCCACCCGCAGCCTGAGCATGATCGGCACGGCCCTCGACCTCATCCTGTTCCAGCTCGCCGTGCGGGTGGACGAGCACGAGGGCCACGTGGCGGCCGAGGCCCAGATCGGCCGCAACGCGGGCATCGTGGTGGCCCTGATGGTGCCCTGCGCCGGCGGGCTCTGGGCCGTGCTTCCGGCGATCCAGGGGCTCATCGTGCCGGAGGCGTATCGCGGACCCTTCGCCCTCTACGCACTGATCCTCATTCCCGGCCTGCTCTGCGGCACGCTGCTCAATTTCGGCCTCAACCCGATCTTCCAGATCCGCCGCAAGACGGTGCCGGTCATCGCCGCCGCCATCGTCGGCCTCGCCGTGAACGCCGTCTGCCTGCTCGTCCTGCCCACGCATTTCGGGGCGCCCGGCATCGCCATGGCGCAGAGCGCCGGCCTCGTCGCCTCGACCCTGTGGCTGGCGGTCCGCGCTCTTGCCGGACCGCAGCGCCTGCGCATCGACTGGTGGGACGTCTTTGCCGCCTGCACCGCCACCCTGGCGATGATGGCCTGCCTCGCGCCGTTCCGGCACATGGACCCGGCCATGGCCCTCGCCATCTCCCTGCCCCTCGGCGTGCTGGTCTACGTCCTGCTCGTGGCGCTGTTCGACATCGCCGGCCTGCGCAGCCTCGCCGCCGCGTATCTGCGGCAGCGCACCGTCACCCCGACCGCCTGAGACAGGAGCGCCGCTTGAAAGGGGGGCACCGCTTCCCGCATATGGTTCGGCAAAGGATGCCGGCGAGCATCACAACGGGCGGGAAACGATGCGGACATACGAGCCTCAGGACGAAGGCGAGGCGCAAGCCATCGTCGCCGATGCGGCCGGCCGCGCCGAGCCGATGCGCCTCGTTGGCGGGGGCACCAAGGCCGCCATCGGCCGCCCTGCGCAGGACGAATCGACCCTCTCCTCCCTGAAACTCTCCGGCGTCACCCTCTACGAACCGGCCGAGATGGTGGTCGCCGCCCGCGCCGGCACTCCCCTCGCGCAGGTGCAGGCCCTGCTGGCGGAACGCGGCCAGATGCTGCCCTTCGAGCCGATGGACCACCGCATCCTGATGGGCTCGGGCGGCGAGCCCACCTTCGGCGCGGTGGCGGCCACCAACAATGCGGGACCGCGCCGGATCAATGCGGGCGCGGCCCGCGACAGCCTGATCGGCGTCCGCTTCGTCAACGGGCGCGGCGAGGCCATCAAGTCCGGCGGGCGGGTGATGAAGAACGTCACCGGCCTCGACCTCGTCAAGCTCATGGCCGGCTCATGGGGCACCCTCGGCCTCCTCACCGAGGTGACCTTCAAGGTGCTGCCGGTGCAGGAACGGACGGCGACCCTGGCCTTTTCCGGCCTGGACGACGCCACGGCGGTGGCGGCCCTCAGCGCCGCCCTCGGATCGCCGTTCGAACTCACCGGCGCCGCTCACCTGCCGAGCGGCCTCGACGGGCCGAGCCCCCGCACGCTGATGCGCCTGGAGGGCTTTTCGGACTCCCTCGATTATCGCCTCGGCGAGTTGCGCAAGCTCCTGCGGCGCTTCGGCGAGCCGGAGATCATCGAGGACGGGATCGGCGCCGTCCTGTGGGCCGCGATCCGCGACGTGATCCCGCTGACGGAACCGCGCGCGGCCGCCGTGTGGCGGATCTCGACCGCGCCGACCAAAGGACCCGCCGTCACCGCCGCCATCGCGGCGCAGCGCCAGGCGCGCTGGTTCTACGATTGGGGCGGCGGCCTCGTCTGGCTCGCCACTTCTTCCGAGGGCGATGCCGGCGCCGAGACCATCCGCAACGTCCTGCGCTCCACCGGAGGCCACGCCACCCTGGTGCGGGCGCCGGACGCGGTCCGCGCGGCCACCGCCGTCTTCGAGCCCCTGTCCGATCCCCTGCTGCGGATGACGGCCGGGATCAAGGCGGCCCACGATCCAAAGGGGGTGTTCAACCCCGGCCGGATGTATGCGGGGATCTGAACGTCCCGCGGCGAGCGCTCGTGGGGAGCGCTTTCGACGGTCTGCGCCATCCGCGTCGTCGGGGTGCGGCAGGCTGCCGCTTAGAGCCGTTCCAAGCCTCGGCTTCCGCCCGAATTCCCTCTAAGCTGCGGGAAACAGCGCCGGGCGGCGGAAGATCGCCGGGCGGGCTGACGTATCGGGACCCCGAGGAAACGCCGTGCAGACCAATTTCAGCCTGACGCAGCTTGCCGAGCCGGCGATGGCGGCGTCCGAGAAGATCCTGCGGACCTGCGTGCATTGCGGGTTCTGCACCGCCACCTGCCCGACCTATCTCCTCCTTGGCGACGAACTCGATTCCCCGCGCGGTCGCATCTACCTGATCAAGGACATGCTGGAGGGCGGCAAGCCGGCGACACCGGAGGTGGTCAAGCATGTCGACCGCTGCCTGTCCTGCCTGTCCTGCATGACGACCTGTCCGTCCGGCGTGCATTACATGCACCTCGTGGATCACGCCCGCACGCATATCGAGGAGACCTATCGCCGGCCATTGAGCGACAGGCTCCTGCGCAGCGTGCTCGCCTTCGTGCTGCCCTATCCGAACCGCTTCCGCCTGGCGCTCCTGGCCGCCAAGATCGGCTCGCCGTTCCGGCCCCTCGTCGCGCAGTTGCCCCGTGTCGGCAACCGTCTCGCGGCGATGCTCGACCTCGCCCCCGCGCTCCTGCCCAACCGCACCGTCAACGACCGGCCCGGCACCTTCCCCGCCGACAACCGCGCGCGGGAAGCCAGCGCCCTGCTCCAGGGCGAGGCCGCGCCCGCCCGCGCCGGACGGGTCGCCCTCCTGCGCGGCTGCGCCCAGAGCGTGTTGCGGCCGGATTTCAACGAGGCGGCGGTCCGGCTTCTCACCCGCCACGGCGTCGAGGTGGTCCAGGCGAAGGGGGAGGGGTGCTGCGGCGCGCTCACCCACCATATGGGCAAGTCCGAGACCTCCCACGCCCAGGCCAAGCGCACCATCGATGCCTGGATCGCCGAGATGGACGGCGACGGCCTCGACGCGATCATCGTCACGGCCTCGGGCTGCGGCACGACGATCAAGGATTACGGCTTCATGTTCCGCGACGACCCGGCCTATGCGGACAAGGCGGCGCGGGTCTCGGCCCTCGCCAAGGACGTCACCGAATACGTCGCCAGCCTCGGCCTGATGCCGCCCCTGTTCGAGAGCGACCTCGTGGTCGCCTACCATTCCGCCTGTTCGATGCAGCACGGCCAGGGCATCCGCACCGAGCCGAAGAACCTGCTCAAGAAGGCCGGCTTCACCGTGAAGGACGTGCCCGAGGGCCATATCTGCTGCGGCTCGGCCGGCACCTACAACATCCTCCAGCCGGAGATCGCCGGGCGCCTGCGCGACCGGAAGGTGGCCAATATCGAGCGCATGCGCCCCGATCTCATCGCCACCGGCAATATCGGCTGCGCCACGCAGATCGGGAACGGCACGCGCATCCCCATCGTGCACACGGTGGAACTGCTGGATTGGGCGACGGGCGGGCCGAAGCCGGCGGTGCTCGAGGGATTGGGCGGGACGCGGGTGCTGGAGGCGGCGGAGTAGACCCGAAGTGGCGCCTACACCTCCGCATTTCACCTAGACCTGCGCATGTCCTGTCGACGGGTCGGATCGGCAGCGGACGGGAAGAGGGGGGTCAGGGAGTTCCAGACTCGCTCACCGGAATCCAGCGATAGCCCGTTCCTCGCGCTTCGACATGGCCGAGCGACGGGAACGCCGTGTGATAGCCCGCCACCAGCAGCCTTTCGGTGGCGGCCATCGCGTAGATCGCCCGACGGGTCGCGATGCCCTGATCCTTGTCGAGATCGAACAACGCGTGCCATTCGGGGTGAATCAGGGATGCCACCTCATGATGGGCGCAATCGCCCCACACGAGCATCCGTTGCCCCTCGCTCTCGCAATGGAAGGCAAGGTGCCCCGGCGTGTGCCCGAAGGCGGCCACCACGTCGATGCCGGGCGCGACCGTGTCGCCGGGTCCGACGAAGCGGATGCGTTCGCGCAGCGGGACGAGGTGGCTGCGCACCACCGCTGCCGATCGGTAGGTGTTGCTGTCCGCCGGCGCCGACAGGCGCTCCTCCGCGGTCCAGAAGCGGTATTCCGCCTCTCCCACGACGTAGGCCGCGTTGGGAAATTGCGGAACACCGCCGTCCAGGAGGCCGCCGATATGATCCGTATGGCAATGCGTGATCACCACGAGGTCGATCGTCTCCGGCGCAATTCCGGCGCGCCGTAGCGCCTGACCCAGCCGCCCTCCCGCCGGCCTGGGGATGAAGCCGACCTCGCCGTTTCCGGTATCGAAGAGGATGCGCTGTGTGCCGGTCTCGATCAGCGTCGGGGTGAAGCCCGGCGTGAAGCGGTCCGGAGCAAGCCGGTTCTCCCGCATCAGCGCTTGCACCTCCTCTCTCGGGCGGTCCTCGCCGACGATCGGCCATGGCCCGTCGATGGTCTCGTCCGCATCGAGCAAGGTGGTGATGGTGAAGGCGCCGAGCCGGATGCGCCGCGACGCCGACGCCTCGGCCAGGGCGGCCGCACCGGCCAGGGCCGGCCTCGCGCCGGAAAGAGCGAGGCCCGCGAGGGCGCCCGTGACAAGGCGGCGGCTCAATGTGATCATCGTCGCAGGATCTCCGGCTGACCCCGCCGCGCCGGTGGACCGCGAGGCGGGGTCAGCCGGAGATCCTGCGA
>NZ_NKUG01000129.1 GCF_014845095.1 Methylobacterium bullatum | reverse complement strand
CTCTCCCCCTTGTGGGGAGAGGTCAGGAGTGGGGGTGGTGCCGCGTGCCTCCGTAAGCTGAGGGTCGCCCAACCACCCCCACCTCCGGCTCCTCCCCGCAAGGGGGAGGAGAGACCCGCGATACGACGACGAAGAGATATCCCGTGCCCCATACCCACGTCACGCAGGCCATCGAGGCCTATGCCCGCGGCGAGATCGTCGTCGTCACCGATGACGACGATCGCGAGAACGAGGGCGACCTCGTCGTCGCGGCCTCGCTCTGCACGCCGGAGAAGATGGCTTTCATCGTCCGCAACACCTGCGGCATCGTCTGCGCGCCTCTCACCCGCGCCGAAGCACGGCGTCTGCGGCTCGACCCGATGGTGGCTTCCAACGATGCGCCGCTCGGCACCGCCTTCACGGTGACGGTGGATGTGAAGCATGGGCTGACCACCGGCATCTCGGCCGAGCAGCGCTGCAACACGGTTCGGGCGCTCGCCAACGGCAATATGGGTGAGTCCGATTTCGTCCGCCCCGGCCACGTCTTCCCGCTCATCGCCAAGGATGGCGGCGTTCTCATGCGCTCCGGCCACACGGAAGCGGCGGTGGACCTGTGCAAGCTCGCCGGGCTGCCGCCCGTGGGCGTGATCTGCGAACTGGCCAACGATGACGGCACGGTGATGAAGGGGCCGCAGATCACGGCCTTTTCGGAACTGCACGGCCTCAAGCGCGTCTCGGTGGCCGACCTCATCGCCTACCGCCAGGCGCGCGAGAAGCTGGTGGAGCGGGTCGGGACCTTCCCGGTGAAGTCGGAATTCGGCGAGCTCACCGGCTTCGCCTACACGACCCCGTTCGAGACGGTTCAGCAATTCGCCTTCGTCCAGGGCGATATCGGCGACGGACGCGACGTGCTCGTCCGCCTGCATCGCTCCAACGTGGTGGCCGACGTGATCGGCGGGGGCAAGTCGATCGACTGCGTCCTGCGCCGTTTCGCCAAGGAAGGACGCGGCGTCCTCGTCTACCTGCGCGACGGCACCGCCGGCGTGCCGCTCTCGTCCTATGCGGAGGAGGGGGCGGAGGCCCAGCGTGTGCGGCAATGGCGCGAGGTCGGGCTCGGCGCCCAGATCCTACGCGACCTCGGCATCGTCTCGATCCGCAACCTCTCGACCTCGTCCCGCTCCTATGTCGGCCTGTCGGGCTTCGGCATCGAACTGCTGGGCGAGGTGCCGCTGGACGGGTGAGGCATCCTCACCGTCCCATCAGCGCATCCATATGGGCGGTGACCGAACGGGCGAGACCGTCCAGGCTGTAGCCGCCCTCCAGCACGGAAACGATCCGGCCGCCGGCATGCTTGTCGGCGATCTCCATGAGCTTCCGGGTGGCCCAGCCGAAATCCGCCTCGTCGAGTTCGACGCTGGCCAGCGGATCGAGGCGGTGGGCGTCGAAGCCAGCAGAAATCACGATCAGGTCGGGGGCGAAGGCGGAGAGGCGGGAGAGAACCCCCTTCTCGAACTTCTCGCGGAAGATTGCGCTGTCGTCGCCGGCCCGTAACGGCACGTTGACGATGGTGTCGTGGGTGCCACGCTCGCCCACCGCGCCCGTGCCGGGAAACAGCGGCATCTCGTGGGTCGAGGCGTACATCACCGCCGCATCGTCCCAGAAGATGTCCTGCGAACCGTTGCCGTGGTGGACGTCCCAATCCACCAGTGCCACGCGGCTGGCTCCGTGGCGTTCCCTGGCGTGGCGGACGGCGATGGCGGCGGAGTTGAACAGGCAGAAGCCCATCGCCTGCATACGCTCGGCATGGTGGCCGGGCGGTCGCATGGCGACGAACGCGTTCGAACAGGCCCCGCTCATCACCGCGTCCACGGCATGGACGGCGCCGCCGACGCCGCGCAGGGCCGCGTCGAGGGTGCCTGGGGACATCAGCGTATCCGAATCGATCTGGATATAGCCGGACCGCGGGGAGGCCGCGATGATCGCCTCCACATAGGGAACGGGATGGGCCAGGGCGACGGTTTCCGTCTCGGCGCGGGGCGCCGATTCGCGCAGCAGACCGGAGAACCGCTCCTTCTCCAGGGCGGCCTCCACGGCGCGGATCCGGTCCGATCGTTCCGGGTGCCCCTCGGGCATCTGGTGATCCAGCGCGGCGGGGTGGCTTACGTACAGGGTCGTCACGCTCATCCCTCCGAACGATCCTGGTCGTTCCACCCGACCCGACTGTGCTTTCCGCACAACATACGATGCAAATGCGCCACGGTTCAGGGTAGCGAGATTACGCGCCGATCAGTCTGCGAGTTAGATGGCGACATAATCCATCAACCACATTCTTCGAAGCCCTTTGGCTTCGAGACAGGCTCACTCTCACATGTCGCCCACGACCCGGTCGCCCATCCTCTCCCATTACGGCGTCCTGCGCCGCTCGCTCGGCGCCGCGACGATCCTGTCCGCCCTCGCTCTCGGCGCCTGCAACACGCAGACGGCGACCACCCCGCTCAGCCCGCCCACCGCGCATACGGCCCTGGCCCAGCCCGCCGCCCTCACCGGTGAGGCCCGCGACAAGGAATGGCTGAAACAGGCACCGCAAGGCAATGTCGATCCCAAGATCGCCCGCACCACCGTCGACTACAAGACGAACGAGCCCCCCGGCACCGTCATCGTCGTGACGAAGGAGCGCCGCCTCTATTACGTTCTGCCGGACGGGAAGGCGATGCGCTATCCCGTGGCCGTGGGCCATGCGGGCATGGCCTGGGCCGGCACCGCCAATGTCGACCGCAAGGGCGAGTGGCCGGATTGGAACCCGCCGCCCGAGATGATCGCCCGCCGCCCGGAACTGCCCAAGCGCCTCGAGGGCGGTCCCACCAGCCCGATCGGAGCCCGCGCGCTCTACCTCGCCGAGGGCAAGAAGGACACGCTGTTCCGCATCCACGGCACCAACGAGCCGGAGAAGATCGGCCAGGCGGTGTCGTCCGGCTGCATCCGCATGCTCAACGCGGACGTGGTCGATCTCTACGAGCGCGTTCCGATCGGCGCCAAGGTGGTGGTCCGCTGAGGCGAAACTGGACCCAGGCTCCGTCGCCGAGGCAGCGGAGCCTGGGTCCAATGATACGATTCGGAAAGGCTCATTCGTGAGCAGGCTTTAACCTGAACGTTGATTCAGATTTGACTGTTAACTTCTTGAACGGGTGCCTCCTGCATAGTCATCGACATGCAGAAACACAGACCGGCGCAAATAAAGCCGGGGAGGCACCAACCAATGATCAACCATTCGCTTCAGCTTTTCTGTAACCGTGTCGTCGCCGCCGGCCGCATCAGCGCCGCGGACGTCGTGATCCTCGGCCGCGACATCCTCCCGGACGGCATCTCGCATGCAGACGAGGCCGACATGCTCATCGCCCTCGACCGGGCCGTGCCGCAGAGCGACGCCTCCTATGCCGACCTGGTCAGCGCCGCAGTGGTGAATTTCGCCGTCTGGGGCGAGCGCCCGACCGGCTACGTCGATATCGAGATCGCCCGCTGGCTCGTCGGCTCCCTGCGCAGCGATGCCGGCCCGACCCCGCTCGCTGCCCGCATCGCCTTCGAGATCGTGCGTGAAGCCGAGACCAGCCACGAGATCCTCGTGGCCTTCGCCATCGGCAGCGCACACCGTCGCGTCCATGCGGAGGATTCCGCCTCGGCCCCCGTCGCAGAACTGCTCGAAGCCGCCTGAGCTCGGGCTGTCAGAACTTGTCTGCGGGCCGACGACGCGCTCTCTCGGGCCAAGGAGAACGGGCGCAACCGCTGCGCGGCCGTGTGGTCGCCATCCCCCGTGATTTTGAATACACATGCGCCCCGGCGCAGCGCATGAACAATCCTTCATTGGCCCAGCTTTGCGAAGCCGCACAACTGCTTTAACGGGAACGAGCTTGAGCGCGACGGCGCTCGTGACCTTTCCTGCTTCACCAGAGTGCCTGGACCGATGTTCGAGAAAATCCTGATTGCGAACCGCGGCGAGATTGCGTGCCGCATCATCAAGACCGCGCGCAGGATGGGCATCAAGACGGTCGCCGTCTATTCCGATGCCGACAGGGACGCCGTACACGTGGCGATGGCCGACGAGGCGGTCCATATCGGCCCCGCTCCGGCCGCACAGTCCTACCTGATCATCGACAAGATCATTGAGGCCTGCAAGCAGACCGGCGCCCAGGCGGTCCACCCCGGCTATGGCTTCCTGTCCGAGCGCGAGGCGTTCCCGCGCGCGCTGGCCGAGGCCGGCATCGTCTTCATCGGCCCCAATCCCGGCGCCATCGCCGCCATGGGCGACAAGATCGAGTCGAAAAAGGCCGCGTCGGCCGCCAACGTCTCCACCGTGCCGGGCTTCCTCGGCGTCATCGAGAGTCCTGAACACGCCGTCACCATCGCCGACGAGATCGGCTATCCGGTGATGATCAAGGCCTCCGCCGGCGGTGGCGGCAAGGGCATGCGCATCGCCTATTACTCCGACGAGGTCGCGGAGGGCTTCGCCCGCGCCAAGTCCGAGGCCGCGTCCTCGTTCGGCGACGACCGCGTGTTCGTGGAGAAGTTCATCACCGACCCGCGCCACATCGAGATCCAGGTGATCGGCGACAAGCACGGCAACGTCATCTATCTCGGCGAGCGCGAATGCTCGATCCAGCGCCGCAACCAGAAAGTCATCGAGGAGGCGCCGTCGCCGCTCCTCGACGAGGCGACCCGGAAGAAGATGGGCGAGCAGGCCGTGGCTTTGGCCAAGGCCGTCTCCTACGATTCAGCCGGTACCGTCGAGTTCGTCGCCGGCCAGGACAAGTCGTTCTACTTCCTCGAGATGAACACCCGTCTCCAGGTCGAGCATCCGGTCACCGAGATGATCACCGGCCTCGATCTCGTGGAGATGATGATCCGCTCGGCCTATGGCGAGGCGCTGCCGCTGACGCAGGATCAGGTGAAGCTCAACGGCTGGGCCGTGGAGAGCCGCGTCTATGCCGAGGACCCGACCCGCAACTTCCTGCCCTCCATCGGCCGCCTGACCACCTACCGGCCGCCGGAAGAGGGGCCGTTCGGCTCGGCCATCGTGCGCAACGATACCGGCGTGGAGGAGGGCGGCGAGATCGCGATCCACTACGATCCGATGATCGCCAAGCTGGTGACCTGGGCACCGACACGCGCCGAGGCGATCGAATCGCAGGGAGAGGCGCTGGATTCCTTCGCCATCGACGGCATCCGCCACAACATTCCGTTCCTGTCGGCCCTGATGGCGCATCCGCGCTGGCGCTCGGGCAACATCTCCACCGGCTTCATCGCCGAGGAATTTCCGGAGGGCTTCTCGGCGCCCGAGCCGACGGGCGAGATCGCCCAGCGCATGGCCGCCGCCGCTGCCGCGATCGACCACAAGCTCAACACCCGCAAGCGCGGCATCTCGGGCCAGATGCGCGATCCGGCCCTGCTCCATTTCGAGCGCGACCGCGTCGTGATCCTCGCCGGTCAATCCTACCCGGTGACGGTGGACGATCTCGGCGACCAGATCGTCGTCACGGCCGAGGACGGCAAGACCTGGACGGTGGAGAGCGACTGGCGTCCGGGCGAGCCGGTCTGGTCGGGTGAGATCAGCGGCACCCGCGTCGCCATCCAGGTCCGCGGCCTCCTCAACGGCGTGGCGCTCCAGCACGGCGGCGCAGCGGCCGAGGCTCGGGTCTTCACCCGGCGCGAGGCGGAGCTCGCCGCCCTGATGCCGGTCAAGGAGAATGCCGGCTCCGGCAAGCAGGTGCTCTGCCCGATGCCCGGTCTGGTGAAGGCTATCCTGGTCAAGGAAGGCCAGGAAGTGAAGAACGGCGAACCCCTCGCCATCGTCGAGGCGATGAAGATGGAGAACGTCCTGCGCGCCGAGCGTGACGGCACGATCTCCAAGATCGCCGCGAAGGAAGGCGACAGCCTGGCGGTCGACGCGGTCATCATCGAATTCGCCTGAGGGCGACTTCCTCCGGACCGGCGGGTTGGGCATCGTCTCACCCAGCCGGTCCGTGCGCTTCACCGTTCCGGGACAGGGGACTGGAGGCGGGGCGCTCGACAACACCCACCCGGTCACCCAGCCCATGCCCCTCTATTTTTCCTACGGCGCCAACATGGATGCCGCCGCCATGGCGGCGCGCTGCCCCGGCTCGACCTCCCTCGGCACCGCACGGCTGAACCGGCACCGCTTCATCATCATGCGGGAGGGCTACGCCTCGGTGGTGCGGGCCCCCGCATCCACCGTCTGGGGCGTCCTCTGGGATCTGGCGCTGGCCGATGTGCCGGCCCTCGACCGCTACGAGGGTGTCGCCGGGCGGCTCTATACCAAAGCCTATCAGCCGGTGACGACCTCGACCGGGGTGAAACGCGCTCTGATCTATCTCGGATGCAGTTCCGTTCCGGGAGCTCCGAGACCCGATTATCTTCAGCCGGTCCTGGCCGCCGCCGAAGCCGCCTCGCTCCCGCCCGCCTATATCGCGGAGATGCGCCGCTGGCTGCGGGCGCCGCGCGGCTGAGGAGACCCCATACCAAGCCTCTGCGGCGGCAGACGATCCGGCCGTCGTGAAGCAGATCGCCCCGCACCCGCGCGCCGGCGCCTACCACTACGTCGGGGTGTCGATGTCGTCCCACGCGGTCTCGTGCCCATTCTGGAACCGGGTGAGCCAGTTCAGGGCGATGTGACGCTCCGCGACGACGTCGCCATTGAGGCTCTCAAGGCGAAGGTCCTTCTGCCGGGCCTGCCGCACGATCCAATGCTCCCGCCACACTCGGTCGAGGGCGTCGAGAATCTCTCCGGACGGGCGAAGACGCAATTCCCCCGAAGCGCTTCCGTCGCTGGCGAGAGCCGCGACGGACCGCCAGAGGGCGTCGACATCGATCAGCCGATCGCTTTCGGCGATCCGGGCGGCATCGATGCCCAAAGCCCAGAACAGGGTGTTGGCCGCCTCGTAGCGCCACGTCATGGCGAAGGCGTCCTCAGCCGCGACGGCTCGGACCTGACCCGTCTCGCGGGGCGTCAGGGCATCGAGGCCCACCGGATTGCAGGCCGGCTGACCCGCCGCTATCGGCACGCCGCCGGTTGCGTGTGCCTGGCCGTGGGCGGCGACATACAGCAGCGCGAGGGCACGCCGGAGCACGTCTCCCGGGCGTCGCAGGACGAGTTCGGCCTCCCCGATGGCGGGCGGCATGGCGGCCGGTGGTTTCGGCTCCATCCCTTTAAGGCGGTCGAGTGTCCGCGCGCGGCGCGCAACGGCGTCGGGCGGATAGGGCAGGACGGCGGCCGGGTCGGATTCACCCTCGGCCGAGATGACGACCTTCATGTCGGGCGCTCGCACGGACCCGTCCGGGAGGAACAGGACCGCATTGGCGGCGTTCGCCCAGGCTTCCACGTCGTCGAGATCAACGGTCACCACCTCGAAACTCACGTGGTTTCGAACGCGTTGCAGATGACGCCAGAGATGGTAGCGAGACGCCGTCATCTGGCCGTCTCCGCGTCCCATCACGTAGCCGATGAACCCTTCGAGATGCGGCGCGAGTTCGGGATCGGACAGATCGCGCCGTCCGAACAATTCATGCGGAAAATCGAGCGGCGGCAGGTCGCGGACGGTGGCATAGGCATTGATGATGAGCGTCTCGACAGGGGCTGCCTCGGACCGCTCCCGGCTTCGCCCGAACAGTCGCCTGAGAATGTCCATCGTCGCTCCTTATCGACACTTCGCGCGTGTCCCGACCGCGCCGGAGGGGGCCGGGACCTTCGCGTCGCCGCGATCGCCCCATGACGGCGGCCGGATATCTCGCGTCCATCTTCGACTCAAGCGCCCACCGCGATGCCGTCGATGGCGGACCCGGCAGGACGTGCTTGCCTGATGTCCCGCACCCATCATGTTCGGACGAAAGTCATCGCAAAACCATTTGCTTGTTGAGTCGAGCCGAGTTTCCGGCCACGAGATCGCCCCGGTTCGGGCGCGCGGACCTGAGAGGAGCGTTTCCCTGGATACGATCAGAACCGTCGACGTGGTGATCCGCGGCCGGGTGCAGGGCGTCGGCTACCGGTACTGGACCTCACGCGAAGCGGAACGTCGCGGCCTGAACGGGCATGTCCGCAACCGCGCGGATGGCGGTGTGGAAGCCAGGTTCAGCGGAGCGTCCGAGGCGGTCGCCGCCATGCTCGATGCCTGCCGGCTGGGGCCCGCCGGCGCCGCCGTGTCCTCGGTCGAGGCGATCGATGCGGCCGATCCGCCCGATGCGGGATTTCGCATCCTGCGAGACTGATCTCCCTCCGCCGTCGTCCATGACAGCGGGTTACTCCGATCCGTCACCGTCAGAGATTCGTTTCCCACGGATCGGGCCGATGCCCTATGGTCCGCGCCGCAGGCGGACAGGTGAGACCGGGTTCCGGTCGGCCACAAGCCGGGAAGCGATCAGAGCCCATGCAGCACCCGTTCACCCTCGCGGATTTCTCGCCGCTCGACATTGCCGGCCTCCTCTACTTCGTCACCGCATGGGCCGGCTACGGCATAGCCGTTGCGCGGATGCGCGGGCGGCGCACGAGTCTGAGCCAGATCATGAACCGCCAGCGGGAGGAATGGTCGCGCCAGCTCACCGTCCGCGACAACCGCGTGGTCGACACCACGATCAACGCCTCCCTCCAGAACGGGACGGCCTTCTTCGCCTCGACCTCCCTCATCGCGCTCGGCGGCGTGCTGACCCTGTCCCGCTCCGGCAACGACGTGCTCACCCTGTTCGGCGCGCTGCCCTTCGGCGCCATCGCCACCCGCGTCACCTGGGAGATCAAAGTGGCGGGCCTCGCCATGGTCTTCGTCTACGCGTTCTTCAAATTCGCCTGGGCCTACCGCCTGTTCAATTACGGCGCGATCCTCATCGGGGCGGTGCCTCCCAAGGGCACAGGCGCCCCGAAAGCCGACATGGACCGCGCCGCCAGACGGGCCGCCGCCATGAACATCGCCGCCGGCAGCCATTTCGCGAAAGGGCAACGCGCCTTTCTCTTCGCGCTGGCCTATCTCGGCTGGTTCGTGAATGCCTGGTTCCTGATGATCGCCACCACGGCCGTCATCTGTGTCATGTGGCGCCGGCAATTCACCTCCGACATCCGCGCCATCCTCCTCAACGAGGACGACGAGGCCACCCTGCAGGACACCGAGTCATGAGCACAGAGCGCAAATCCGTGAGCGAGGAGGAGATCGGCGAATCGATCCTCCGCCTCGTCGCCGAGCGGGGCGAAGGCAAGACCGTCTGCCCCTCGGAAGTCGCGCGTCATCTCGGCGGGCCGCATCCGGACGCCTGGAGCCCGCTGATGCAGCCGGTTCGCCGCATGGCCGTGCGCCTCACCAAGGAAGGCCGCATCGCCATCCTGCGCAAGGGCAAGCCCGTGGCCGACCCGGACGACTTTCGCGGGATCTACCGCCTCGGAATGCCTGCCCCGGACACCGGGGAAGCCTGAGCCGCGCCGCCGCGAAGGGGTCAGTCGGACTTCGCCTGCGGCGCCGGCAGCAGCGCGTCGGTGTAGCCGGCGAGCCGGTAGACGATCAGCCCGATCCATTCCTTGACCACGAGGTCGAGGACCAGCAGCCCATCGGAGGCGAAGCTCTTCGGCTTCCACGCGTCGCTCCATCCCACCGTGCGGTAATCGACCGGATAGGCCGTCACGTCGAAACCGGCCTGGCGGAAGCAGCCGATGGCGCGCGGCATGTGCCAGGCGGAGGTGACGAGCAGCCAGCGTTCACCCGTCACCGGCTTGACCAGATCGGCCGAGAAGCGCGCGTTCTCGTGGGTGTTGCGCGAGCGGTCTTCCAGGATCAGGCGCGTGCGCGGCAGCCCGAGCGTATCGGCGAAGCGGCTGACGATCGCGGCCTCGGACGTCCCGTCGTTGCCGAGCAATCCGCTCCCCCCGGAGAAGAGGAGCCGCGCCTGCGGGTAGAGGCGGGCGAGATCCGCGAAGGCGATCTGGCGCTCGCCGGCATCGTTCACCGAGAGCTGGCCGCGCGCCAGCGTCGTCTGGGTCTCCACCGCGCCACCCAGCACGATCACGCCCGTGATCGGTGCACCGTCCTCCGCGAAGCGTGGGAACCGGTTTTCGAGGGGCAGGGCGATCCAGGCGGAGAGAGGCAGGAGACCGCCGAGGAAGAGCCCGGCGAAGCCGAGGAGGGCCAGCCCGCGCCCGAGGCGCGGCGTCCAGCCGCCGAACATCAGGACGCAGCCGAGAAGCCCGATCAGGATGAAGAAGTTCGACGGCGTGATCACGAAATAGATCAGTTTCGAGAGCGGAAAGAACATGTCTGGACCCTGAAGCCTCGTATCTGCCGGACGATTCCGCGTGTGTGGGTCAGTCCCGATCCGGTCCGTCCGCATCCGGCGGGTAGGGATGCTCCTGCCCCTGCGGGTCGGTGACCCGCCAGCCGGATTCGTCGGCCCCGAGATAGGACGGCCCCACCGGCACCTTGCCGTGGCCGCCGGGAATATCGAGGACGTAGAGCGGCTGGGCGAGGCCGGACAGGCGCCCGCGCAGGCGCCCCATGAGATCGCGCCCCGCCGCCAATCCGGTGCGCAGGTGGCCGGTGCCCGGAGCGAGATCACCGTGATGGAGGTAGTAGGGCTTCACCCGGTTCTCGACGAATCTCCGCATCAGGCTCGCGAGGGTCTCCGGGTCGTCGTTGACCCCGGCGAGGAGCACCGTCTGGCTCACCATCGGGATGCCGGCATCGACGAGACGGGCGATGGCGGCTGTCGCGGCCGGCGTGAATTCGCGCGGATGATTGGCGTGGAGCGCGACATAGACCGCGCCGCCGAAGCGCTTCAGGGCAACGACGAGATCGTCGTCCACGCGGGCGGGCTCGACCACCGGCACGCGGGTATGGATGCGCAGGACCTTGACGTGCGGAATGACGGCGAGGGCCTCGGCGATCTGCCCGAGCCGGCGGGCCGAGAGGGCGAAGGGGTCGCCGCCGGTGAGGATCACCTCCCAGATGTCGGGCCGGTCGGCGATATAGGCGAAAGCGGCGGCGAGTTCGTCCTCGCTCAGGGTGCCGAGCCCATCCGGCCCCACCATCTCGCGGCGGAAGCAGAAGCGGCAATAGACCGGGCAGACATGCAGCGGCTTCAGCAGCACCCGGTCGGGATAGCGATGGACGAGGCCTGGAAGCGGCGAATGCGCGGCATCGCCGATCGGGTCCGAATCCTCCTCCGGACGTGTCGCCAGTTCCTCCGCGCGGGGCAGGAACTGGCGGGCGATGGGGTCGGCGGAATCGGTGGGGTCGATGAGTTCGGCCATGTCGGGCGTCACCGAGACAGCGTATCGCGCCGCCACGGCTTCGAGCGCGGGAAGATCGGAGGCCGCGACGAGCCCGGCTTCGACGAGTTGCGCGGGGTTGCGGAGGGAGCGGGGAAGGGAATGGGGAAGCGGCCTGTTCACGCGTTGCCATCCATCGCCGCCGGCGTCTCCGCGACCGGCGTCCAGATCACGTCGTCGATGCGCGGCGCGCCGACCGCGAGCATGACCAGCCTGTCGAGGCCCAGCGCGATGCCGCTCGCTTCCGGCATGATGGCCAGGGCCGAGAGGAAATCCTCGTCGATCGGGTAGGTCTCACCGTAGATCCGCGCCTTCTCCGCCATCTCGATCTCGAACCGGCGCCGCTGCTCGTGCGGGTCGGTGAGCTCGCCGAAGGCGTTGGCAAGCTCGACGCCGCAGGCGTAGAGCTCGAACCGCTCCGCCACGCGGGGATCGCGGGCGCTGGGACGAGCCAGGGCCGCCTCGCTCACGGGATATTCGTAGAGCAGGGTCGGCCGCCCGTCGCCGAGCTTCGGCTCGATCAGGGCGACAAGGACGCGGCTGAACAGGTCGGCCCAGGAATCGTCGGCCGCCACCCGCAGGCCACAGGCGGCCACCGCTGCGGCGAGGCCGTCCCTGTCCGTGCCGCCGCCGGGCTCGATCGTCGCCAGGAGGTCGATGCCGGCATGGCGCTCGAACGCCTCGGCGAGGGTGAGGCGCTCGAAATCCGCGAAGGGATCGGATTCCCGGCCGCGAAAGCGGAAGGAGCGTGCCTTCGCCTCGTCGGCAGCCAGCGCCAGGATGTCGGCGCAGTCGCGCATCAACACCTCGTAGTCCTCGCCGGCCCGGTACCATTCGAGCATGGTGAATTCCGGATGGTGCAGGGGACCGCGCTCGCGGTTGCGGAACACCCGCGCCAGACTGAACAGCCGCGTCTCACCCGCCGCCAGCAGCTTCTTGCAGGCGAATTCCGGTGACGTGTGGAGATAGAGCGGGGAGGCGGCGCCATCATGGCCGATGGCCGAGGTGGCGAAGGCCGAGAGATGGGCCTCGTTGCCCGGCGAGACCTGGAGGGCGGCGGCTTCGACCTCGACGAAGTCGCGGGCCGCGAAATGCCGGCGCAGGGCCGCGACGATGCGGTTTCGCGCGAGGAGAGCCGGGCGGCGGTCGGCATGGCGGTGCGGTGCCCACCAGGGCGAGGGAGAACCGGTCACGCCCGCGCGTCCCGTAGCCGGCACGCCAAATGCGCATGCCGGCGCCGTGCTGCTGGCAACAGGCCGCCGGATAGGGTAGTGGCGAGGCACAGATGTCGCTCCCGCGGGCCGAATCCGCGCCGGGGCATCGCATATATTGTCTCGAACAGGATCTGACCCCGTGAAGGTGATCGCCTCTACGCTCCGCAAGGGCAACGTCGTCGACAAGGACGGCAAGCTCTACGTCATCCTGACGGTGGAGAACATCCACCCCGGCAAGGGCACTCCCGTGACGCAGCTCGACATGCGCCGCATCACCGACGGGGTGAAGGTGTCCGAGCGCTACCGCACCACCGAATCGGTGGAACGCGCCTTCGTCGAGGACCGCGAGCACACCTTCCTGTACGAGGACAGCGAGGGCTACCACTTCATGAATCCTGAGAACTACGATCAGGTGGCGGTGCCCAAGGACGTCGTCGGCAGCGCCGCGCCGTACCTGCAGGAAGGCATGAAGGTGATGCTGGCCTCGCATAACGACGTGCCGCTCACCGTCGAACTGCCCCAGCGCGTCACCCTCGAGATCACCGAGACCGAGCCGGCGATGAAGGGCCAGACGGCCTCCTCCTCCTACAAGCCGGCGATCCTGTCCAACGGCGTGCGCACCGCCGTACCGCCGCATGTGGCGGTGGGCACCCGCGTGGTGATCCTGACGGAAGACGGTTCCTACGTGGAACGCGCCAAGGATTGAGGATCGAGGATCCCCGATCACCGTGGATCCTCTAGGCTCGTGTTCATCGAAGGCTTGGGCACCCGCCTCCCTCGTGAGGCGGGTGCCTTTCGTTCAAGACGGCCTCACGGCGATACCGCTGGACCATCGGCCGTTTCGTAACAGGATTGGGACAGAGCCTGGGCCTTCGCCCGCTCCTCCGCGTTGAAACTCCGCCCCTTGATCGCCCACAGATTCTCGCGCTGGAGGGCATCGGCGACGCAGCGGGCGGCCACTCGGCATGTCTGCGCATTGCCCCCGGTCGCCTCACACTGCGTGCGGTAATCCTGACGGAATGCAACGAGACCGGCCTTCGGATGCGGACCGGTCACGGTCACGACGCCCGTCAGCAGGGCGAGCAGAAGCGGCTGGTGCACGAGATACACCGCGAGGCTGTGGCGCCCGGCCAGGGCCAGCCCCCGCGAGGGGAGCGATCTCGGCCGCCACTGTGACAGGCGACTGCGCATGAAGGCCGGCAGCCCGAGCCGGGCCAGTGCGAGCCCCAAGAGAACCAGCCCGAACCAGGGAAACAGGGGCACGTAATCGTTGGTGCGGGGCGGCAGCATGCCGAGGCCGAGGAAACTCAGGATCGGATCGTCGAAGACGGCGAGGTGATAATCCGGGTTCGCCATGACGGCGGGCGTTGCCAGCACGACGATGCCGACCACCAGTGCCGCCACCGGCGAGACCCGCAGGAACGGCACGGCGAGCACGCTCGATACGGCGATGCAGTGCAGGATTCCGAAGAAGATGTAGCTGTCGGGAAAGGTGTAGAATGTCGCCGCCGTAGTGAGGAGGGCGGCGATGCCGATCCGCGCGAGCCGCAGGAGAAACGCGCGGGGCCGGAGACCGTCCCGGTTCATCAGGACGAGGCCGATGCCGACGAGCACGAGGAACGTGCCGGCGATGAGATGGGCCGCGACCTTGCCCAGCGGCGCCAGGGCGTAGTTCTCCGGCGTGAGCCTCAGATCTCCGAGATCCCAGGTGGTGTGGTAGACGGCCATCGCCAGGAGAGCGATGCCGCGCGCGACGTCGATGAGATCGAACCGCCGGGCCTCGCGGAACCGGGTGGTGGATTGTGGCGCTTCGGCACCCGTGACGGGGCTCGCCGTCGAGGCGCTCATGCGCCCGGCCTCGGATGGGGCTGCCGTTCGGGCCGGGCGCATGAGCGCGGGCAGGGCGAAGGCTTCGCCACGGAAAGGAAGGTCTGGATCATCCGCGTTGGCTATCGCCGGTGGTGAGTCCGACGCAAGGGCACCGCCGATCGCGGGATCATCCGTTCGCTCCGGCGCGATGAACAAATGCAGGGCTTCTCCCGACATGATGGCGACCGATCGTGATCGGCCCGAACCCGCCCCGCCACTCGGCAGAGAGGATCTGCGATAGAGGCCTCGGGAAAGATTCGGCGCAAATGCCGCGTCCCGGACGGCCTGTTGCGCCCGAGCCGATATGCTGAAGAATGTATCAATCGCCGCAGTCGTTGTCGGTCAAACGGGCTTCCGCCGGGTTGTGACTTTGTTAATCTGTGGTGCGGATCGCGACGCGTGATTCGGTGTGGGTTGCTTACATGTCGGACGATGTCGGATCAGGCGCGCATGGGCTTCACGCCTCGGGGGAATCGGTCAACGGGCGAAGCACCGATCTCGCCGACGGAGAGGTGCTGCGCCCCCTCGACCTCGTCGAGGTATCAGGCCGCATCAAGTGGTTCGACGTCTCGAAAGGGTTCGGCTTCATCCTGCCGGACGACGGCTCCGCCGACGTGCTGGTTCATATCACCTGCCTTCGCCGCGATGGACATCAGGCGGCGAGCGAGGGCGCACGGATCGTGGTGGAAGCCACCGAGCGGCCGCGTGGCTGGCAGGCTTTCCGGGTGATCTCCCTCGATCAGTCGACGGCGACGCATCCGTCCGAACTCCCCATGCCCCGCACACATGTGAGCGTGACGGCGACGAGCGGGCTCGAGACGGCGGTGGTGAAGTGGTTCAACCGTCTGCGCGGATTCGGCTTCCTCAGCCGTGGCGACGGCTCTCCCGACATCTTCGTCCATATGGAAACGTTGCGTCGCTACGGCATCGCCGAACTGAAGCCCGGTGAGACCGTTCTCGTTCGGTATGGCGACGGTTCGAAGGGCAAGATGGCGGCCGAGGTTCGGCTTCTGGACGGCGCGCTGCCCGCCTCCCACTGACGGAATGACCACGTGACATCGTTCAACGCCGCCCGCTCGTTCGCGCCCTTGCGCGCGCTCCTGATCCTCGTCGCCATCCTGGCGGGCCTCGGCGCCGCCACCGCTCAGGAGGTCGCGGCGACGGAACCTCTGGAAATCGCCAGCAGGGGTACCCGGCACAGCTTTTCCGTCGAGGTGATGCGGGACGACGAATCGCGCTCGCGCGGCCTGATGTTTCGCCGCTCGATGCCGCCCGAGCACGGCATGCTGTTCGACTTCCAGAAAATCGAACGCGTCGCCATGTGGATGAAGAACACCTACCTGCCCCTCGACATGCTCTTCATCCGGCCCGACGGAAGCATCGCCCGGATTGCGACGAATACCGAGCCCCTGTCGACCAAGGTCATCCCATCGGGCGAACCCGTGGTGGCGGTGTTGGAGCTCAACGCCGGCACGACGGCCAAGCTCGGCATCAAGGCGGGCGACCGGGTCGAGCACACGATGTTCGGATCGCGCTGAAAACTGAGTATCGGTCGTCCTCGACCGGCGGTCTTAAGCGAACGCAGCGTGAACAAGCGTCTTGACGCCCGCTCGGTTTCCCACCAATGTTCCCTCATTGTTCCATGAGTGAGTGAGCCTGCGTCAGTGCGCTCCTCGACGATGGCAGGGGAACGCGATGATCGATCTTGAGGCTTCGAGCGAAGAAGTGGTCCTGTTCGAGAACGCCGACTGGCGCGTGATCGCGGATGGTCTGGAGCATCGCGGGACCGGATATTTCATCGCGCGCGACGGGTTGGGGCGGCGCTCCGAGACGGGCCTTTGGGAATGGCCGCTCCATCTTGCGGAGAAGAGCTGGTGCTCCCTGCGCCCGTTCCGTGAGGCGTTCCAGGCGGCCGCCGATCTGTTCGATGTGGAGCGCGACGAGGCTTTGGCGCAGTCCTTCGTCACCGGCTTCGGTCTCCGGATGGGGCAGGGCGGTCAGCCCGGCAGCGAAGGCTTCACCAAGCTGGCGGAACTGGTGCGTCCGAAATCCATAGCCCGGCGGCGGCCCGCCGCGTCGGATAACCGTCCGTCCCCGCATCGCAATGGTGCCGGCCGGAAGGACGAGGTCGAGATGGTGCGCGCGGCCCTGTCCTGACGTGACCTCGGCCGGTGATACTCTAGTTGTCTGAAGACGCGTCGTACGGCGCCGGGCAGGAGAGCATCCCATGGACGATCACGGGACGGACAAGGACCAGCGGAGCAAGGGACTGGGCGGCCTCGACGGGCTCGTGGTCCCGCCCTTCTCGCGGCGGGGCTTCGTCATGACGAGCCTCATCGCCGGGTTCACCCTGGCCGAGGCGAATGCGCAGGCGCAGGTGGTCACGACGGATTCGGCCGGTCTCGTTGCCGGTGAGGTGAAGATTCCGGCGGCCGACGGGCCGATGCCGGGTTATCGGGCGATGCCCGAAGGGGCGGGTCCGTTTCCCCTGATTCTCGTCATCGAAGAGATTTTCGGGGTTCACGAATACATCAAGGATGTTTGCCGTCGGCTGGCCAAGGTCGGCTATTGCGCGGTCGCGCCCGAACTTTACGCGCGGCAAGGCGATCTCTCGAAGATGACGCACGTGAAGGCGATCGTCCGTGATGTCATCCTGAAGACCCCGGACGCCCAGTGGATCGCGGATCTCGACGCCGCTTCATCCTGGGCCATCGCCGATTCGAAAGCCGATGCCGGGCGGATCGGCACGATGGGTTGGTGTCGCGGAGGACGCGGAGCATGGCTCTACGCGGCGCACAGACGCGACCTGAAGGCAGCGGTGGCGTGGTACGGCCCGCTCGGCGGTGACCGCACGGAGCTTCAGCCCAAAACGGCGGGGGACGTGGCGACCGATCTCCATGCACCACTCCTCGCGATCTACGGCGGCGCCGATACGGGCATTCCCGTGGCCAGCGTCGAAGACGCCCGCGACCGGGCGAACGCCGCGGGGCGCAGCGTCGAGCTCGTCGTGTTCCCGGAGGCGCCGCACGGGTTTCACGCCGATTACCGGCCGAGCTATCGCAAGGACAGCGCCGAGCAGGGTTGGGCTCGCGCTCTGGCGTTTCTCAAAAGCCACGGGGTCGGGTAAATCGTACCGCAGTGCACCGGCGCGAAGAATGGCTCGACGGGGGGATCAGCCACCTCCCGTGAGAGCGTTCCCTCTGCAAGAATTGAGAAACCGGCACCTTGATCATGATTTTGCGGCGCGAACCCGTCGAAATTCATGATCCGAGCGCTGGATCGACACATTGACGGGCAGGACTACATAGCGTTGCTGGGATGGCGGCCGATGCGGCCGTCAGCCCTGAAGAGCGTTCCGGACCCATGAGTGCTGTGAATCCATCGGGCGCGAAACCGGTGATCCTCGTCGTCGAGGACGAGCCCGACGAGCGATTTCTCGCGGCCGCTTTACTGGAAGAGACCGGCTTCAGCGTCATCGAGGCGGAAACCGCCGAGCGAGCCTTGGCAATCCTGAACGAGAAGGACGGTGCGGTGAGCGTCGTCTTCTCCGATGTGCGCACCCCCGGTCCCATCGGCGGTTTCGAACTCGCCCGGATCATCGGCGTCACCTGGCCCCGCGTGCGGGTTCTGCTGACCTCCGGCGATGCCGGCGATCAGCCGAGTGACCTGCGGGTTTCCGCGACCTTCATCCCGAAGCCGTGGCGGGCATCGGATATCCTGGCCTGGGTCGAAGAGGCTTCAGGCCGCACGCCCGAGCAAGGGCCGGGCATCGACAGGATCGGCGGCAACACCGCCTGATGGTCGTTCGGCCGGCAGCCACAATTATCCCAGTTTAAAAGGAAACTTCTTCGGCGCCAGCCGTTGGTCCATGGGTTCATGATTGATGGAACCAGACTGCACGAGCTTCAAATGAGCACCACCGCCACGATGACCATGGCCAATATCAGTCGATCAGGACAATCGTATACCGTCTACTCGGAGTCGAGGATGATGCAGAATGTCGGCGACAATCTGCGCACGATGTACAGCGAGATCATCGACCATTCCGTGCCCGAGGAATTGCTTCGTCTGGCGAAGCTCATCGACGACAGATGCAATCCGGGAGCGGAGACGCGATAGGGCGATGTCTCTCTTGCCGCGATCCTGATCCTACCATTGGTGCGGCCCGAATGACGCAATCCGTCAGGACTTGGCGGGAGACCGGGATCGTCTCGCCTTCATCGCTGAAAACCTGATATTCCGGGCGCGCCCCTCCGGATCGATCTGACGAGCCCGTCATGCGTTTGAAAGCCTGCCTCGTTCTCGGCGCCTCGCTTGTCGTCGCGTCGTTGTGCGAACCGGTCCTCGGCGCGACACCGCCCAATCAGCCCGCCCAAGGCCCGGGCGGGATTGGAGATCGCTCCGTATCCATCGTGAAACGGGCGCTCGGGCGCCCCAGTGCGGCGACCTTCGTCTTCCACGCGGCCGGTGCGGCACCGGCGGAAGGGCGACCCGTCGTCGTTTTCCTGCACGCCTGGGGTTCGCCCAACCCGTTGCCTTACGGAGCATGGATCGATCACCTCGCCAGAGCCGGGTATCTCGTCGTGTTTCCCCGCTTCCAGGAGATCAACCGGACGAGGCCGGCGGATGCCACCGGCAACGCCGAGAAACTGGTGAAGGCCGCCCTCGCGGATCTCGAGACCGATCCCGATGCCAAGCCCGACCTGAAGCGCGTCGCCCTGATCGGCCACCTCGCGGGTGCACCGATCGCCGCCAACCTCGCTGCCGATGCCGGGGAGGCGGGCCTGCCGGTGCCCCGTCTCGTCTTCGCGATCATGCCGGGCGGGATCGCGAGCGATGCCAAATCCCGGGGGGTCGTTTTGCGCGACCTGTCGAAGATCGATCCCGAGACCCTGGTCATCACCGTGATCGGCGACCGGGATGCCCGCGCCGCCGACCTTGCCGCCAGACGCCTCCTGCGCGAAGCGAGTGCCGTCGCGCCCGAGCGTAAGCTCTTCATCCGCGCGCTCTCCGACGATCACGGTTTCCCGTCGCTCACGGCGACATTGACCTCGCCGGGCGCCGTGGACACCGCCTATGACGGGGGTGCCATCAAGCTGCCGCCGGAGCCCCCGAAGGATCCCAAGCAGCCGCCGGCCCCATTCAAATGGTCGGCCGACATGTCGCTGACCGGCGAACAGACGACGCTGCTGGCTCAACTCAACAATTCCCGCGCGGACAGTCTCGACTATCTCGCCTACTGGAAGACGTTCGATCTGGCCGCGGCCGCGGCGTTCGGCGGGGATCCGACGAGCCTCAAGGCCAATCCGCGTTTCAGCGACATGGAGCGCTGGAGCGACGGCTGGCCGGTGAAACGTCTCGCCGTGGAAACGCCCCGCCCCGCGCGGGTGGCCGCGCCGGTGGCCCCGGTGCCTGCGTCCGTCGCACCGCCCAAGCCGAAGCCCGCCCGCCGGCCCTGATCGCGGCCCCTTCGCGCACGATCGGCAGGTCGCCGGGGCTTGCCTTTGCGACGGCTTTTGCCGAAAGCGGGCCGGTTCCCCCTCATGCCGACGAACCGAGCCCGGAAGGTCCCGATGAAGCTGTTCCATTCGCACTTCTCGCCCTTCGCGCGGAAGGTCATGGCCTGCGCTCATGTCCTGGGCCTCGTCGACCGTATCGAGTTGCTGCCGAGCGCCGCGCATCCGGTGAAGCGCGACGGCACCATCCTCGCCCATCACCCCATGGCGCAGGTGCCGACCCTCCTCGATGACGAGGGCCACGCCTTGGCCGACAGCCGGGTGATCTGCGAATATCTCGATGCCCGCGCCGGCGGAGCGCTGTTCCCGCCGGCCGGCCCCTCCCGCTGGACGGCGCTCAACGAGCAATCCATCGCCGACGGCATCCTCGATGCGGCCCTGCTGATCCGCTACGAACTCACGGCCCGCGACGCTTCCGAACGCTCCGTCGCCTGGATGGACGGCCAGGAGGCCAAGATACGAAGCGCGCTGGCAGCCCTCGACGACCGGGCGCGAGGCTTTGCCGACCGGGTCGATATCGGGACGATCAGCATCGCCTGCGCCCTCGGATATCTCGACCTGCGCTTCACCGAACTCGGCTGGAAGCAGGAGTACCCGGATCTGGCGGCCTGGTTCACGAGCTTTGCCGCCCACCCCGCCATGGAGGCGACGAAGCCGCCGGCGGCCTGAACCGGACATCGTTGGTGGGGAAAGGCTGGCGCGCGCCTTGCTAGTTCGAAATCCGGTTCTCCGGAGGTCGTGCCATGCCCGATTTCGTCGCCGCCCTGATCACCGCCGCCGCCTTCTGCGCCGGGCTCATCCTGCTCAATGTCCTGACGCGCTGGGCGATCCAGGCACAGATCGCGCCGGCAGACCTCGCCGAGAACGGATTGCTCCAATACGGGCTCGCCCTTGCCCTCGCCGGATGCACATGGCAACGGGCACTGGCCACGCCGCCGGTTCCGGGCGGAAGAGTCCGGCCCCGTGTCGCCGGGTGAAACAGCGGCCGGACGACCCGTCTCGGACGTTGTTTTCTAGAACCAGGGCTGCGTGGTGAAACTGTAATTCACCTTCACACCGAACGTGTACTGGTTCTGCGACCCGAACTGGCGGCGCACCAGCGGGCTGTCGGCGGATGAACCGACGATGCGATTATAGCCGACATATCCCGTCGCGGCCCACCGCTCGTCGAACGTGTAGGTCACAGCGCCCAAGGCGCCGACCGTGACGTAGCTGTCGGGTCGGAACGGGGTCAGCGTTCCGTTGAGCGCCGCCTCGAATGGCTGAACACCGAAATAGCGCCGGGCGAAGCTGGCATCGCCGAAGTTGAAGCGCGGGCCCACCGAGACCTGCCAGCGGTCGAAGGGCTGGATCACGTCCGCGCCGAGCGAGCCGACGAAGCCGTGATGCCCGAAGATCCCATGGCGCAACTCGGCCCGGGCGCGAAGCCATTGCGTGGGGTAATACTCGACGAAGACACCCGGCTCGATGGCGAACTGGGCATCGCGCAGACCGAACAGGTCCCGCCGGTTGTCGCCGTAATAGCGGCCGGGCACGTACTCCGCCGTCAGACCGGCATTGAAGAGCGGCGAATCGTAGAGTGAGACGCTGATCCCGTCATCGGGCGACGAGAACCGGCGTGGCGTACCGGCCTTGGCGATGCTGATCGATGGGTAGCCGATGGCGGTATACTCGTTCGACCCCGGAAAACTCGGCGTCGCCTGCACCGTCGCCGTCACCGTCACGACCCAGAGGTTCTGGTCGAGGGCGAGGAACGTCGGCGGCCGCTCAATCTCCATGAGGTCGGCCGCTCCCGCCGCACCCGCCGCCATGAGCGAGCCCGCGAGAGCCAGGGCCGGCATGGCGGCAAGCCCCGTCCGTTGCGCAGGGCGCGAGGATGGGTTGGGAAACATCGTGTCCATGAGCGATGTCATAGACACAAATCCCTAACGCATCACGACAAACCCGACGTGACGACAGACCTATGTTGGCACTGTCGGAAAGACGCTTCGGCACGACAGGCGCGCCGAAGCGATCTCGAGGCTAGAAATAGGACTTCAGAGCACCGCGACGGCGCACATCGAGGGTCGCGCAGTGGAACGAGCCGCCGAACGGACCGTAGGACAGGAACGGCGCCGGGATCGGATCGAAGCCCCAATCCTTCAGGGCCTTGATCAAGGTCGGCTGGCTCGCGTCGACGACGATCTTCTTCTCGTCGATGGCGAGCACGTTGATCGAAGTCCAGGGCGAGCACATCGAGATCTTGCTCATGAAGCCCTCCACCGGATCGGGGCGGGGCGCGATCAGCACGTCCCACTTCTTGAGCACGGCTGGCAGCTTCTCGACGTCGATATAATCCGGGTTCACCAGCACCTTGCCCGGGGCCAGCGGCATGAAGGACGAGTCGATATGCATCGGCTGCGGGCAGCGGCTCTCGATCTCGTGGACGCGGAAGCCCGAGCCGAGGTGGCGGCGCAGCCACTCGATGCCCATGAGGTTCGTCACGTTGGACCGGGTGACGAAGAGGTCGCGGCCGCAGCGGACGAAATCGGCCGCGTCGAAGACCGGCTCGAACTCGTTGACCGTGAACTGCATCGGCTCGCCGGCCTTCAGGTTCGGCACGCGGTAATCGTAATTGTAGAGCTCGTCCGTCAATTGCGGCCGGGGCGCCGAGGTCCATCGTGCGCCGTTGCGAAAATATTCCTTGAACAGCGAGCGGTAGGCATCGCCCTCGAAATAGCGCGAGCGCCAGCACATCGGGCTCTCGATGATCTCGTCGCCGATCACGAGGTACGGGTCGCGCGGGCAGGCGACGCAGAAGCCGCGGGACGACCAGCGGGGTGCGTTGTACTTGCGCGAGAAATCCACCGTGTCGGGACGGCGGACTTTCACGCCCTCGCCGGCGAGGATCGTGATGAAGTTGTCGAGCTCGGCCTGGGCGAGCTTCTTCATGAACTTCGGATAGCGGAAGCCCGCGGCGAACCGGTAGAACGGCTGCGCGGCACGCGGCAGGTTGAAGATCACCGTGAGGTGGTGGGACGGAATGGTCGCGCCGTCGAGGCTGCCGACGATCACCTCCTCAAGAGGGTCCCACTCGTTCCATGCCATGACCGGAGATTTCGGGGCGGGGGTGCCGCGATAGTCGGCCGGGGCGGTGTCATAAGCATCGATCTGCGCGTCGGCGAGCACGGCGTCCCGGGCCGTGGTGAAAGCTTCGCGGTCCATCATTCGTCCCTTGGTCGCGCCTTAAAATGCGGCTGTTTCTTCGAGGCTCAGGCCCCATCGCCGCTTTGGCCCGCACTGTGTCTATCGGGTGATAGACAACGAAATCCAAAGCTGCAACTTCCGATGATGCCAACGTTTTCCGGAAGGTTTTTCGTCCGGGGGGTCGGTGAATTTCTCTAAAAAATCGTCCGCGCCGACGGTCGAAGGGGGATCATGAAGCGTCTGACGACATTGGCCCTCATCGTCGGCCTCTGCACGGTTGCAGGCCTGTTCTTGTCATCGGGACTGGATGATGTCGCCGCCGCTTTGGTGAGCGCCGGCTGGGGCGCCGCCATCGTCGTGGTTGTACGCGCCGTCGCCGTGGGCTGGGCCGGACTCGGCTGGTTCGCCGTGTTCCCGCGGGCCGACCGCCCGGGCCTGTGGAACTGCGTCTCCCTGCGCTTCGTCCGCGAGGGCATCAACACGCTCCTTCCCGTGGCCACCGTCGGCGGCGATTTCGTCGGCGCCCGGCTCCTGGCGCAGCGCGGCGTCTCCGGGGGGCTCGCCGGCGCCAGCATGTTCGTCGACCTGATGACGCAGGCGGTCACCCAGTTCCTCTTCACGGTCGGCGGCGTCGCCCTGCTCGCCTGGCTGCACGGCGACGGCCCGGTGGTGCGCACGGTCGCCGGAGGTCTCGCCATCGCGGCCCCGGCCCTCGGCGCCTTCTTCCTGATCCAGCGCCGCAGCGGTCACCGCGTCATCCAGGCCATGCTGAACCGCTTCGCCGCCGCCCGCGAATGGCGGGCACTCGGCGCGGTCGACGTACTCTATGACGGCCTGCGCAGACTTTATTCCTCGCCCAAGCGGGTCATCGGCGCCATGGGCGTGCACATGATCGGCTGGATCATCGGTGCGGCCGAGGTCTACGTGGCGCTGCACTTCATGGGCTATCCGGTGACCGTGGCCGAGGCCATCGTGATCGAGAGCCTGGCCCAGGCGGTCCGTGGCGCGGCGTTCGCGGTGCCGGGGGCGCTGGGCGCCCAGGAAGGCGGCCTCATCGCCCTCTGCGCGATCTTCGGCATCCCCGCCGAGGCCGCCCTAGCGCTCTCCCTGGTGAAGCGCCTGGCCGATCTCATGGTCGGCGTGCCCGGCCTGGTGGCCTGGCACTTCATGGAAGGCAAGAAGGACGCGCCGGACACGGAAGACCGGACCTCTCCGGCCCCGGTGTCCGTGGAGCAGGGAACGGTGAAAGCCGGGGGTGACATCGCCCGGGCGGTGAGCCTGGACGCCATGCCGGTGTCGCGTGTGCCCGCCAACCTCGTGGGAAACCACACCGTGTTGCGATCGATGGAGAGCGATATGGGGACGCTGCGGAAATGCGCGTGAGCGGCTTCGCATCGGGGCTCGCCGCCTCGACCCTCCTCGCCGTCACCCTCCTGTCGGGAACGGCTGCCCGCGCCGCCGAGGATGCGGCGGTGCAGACCGTGCGCGGTCTCTATGCCAGCTTCGAGGGCGCTCTCAAGGCGCCCGAGGCCGACGTGAAGAGCCGCGCGCTCGTCATCGGCCCGGTCCTCGACCAGAGCATGGACTTCGCCACCATGGCGCGGGTCGCCGTGGGCGCGAAGTGGAAGGGCTTCACGCCCGAGCAGCAGGGCGCGCTGACGGAAGCCTTCAAACAGTATTTCACCGCGACTTATGCCACCCGCCTGTCCCAGGCCGCCGGCGGCAAGTTCGACATCAAGCCCGAGAGCGAGGCGCGCGGGCAGAACCGCGTGGTCCAGACCGAGGTCGCCAATGCGGATGGCGACGCCTCGCAGATCGATTACCTCGTCGGCTCGGGCAACCGCATCCAGGACGTCTACCTCAACGGCAACGTCAGCGAGATCGCCGCCATGCGCGGCAGCTTCGCCGATCCGCTGAAGGCGGGCGGGGCGGAAAGCCTGCTGAAATTCCTTCGCGATCGGACGGCGGCGATGCTCGCCGCCAAACCAAAGCCTTAGACGCAGGCCAGACGCCCCTCGCCGGGCCTGGCCGGACGAACCCACCCGTGCCGTCGTCCCGACCCAGCGGCACCCTCATCCAAACCGTGACCGAGCTTCGCCCATCATGGACCTCACCTTGACGGATCTGCCTTCGGCGAGCCTGAGCTGGCTCTCACTCGTGTTCCAGCTCATGGCCCTGGCCGGCTGCGTCTACGGGTTGACGGCTGCCTTCCTGGCCGGCCGCTACGCACGCCGCCCCCTCCCGGTCCTGACGGCGAACGCCGCGCGTCCCTCGGTGACCATCCTGAAGCCGCTCTGCGGCATGGAGCCCAATCTCTACGAGAATCTCGAGACTTTCTGCCGCCAGGATTACACCGGCCCGATGCAGGTGGTGTTCGGCGTGCAGAACGCCACGGACCCGGCGATCGCCGTGGTGCGCCGCCTCGCGGAAACCTATCCCGACCTGAAGCTCGATCTCGTCATCGATGCGCGCCAGCACGGCTCGAACCGCAAGGTCTCCAACCTCATCAACATGTCGGCCCAGATCGCCCATGACGTGATCGTGCTGGCCGACAGCGACATGGTGGCGAGGCCCGACTACCTCGAACGGATCGTCGCCGAGCTCGGGCAGCCGGGCGTGAACGGCGTCACCTGCCTCTATCACGGCGTACCGGCCCATCGCGGAATCTGGGCGCATCTCTCGGCGCTGGCCATCGACGTACAGTTCCTGCCCAACGTCGTGATGGGCACCTCGCTCGGCCTCGCCAAGCCCTGCTTCGGCTCGACCATCGCCTTCACCACCACGGCCTTGGCCGAGATGGGCGGCTTCGAGGCCTTCCGCGACGATCTCGCCGACGACTACGCCGTGGGCGAGGCCCTCCGCGCCAGGGGCGGCCTCGTGGCGATCCCGACCTTCACCATCGGGCATACCTGCGTCGACACCGATCTCGCCGGCCTGTGGAAGCACGAGCTGCGCTGGAACCGGACCATCCGCAACGTCGATCCGGCCGGCTATGCCGGCTCCATCGTCACCCACGCCTTCCCGCTGGCCCTCATCGGTGCCCTGATCCCCGGCGCCGATACGAGCGGCCTCGTGGTGGCGGCCCTGGCGCTCGCCTGCCGCATCATCCTCTGCGTCCGCCTGGAGCGCGCCTTCGGCCTCGCTCCGCACCCCTACTGGCTGTTGCCGATTCGCGACATCCTCTCCTTCATGAACTTCTCCTGGAGCTTCGTCTCGGGGGCGGTGACATGGAAAGGTCACGATTATCGGGTGGTTGCAGATGGCACACTGATCCCCGAGCGAAGCCTCGGCCACGATGCTGGTGCATCCTCGCTCTGATCTTCGCTTTTAGCGTCCCGTCCGCCCTTTTTCCTTTCTCGCTGAGGCCTTGAACCCCATGCGCACGCTTTTCCTCCAGGCTCCCACCTTCGACGGTTTCGACGGCGGCGCGGGCTCCCGCTACCAGGCCAAGCGCGAGATCAAGTCGTTCTGGTACCCGACCTGGCTCGCCCAGCCGGCGGCCCTGGTGCCGAACTCGAAGCTGATCGACGCGCCTCCGCACAACATTAAGCTTCCCGAGATCGTGGCTCAGGCCAATGATTTCGACCTCGTGGTGCTCCACACATCGGTGCCGTCGTTCAAGTCCGACGTGAAGACCGTCGAGGCGCTCAAGGCCGCCAACCCGAAGCTCATCGCCGGGCTCATCGGCGCCAAGGTCGCGGTCGACGCGGCCGGCGCCATGGCCCAGGCCCCGTGCATCGATTTCTGCGCCCGCAACGAGTTCGACTTCACCGTCAAGGAAGTCGCCGACGGCACTCCGATGTCCGAGATCAAGGGCCTGTCCTACCGGGACGCCAACGGTGTCGTGATCCACAACGTGGACCGCGAGATCATGACCGACATGGACCAGCTTCCGTTCGTGACGAGCGTCTACAAGCGCGATCTCCAGATGGAGAAGTACTTCATCGGGTACCTCAAGCACCCCTACATCTCGTTCTATTCCGGCCGCGGCTGCAAGAGCCGCTGCACCTTCTGCCTCTGGCCCCAGACGGTGGGCGGCCACACCTACCGCACCCGCTCGGTCGCGCACGTGATCGAAGAGATCAAGTACTGCCTGAAGGAGTTCCCGCAGACGAAGGAGTTCTTCTTCGACGACGACACCTTCACCGACAACCTGCCGCGCGCCGAGGAAATCGCCCGCGAACTCGGCAAGCTCGGCGTCACCTGGTCGTGCAACGCCAAGGCGAACGTTCCGCGCGACACCCTGAAGGTGCTCAAGGAGAACGGCCTGCGCCTGCTTCTGGTCGGTTACGAATCCGGCAACCAGCAGATCCTCAACAACATCAAGAAGGGCATGCGCGTCGAGGTGGCCGAGCGGTTCACCAAGGATTGCCACGACCTCGGCATCGCCATCCACGGCACCTTCATCGTCGGCCTGCCCGGCGAGACCCGTGAGACGATCCAGGAGACGATCGCCTTCGCCAAGCGCATCAACCCGCACACGATCCAGGCATCGCTGGCGGCCCCCTATCCGGGCACCTTCCTCTACAAGCAGGCCGTGGAGAACGGCTGGCTCGACATCGCGAACGCAGAGCTCGTCGACGAGAACGGCGTGCAGATCGCGCCGCTGCATTACCCGCACCTGTCGCATTCCGAGATCTTCGCGGCGGTGGAGGAGTTCTACCGGAAGTTCTATTTCCGCGCTCCGAAGATCGCCTCCATCGTCTCCGAAATGGTCCGTTCGCCCGACATGATGAAGCGCCGCCTGCGCGAAGGCGTGGAGTTCTACCGCTTCCTCAAGGAGCGCCAGGGCACCGCCAAGGCCGCCTGAGCCTCGGCTCTCGCATCGACGCATGACGGCCGGGCTCGCTGCCCGGCCGTTTTCGTTTCCGGCAGGGACCCAGTCGTTCGCAGAGCCGCGGGCGAGAGGCGAAAAAGCCGGTTCCCCCTTTCCGCATCATGCTCTAGACGCTTTCCCCGACGGAACCGGTCGCGCGACGCCTTCCGGCGCGGTCAGCGATGAGAGGATTCGTCGTTCCGCTGTTTCGGCAGCCTCGAAAGCTCTCCGGCGCCGGCCCTCGGGCAGGCGGGATCGGGCCCTGCAGGCCACGCGCCTCCGCCCCGTCCCCGCGGCGCCGGAGGGTGACCGGCCAAGGGGAAGGGTGCGATGTCCGAGCTGTCCGTCCTTTTCGTCGTCGGCGCGTTCGCCTTCGTGGGCGGCCTCGCGATCACGCGGACGCACCGCGCGTTCCGCGGCCCCCTGTCCCGCATCGTGCACGAATGGGAGCACGGGCTGCTCTATCGCGACGGACGCTTTGCCGGAGATCTGCCGCCCGGGCGCTACCGGACCCTCGGGTGGGGCGACCGTCTCGTGGTGACCTTGCCGAACGTCCCAACGTTCGAAGGCCTGCACGGCGTCGAGGTCACCAGCGGGGACCGGCTTTCCTTCCGCCTGTCGGCCACGCTGGTCTTCGAGGTGATGGAACCGCGCGTCGCCTATGAAAACCGCTACCGGGACAGCCTGCAGCGCGCAGGAACCGATGCCCTGATCCGGCTCGCGGCGGCCCGTACGCTCGAAACCCTGCTGTCCGAGCGCCCCACCCTCGACGCCGCACTTCTCGCCTTCCTCGACAGGCCCGTCGCTGGTTGCCGGATCACCGGTGCGACCGTCAGCGCCGTGACCCTGCCACCCGAGGTTCGCCGACTTTATGCCGAGGTCGAACGGGCGCGGCTCGAGGGCCAGGCCTCCCTGGAGCGGGCGCGCGCCGAGCAGGCCGCCCTTCGCTCCCTGGCCAATTCGGCCCGGATGCTGAAGGGCAATCCGGAACTCATGAACCTGCGCCTGCTCCAGGCGCTCTCGACGTCGGGCGGCAAGGGCGGAGCGACCCTGGTGCTCGGCCGCGAGGCCTTCGCCGCATCGGCGCCCGGTGGCGGAGCAGCTTACTCTGACGAGGACTGAGCGTGGCCCATAAGAAACGCCTGATCGTCACCGCCGACGATTTCGGCCTGAGCCTGGCGGTCAACGAGGCGGTGGAGCAGGCCCATCGCGAGGGCATCCTCACGGCCGCCAGCCTGATGGTGGGCGCGCCCGCCGCCGCGGATGCGGTCGCTCGCGCACGGCGCCTGCCGTCCCTGCGCGTCGGCCTCCACCTCGTCATGGTGGAGGCGTGGCCGACCCTGCCCGCCGCCGACCTGCCCGACCTCGTCGGACCGGACGGCTTGATCCGCAGCGACATGGGCCGCCTCGGCCTCGACCTCGCGGTGAAGCCATCGGCGCGCCGTCAGCTCTCGGCGGAGATCACGGCGCAGTTCGAGGCGTACAAGGCGACGGGCCTCCCCCTCGACCACGTCAACGCCCACAAGCATTTCCACGTGCACCCCCTCATCGCCGGGCGAGTCCTGGCGATCGGCCGCGGCTACGGCATGCGGGCGATCCGGGTGCCGCGCGAGCCTCGCGCCGTGCTGCGCGCCGCCGAGCCGGGGGCCAATCCGAAACCCGCCCTCGACATCGCCCCCTGGGCCGGCCTCCTCGCCGTCCGCGCCCGTCAGGCAGGCCTGCTGATCCCCGATCGCACGTTGGGGCTGGCATGGTCCGGCGCGATGACACCGCGGCGCGTGGCGGGGCTCCTCCGCCACCTGCCCGACGGCCTGACCGAGCTCTATACCCATCCCGCCACCGGCGGCGGCTTTCCGGGCGAGGCACCCGGCTATGCTTATGCCGCCGAGCGTGACGCCCTGATCGCGCCGGAGACGATCGCGGCCCTGGCGGCATCCGGGGCGGTGAGGGGCGGGTTTTCCGATTTCGCGTAGGCGGTCGACCGCGACCGGATCCCCATCAAAGAAAAAGCGGCCGTCGCTTCACGCGACGGCCGCTTTTTTACGGACCGGTCCCTGGCCCTACTTCACGGCCACGGGCTCGGGCTTTGCCGCCCTGAACCCTGCCACGGCGTCCTCGCCCTCGGGGCGCTTCGGGTCCGGCTTTTTCGGCGGCGGGCCGAGGAAGGCCGGGACCACGAAGAACGCGGCGATGAGGGTGAAGAACAGCGACAGGGCGAGGAGCTTGCCCATGCTGGCCGTGCCGGGATGACTCGACAGAACCAGGGAGCCGAAGGCCGTGCCGGTGGTCAGGGCGGAGAAGAAGATCGCCCGCGTCAGGCTGGAGGCCAGCATGTCGGTGACGCCCGCCCGCCAGGCGATGACGTAGTAGATGTGGAAGGCCACACCCACGGCGAGCATCAGCGGCAGGGCGATGATGTTGGCGAAGTTGAGCGGCATGCCGACCACATGCAGCGCCATCAGCGTCCATAGCGTGGCGAGCACCAGCGGGCCGAGGGTCATCGCCACGTCCCAGGGCTTCCGCAGGGCCACCGACAGGATGATGAAGATCGCCACCAGCGCCGTCAGCGCCGCCTGCACGAAGGCGCCCAGGATGGTGTAGCTCGACGAGGTCGTCGCCACTGGCGCGCCGGTCGCGTGCGGGGCAACGGTCTGCACCTCCTTGGCGAAACGGCGCAACACGACATTGTCGTTGGCGTCACCACTCGGATGCACCTCGATCCGGGCGCGGCCGTCGGCGGCGATCCACTCGGCCTTCAGCTTCGGCGGAATGTTGGCGAGGGTGACCTTCTCGGGGGCCAGCATGCCGCGCAGGCGGTTGAGCAGGGTGGCGAGATCGGTGGTGACCGCCACGTTCGCGGCCTGACGCAGCTGCGGCGTGGCCGAAGCGAGGGAATCGAGGGTGCCGGAGAGCGCACCCGCGGCCTTGGCTCCGGCGGCGTCACCGGTGGCGATGCCCTTGAGCGCAGTGGCCGCCTCCTTCAGCGCCTTCACCGTGTCGGCGTCGGTGGGCGGCGGCGGCTTCCTCGCCGGGTTGAGGATGGGGCCGAGGAGCTCGGCCGTCTCGGCGATGGTCGCGAGCTTCTGATCCTGATCCGGGGGGACGAACGTGTCGATGTCGATCACCCGGGCGACCGAGGGCAGGGCCTTCAGCTTGGCCGCGAGCTCGGGCACCGCCTGTACGTTCGGCGCGATCACGTCGATGAGGTTGGGGCTCGTCTCCGGGTCCTTGATTAGGTCGAGATAGGTCGAGATCGATTCCACCTTGGTGCTGCGCAGGTGCATCGGGTTGGAATCGAAGGGCAGCTTGAACAGCAGCGGAATGCCCGCCACCGTGATCACGCCGACGATGATGAGCACGATCTTGCGGTTCTGGATGATCCAGTGGTCGACGCCGGCGAGCCATGTCGTCTCCACGGCCCGCGCCTCGCCCTTCGGCTTGAACACCGCGATGAGGGCAGGGAGCAGGGTGAGAGAGAAGAGATAGGCGACGATCATACCGACGCCGGCGATGAGGCCGAGCTCGGACACGCCGCGGAACGCCGTGGGCAGGAACGCGAAGAACCCCGCCACAAGGGAGATGGCGGCGAGACTCAAGGACCAGCCGACGCCCCGCGCGGCGGCACGGATGGCGTTCGCCAGATCCGGTTGCTCGAACCGGTCGGCCCGGTATCGCACCGCGAACTGGATCCCGAAATCGATCCCGAGCCCCACGAACAGGGCGGCGAAGGCCACGGAGATCGGGTTCAGCTCGCCCACCATCAGCAGGCCGAGGGCCGCGGTGACGATGAGTCCGGCGAAGGTGGTGATCAGGACGGCGCCGACGAGGGAGGCCGAACGCAGGGCCAGCCAGACGAACAGGATGATGGCGCCGGCCGTGACGCTGTAGTTGAGGAACGCGTCCTCGGCGAGGGTGGCGAATTCGTCATCCGCCACGGCCACCGGGCCGGTGAGGCGCATGCGCGGGTTGTCCGCCGCGTCGAGGCCGCCGAGGGTGTTGATCTTCAGGTCGGTGGCGATGCGCCGGACCAGGGCGGAGGCTTCGGCGCCCGGCTGGAGCGCCGCGTAATCCAGCTTGGGCTGGATCATAATGAACTTGCGGAGTTCCGTACCCTGGGCCTTGCCGTTGGAGAGAAGCAGCTGCCAGGACAGGCGGGCCGGCTCTCCCGCCAGCACCTTGCGCAGCACCTCGTCGATCCGTGTCATCGGACCGTCGAGATCCTCGAGCTTGGCGTCGCCGCTTTTGATGCCCCGGGCGCCGAGGCCGAGCACCCGCATGAGGCCGCGGAGGGACGGGTCGGCGGCGAGCGGACCGAGCAGTCCCTGCTGCTGGACGAGCTGGTCCATGGTCTTGGTGAGCTCTTCCTGCGGCATCAGCAGGAAGCCGTTCTTGTCGTAGAACGGGCCGCCATCCGGGCGGTAGACCGTCTCGATCTGATTCGGATGGTCCAGGAGGGCCTGGGCCAACGTGGCCGCGGCCTGTTCGGCGACCTCGGGCGTCTTGCCGTCGATGACGGCGACGAGGGTGCCCGTCCGTTGCGGAAACGCCTTCTCGTAGTTGATCTCGTCCTGGCGCCAGGGCACATCCGTGTCGATGAGACGCTCGACGTCGGTGTTGATCCGGAAGAGATGGGCGGCGAGCGCCGCGCTTCCGACAGTGAGGAGCGCCACCAGGCCGATGACCAACCAGCGGCGTTGGACGGAAAACGCAACGAGACGTTCGATCACAAGTATCCTGCCTGACTAGCGACGCGGGCCCCACCTGAACGAGACCGGCCGGTCTCGCGGATGCGAGCGACAGGCGACGATCTCGGCGCGGAACCGGTCTTGGTCCAAGGGTCGGTTACCACCTGTCGAGGCAATCCACGAGTCCCGGCGGTATATCGAGATGTGTCATGCCTCTGCGACGGCCAGCCTCGAACGAGGGTGTCCGTACTCATCGGCAGGGGGAAATGCAACGCGGCCCCATGCTCTTGTCCTGCAGTCGAAGTCATGTGCGCCCGCGCACCGCACCATGTCGACGCCTCGACGGAACGTCGTCCAAGGCCGTGGGAGGGACACCCGTCGCTGTGAGGGCGCGCAGTTCTGACATTCGCTGGCCGAATAGGAAAAAGCACCACGGTTCGGCATAAGGACAGGATATCGCCAGTATCGGAAGCGCGACGACATGCGCCTCCCCTGTGGCCGTATTGCCCCATCACCGCTCAAACACGCATCGTGCGCTGGCCGCGCGGGCGGATCAAGATCTGTTCCAGCCTAGTGCGCTGGAATTTCGCCGCTTTTCGCGGTAATGCACCGGTTCATATCGGGGCCAAAAACAAGGAGCCGCGTCTTGGGTATTCCCCTCCGTTACGTCGCGAAGATTGGCGGCTACATTCTCAAGCAGCACCTCACCGGTCGCAAGCGCTACCCGCTCGTGATGATGATGGAGCCGCTGTTCCGCTGCAATCTCGCCTGCGCCGGCTGCGGGAAGATCGACTATCCGGACGAGATCCTGAACAAGCGTCTGCCGGTGGCCGACGCCCTGGAATCCGTGCGTGAGTGCGGCGCACCCATGGTCGTGATCGCCGGCGGCGAGCCGCTTCTGCACAAGGATCTGCCGCAGATCGTCGAAGGCATCATCGCGCAGAAGAAATTCGCGATCGTGTGCACGAACGCGCTGCTGCTCGAGAAGAAGATCAAGGACTACAAGCCCAGCCCGTACTTCACTTGGTCGATCCATCTCGATGGCGACAAGGAGATGCACGACCAGTCGGTGTGCCAGCGCGGCGTCTACGACAAGGCCGTCTCCGCCATTGCGAAAGCCAAGGAGATGGGCTTCCGCGTCACCATCAACTGCACCTTCTTCAACAATTCCTCGGCGGACAAGATTGCCGACTTCTTCGACACGGTGACGAAGCTCGGGATCGACGGCATCACCGTTTCCCCCGGCTACGCCTACGAGCGCGCTCCCGACCAGCAGCACTTCCTCAACCGCAAGGCGACGAAGGACCTGTTCCGCGGCGTGTTCCGGCACGGCAAGGAGAAGGGCCGCCAGAACTGGACCTTCCAGCAGTCGGGCCTGTTCCTCGACTTCCTGGCCGGCAACCAGACCTACCATTGCACCCCGTGGGGCAACCCGACCCGCACCGTGTTCGGCTGGCAGAAGCCCTGCTACCTTCTCGGCGAGGGCTACGCGGCCACCTTCAAGGAGCTGATGGAGGAGACCGACTGGGATTCCTACGGCACCGGCAATTACGAGAAGTGCGCCGACTGCATGGTCCATTCCGGCTACGAGGCGTCCTCGGTGGTCGATTCCGTGAAGAAGCCGTGGAAGCCGCTGATCCACGCCATCCGCGGCATCAAGACCGAGGGCGAGATGGCTCCCGAGGTCAGCCTCGAGAACCAGCGCCCGGCCGAGTTCGTGTTCTCGCGCAACGTCGCGCAGAAGCTGTCCGAGATCAAAGCTTCGGGCGTCGACACCAAGCGCGAGGCGCGCAACCGCACGGCGGCCTGAACCCGCCGCACGCGATGCGTGCCTCAAACGAAAGCCCCGCGCTGCCGATGCAGCGCGGGGCTTTTTCGTGTGCGCCGAGATGAAGTCCGGGCGCGTCAGGCGTCCGGAAGGCCGAGTCCAGGGCCGAGAGTGGCCCGGCACCGGGAGAGCGCCGCGAAGGCTTTTCCCGAATCCCTCGCCAGCCGGATCAGCGCGGGCAGATGGGTCGGGTTCCGGCCGAGGGCAGTGAGCACCGCGAGGATGTCGGGGTCGCCGTTCGGCTTCAGCGCCGTCGTGACAAAGGCGGGCAGGGCGCGCTCGGCCGGGTCGCAGACCACGCGGATCGCCGCGAACGGAATGCCGTGGCGGGCCGCGAAGTCCGCAGCGACGTGGGATTCCATATCGACCGCCGCCGCTCCGGTGCGGGCATGGAGTTCGGCCTTCGCCGTCACGCTCACGACCGCCGCGTCGACACCGGCGAGATCGGCGGACAATGTCGTCAGATCGGCTCTCGACAGGGCGGAGTGAATCGCGTCGCGCAAGACGACATCGGTCTCGCGGCGTCCCGTGTCACCGACGATGCCGGTGGCGATCACCACGTCGCCGGGGAGCAGGGATGGATCGAGTCCTCCCGCTATGCCGAAACTCACCACGGCCCGGCAGCCTGCCGTCACGCGCGCGTCGAGCAGCGCACGCAGGCGCGCGGGCGACCCGCCGGCCCCCACGGCTTCGATTCCGGGACCGGCGGCGAGCCGGGCCTCCTTGGAGAGGCCGGTGACGGCGAGAATGGGAAGCATGGGATGTCCAGCCAGCACACCCTCCCCCCTCTGCGGGGGAGGGTGGCCCTCGCGTCGGCGAAGGTCGGGAGATTTCTGGAGAGGTCGCCCCCTCTCCCGCTGCTCTGCAGGCACCCTCTCCCGCAGAGGGGAGAGGGTTGAGGAGAACCTACATCCCGTAGGCGACGGACCGCGTATTGCTCCGCTTGAGGTTGCGGTAGCGCGCCATGGCCCAGAGCGGGAAGAACTTCGGGTAGCCGTGGTAGCGCAGGTAGAAGACCCGCGGGAATCCGGTCGCCGTGTAGCGCTCCTCCGACCAGAAGCCGTCAGCTCCCTGCGTGCGCGTGAGGTAGTTGATGCCCCGCGTCACGGCCGGATCGTCGGCCTCGCCGGCCGCCATCAGCGCCAGCAGCGCCCAGGCGGTCTGGGAGGCGGTGGAGTAGCCGGGCTCGAAGGCCGGATCGATCTTGTAGGACGAGGCGTCCTCGCCCCAGCCGCCATCCGGGTTCTGGATACGGATGAGCCACGCCACCGACCGGCGGATCTCCGGCGAGGCCGGGTCGACACCGGCGGCGTTGAGGGCGCACAGCACCGACCAGGTGCCGTAGATGAAGTTCATGCCCCAGCGACCGTACCAGGAGCCGTCCTCCTCCTGATCGTCGAGGAGGTATTTCACCCCGCGATCGAGCGCCTTCGAGGTCTCACGGGTCTCGCCCAGCTGCGAGAGCATCGAGACGACGCGCGCCGTGACGTCGGCGGTGGGCGGATCGAGCAGGGCGCCGTGATCCGAGAACGGGATGTTGTTGAGGTAATGGTGGTTGTTGTCGGCGTCGAACGCCGCCCAGCCGCCATCGCTCGATTGCAGACCCTCGACCCATTCGCGGGCGCGGGCGATGGAGACGGCGTAATCCGGCACGTCGGCGACGAGACCGTGCTGGCGCGTCGCCCGGTCCATCGCCATCACCACCACTGCGGTGTCGTCGAGGTCGGGGAAGTGCGGGTTGGCGTATTGGAACGCCCAGCCGCCGGGGCGGACATTGGGGCGGCCGGCCGCCCAATCGCCCTTGATGTCGAGCACCTGGAGCGGACGCAGCCAGTCGAGCCCGCGCCGTGCCTGATGCTCGGCATCGGGTCCGCCGGCTTCCAGCAGGGCATGGCCGGCAAGGGCCGTGTCCCAGACCGGCGAGAGGCAGGGCTGGACGTAGGCTTCGTGCTCCTTGACCACCACGAGCTTCTCGACCGCCTCGCAGGCGATCCGAACCTGCGGGTGATCGGCCGGATAGCCGAGCACCTCGTACATGAGCACGGTGTTGACCATGGCCGGGAAGATGGCGCCGAGACCGTCCTCGCCGTTGAGGCGCTCGCTGGTCCAGGCCACGGCCTTGTCGATGCCGCGCTGACGCCGCTTCTTCGGGAAATAATCCTGCGTGACCTGCAGCAGGCGGTCGATGGCGCCGAAGATCGGCGTCCACGGCCAGGTCGCGTGCGGGCTGCCGGGCCAGGACCGGACGTGGTCGGGCGGCGTCACGAACAATTCGGAGACGCCGAGCCCGAGGGGGTTCTTGGCCAGCGGCTTCTTGGCCTGCAGCACCAGCAGGGGCACGATCACGCAGCGCGCCCAGTACGAGATCTTGTCGAGGTGGAAGGGAAACCACTTCGGCAGATGCATGATCTCGACGGGCATCACCGGCACGGCGCGCCACGGCACCTCGCCGAACAGAGCCAGCAGGAAGCGCGTGAACACGTTGGAATTGGCCGCACCGCCGCGCGACAGGATGGCCTCGCGGGCACGCCGCATATGCGGGGCCTCGATCGAGTCGCCGACGAACTTCAGCGCGTAATAGGCCTTCACGCTGGCGCTCATGTCGAACGGCCCATCGTGGACCAGCGACCAGCCACCATGCTTGCCCTGCGTGCGGCGCAGATAGTTTCCGATCTTGGCCATCAGGTCGGGCGGAATGGTCGTCGCCCGGAACTGGTGGAACATGATGTATTCGGACGGGATCGTCGCATCCGCTTCGAGCTCGAAGCACAGATGCCCGTCCGCATGGACGAGATTCGTCAGGGCCTGCGTCGCCCGCATGACTCCATGCTCGACGTCGTCCAGGGAAATCTCCTGGGTCTTGGGACGCTGGAGCGTCTCGACCTTCTTGAATGCCTCTCGCATCGTCCTCGCCTCAAGCGCCGCCTGACGCGGCCCCTCTCTCACGCCGCGCCGCGCGTCATAGCTTCACCGCGTCCACGCGCTCCCTTGAGAAGCGCCTGTGCGGCCGTCGTTCCCGAACGGATCGCTCCCTCGATCGTCGATGGCAGGCCGGTCGCGGTCCAGTCGCCTGCCAGGACGAGGTTGTCGTGGGCCGTCACGGCGCTCGCGCGCCGTGCGGCCTCTTTGGGCGTTGCCGCAAAGGTCGCCCGTTTCTCCTTGACGATCTGCCAGCTTGGCAGTTCCGGTGCAAGTCCGGTCAAAGTCGAGAGCTCGGCCCAGATCTGCTTCGCCAAGTCTTCGCGCGGCACGTCCAGCAGGCGGTCGGCCCCGCTGATGGTCACCGACAGTCGGTCCGGATAGGCGAACAGCCATTCCGTCAGACCATTCACCACGCCGAGCAATAATGGCGAGCCCTGTGGAGGAAGGATCGCGAAGTGAGCATTGACGATCGAGCGGTAGGATTGCGGAACGGCCAGGCCCGGCAGGAGATCGGACGCCACCCAGGGCGGCAGGGCCAGAACCACCGAATCGTCGGGACCGAGTGTGATCGATTCGTCGCTGAACAGCAGCGTATCGACACGGCCCGCATCGGCACCGAGTCCGCGCAGGCGACGGCCGAAACGCATCTCGGCGCCGTGCTTGGCCAGATAGGCCAAAGCGGGGTCGATGAAAGCGACAGAGAGACCGCCCACGGCGATGAGCGGCCGGCAGGCGGCGCCGCCCGCGCCCAGGGTCTCGCGCAGGATCGTGGCGGCGAGGCCGACATCGCTTTCCTGCGGATCGGTGTTGAGGGCGGCGAGCAGCACCGGATGCCAAAGGCGCTCGTAGAGCGGTCCGGAACATTCCATGCGCTCGCCGATCGTGCCCGCCCGGCCGGGGGCCTTGCCCGAGGCGGCCCTGAGGATGCTCAGGGGCGCGAGGTAATCCATGGCGCGGCTGCCGGGCACGCGGCGCGAGGCCTGCAGCACCCACCACGGCACACGGCCGGCATTCGGCCGCAGGGTCCAGCGCTCGCCGGTCTTCAGGTCGGCGAAGGGAAACTCGGCCTCGTCCGGCCCGGTCAGGGCATCGGCGGGGGCGCCCACCAGCTTCAGGAAGTCGAGGGACGAGCGGTTGCCCGACAGCAGCAGGTGGTTGCCGTTGTCGATGGTCAGGCCGAGCGTCGAATCGAAATAGGAACGACAGCGCCCGCCCGCCTGCTTGGCGGCCTCGTGCACGATGACGCGGCGCCCCTGCTCGGCGAGCGACACGGCGGCCGAAAGGCCCGCCAGCCCCGCGCCGACGACGTGAACCGTTCCGGTCTGTTGTCCCGTCATCACAGGATCCCGTGACGAAGCGCGACGCCCAGCAGGGCGAGCTTCGAGGGTTTCACGCGCGCGCGGGGCATGGCCCAGCCGCGCTTCAGCACCGCGTCGAGATAGAGCCGGTAGGCCGCCGCCATCAGGCGAGGGGCCTTCGTCTCCTTGCGGGGATTGCGGTCGATGATCGTCCAGGTGTCGCGGTAATGGGCCTCCGCCTCCCTCGCCACAGCGATGCAGACTTCACCGATGCGGGGATGAGCGATGGCGGCCTGGGGCGTCGGATCGGTCAGGCCGATGGCGGCGAGCTTCTCGCGGGGCAGGTAGAGGCGGCCGCGCTCGGCATCCTCGTCGATGTCGCGCAGGATGTTGGTGAGCTGCAGGGCGCGACCCTCGTGATGGGCGAGGCGGATGCCATCGGCCTCGGGCAGGCCGAAGATGCGCACGGACAGTCGCCCGACCGCGCTGGCGACCCGGTCGCAATAGAGATCGAGGGTGGCCTCGTCGGGGGCGACGATGTCCTCGAACGCATCCATCGCCATGCCGTCGATGACCGCCTGGAAATCCTCACGCAACAATCCGTAGCGCCGAATGGGCACCACGAGGTCGCGCACGCGCGGAGCCGGATTGTCGGCATAGAGGGCATCGATATCGGCGCGCCAGCGGTCGAGTTCGGCCGCGCGGACGGGCGCCGGGCCACCGTCGTCGGCGACGTCGTCCACCGAACGGCAGAAGGCGTAGACCGCGTACATCGCCTCGCGGCGATCCTTCGGCAGCAGCCGCATGGCGGTGTAGAACGAGGATCCGGCGGCCGGCAGGGCGGCGTCCTGCGCCATCGCGGGTTCCTGGGCGGGTGATGCGGTGGCGCTCATGACTGCGCTCCCTGACTCGCGACGCGCGTGGACTGTCGGCGCAGGATGCGCGAGCGGAACGGACGCCGCGCCAGGGTCGAGGCGATTCCGCCCAGAGCCGTCAGGGCGAAGCCCGCCTTGCCGTGATGGACGTTCTCGGAGAGCGGGTCGCGCGTGAGCAGCCCCTTCGTGAGCACCACGGCGAGGCGGTGGATCGCCGCGATCTCGAGGCTCAGGCGCAGGTCGTCGATCAGGTCGGGCAGCACCGCGCCCTCGTCGAGGAGGACCATGGTCCGCTCGGCGAGTTCACGGATGGCCGCGCGCAGGCCAGGGGACGCCTTGTCGGCGGCGAGCGCGTCCACGGAGACGCCGTGGCGCTCCAGCACGTCCCGCGGCAGGTAGACCCGGTCGTTGCGGCGATAGTCCTTCGCGCAATCCTGCAGGTGGTTGATGATCTGGAGCGCGGCGCAGATCGCGTCCGACGGCCCCCAGACCACAGCCGGGTCCTCGCCGTGGATGTCGAGGACGAAGCGGCCCACGGGCATCGCGGACAGACGGCAATAGGCGATGAGGTCGTCCCAATCCTCATACCGGTTCTTCCGCGCGTCGAGGCGGAAGGCGTCGAGGAGTTCGAGGGCATGCGTCGCCGGAAGGCCGCGCGCGGCGAGTTCCCGCTTCAGCGGCTCCGCCTCGCGGTCGGAGGGCCCCTTGCCGGTCAAGGCGTCGGCGAGGTCGTCGAGGAGCTCGACCTTGCGCTCGGACGACAGTTCGGCATGGTCGGCGACGTCGTCGCCCGCACGCACGAAATCGTAGAAGGCCAGGATCGCGCCGCGATTCTTCGGATGGATCAGGTGGGAGGCGACGGGAAAGTTCTCGTCCTTGTGCCCCTTGCCCGAACGCGCGTCCGTCGCGCTGTCGAGGGTTGCGGTCACTTCAGATACCCCGATTGGCGGAACCAGCCGAGGGCGTCCGACAGCCCCTCGCGGTAGGGCCGCGCGGAATAGCCGAGTTCGGCCCGTGCCTTGGCATCGGTGAAGAACATGCGGTAGCGCGACATCTTGATGCCGTCGATGGTCGCGAAGGGCGTCTTCCCGGTGATCCGGGCCATCTGTTCGGAGATGAACGCGATCGGGTAGACCACGGCGCGCGGCAGGTTGATGGTCGGCGCCTTGCGGCCAACCATGCCGGCGATGTCGGCGAGCATCTGCGACAGCAGGACGTTCTCGCCGCCCAGGATATAGCGCTCGCCGGTGCGGCCATGGCGCAGGGCCAGGAGATGGCCGTAGGCGACGTCGTCCACATGGGCGAGGTTGAGGCCGGTATCGACGAAGGCCGGCATCCGGCCGAGGGCCGCTTCCACGATGATCCGGCCCGTCGGGGTCGGCTTGACGTCGCGGGGGCCGATGGGCGTCGACGGGTTGACGATGACCACGGGCAGGCCGTTGCGGGCCGCCATCTCCTCGACCACGCGCTCGGAGACGACCTTGCTGCGCTTGTAGGCGCCGATGGCCGTGCCGGGGGTGAGGGGCCGCATCTCGTCGGCAGGCGTGCCGTCGTCATGCGGCTTGATGGTCGCGACGCTCGACGTGTAGACGATCCGCTCGATACCGGCCCGGAGGGCTTCCTCCATGAGGATGACGGCGCCGTCGCGGTTGGTGCGGACGATCTCTTCCGGGTCCGGCGCCCAGAGCCGGTAATCGGCGGCGGCATGGACGAGGTAACGCTGGCCGGCGAGCGCGGCGGCGACCGACGCGCGGTCACGCATGTCGCCCTCGACGATCTCGACGTCGTTCCACACGAGGTTGGTGCGCGGCGACGAGGCCCGCACCATGATCCGCACGGAGAAGCCGGCCTTGCGGAACACGTCCACGAGGGCGGCACCGAGGAACCCACTCGCTCCGGTAATGAGAACCGGGCCGGCATCGTAACGGCTCTCGTCGAACCTGCCGGAAGGGGTGGCCTCTGTCATTTCTCTCGTAGGGTCAGGGGATTGGACAAGGAGACGCGCCGGTGCGAACCGGCATCATGCCCGGCCTTTTCTCATCGTTAGGCGGGGCGAACAAGCGCAGCGCGGCCACACACGGAGACTTCCGTGCGCGGCCACACGCCGGGGGCCTCAGGTCAGGCGAGACGCAGGCGTCCGGCCTTCTGCTCAGGCAGAGC
>NZ_NKUG01000128.1 GCF_014845095.1 Methylobacterium bullatum | reverse complement strand
GGCTCGAATCCGGATTCGAGGTCACGCCGAAATACATCGGCGACCGGCGCCTGATGGAAGTGGCGGTGGCGACGCTGGCCACCGACCGGGCGCTCCTCCTCCTCGGCACGCCGGGCACCGCCAAGAGCTGGGTCAGCGAGCATCTGGCGGCGGCGATCTGCGGCACCTCGCGCCTCATCGTGCAGGGCACCGCCGGCACCAGCGAGGAATCGATCCGCTACGGCTGGAACTACGCCCTGCTGCTGGCCAAGGGGCCGAGCCGCGAGGCCGTGGTGGCGAGCCCGATCGTGCGCGCCATGGAGGAGGGCAGAATCGCCCGCGTCGAGGAACTGACCCGCATCCCCTCCGAGACGCAGGACAGCTTCATCACGATCCTTTCCGAGAAGACCCTGCCGATCCCGGAACTCAACGAGGAGATCGCCGCCGCCCGGGGCTTCAACCTCATCGCCACCGCCAACAACCGGGATCGCGGCGTCAACGAATTGTCGAGCGCGTTGAAGCGCCGCTTCAACACCGTGGTGCTGCCCTCGCCGGCCACGATCGAGGCCGAGATCGCCATCGTCGAATCCCGCGTGGCCGCCCTCGGGCGCGCCTTCGAGATCCCGGCCGAACCGCCCGGCGCCGACCAGATCCGCCGCGTCGTCACCATCTTCCGCGAGTTGCGGGAGGGTGTGACCGCGGACGGCAAGAGCAAGGTCAAGCAGCCGTCCGGCACGCTCTCCACGGCGGAGGCGATCAGCGTCGTCGGCAGCGGGCTGGCGCTGGCCGCCCATTTCGGCAACGGCCACCTCTCAGCCCACGACCTCGTCTCCGGGATCAGTGGCGCGGTGATCAAGGATCCGGTGCAGGACGCCATCGTCTGGCGCGAATATCTCGAAACCGTCGTGAAGGAACGGTCGGAGTGGAAGGACTTCTACCGCGCCGCCCGCGAGAGCGCGTGACCCGCGCGTCGAGACGCGGGGTGAGCATCCCTGTCCCCGCGCGCGGGGAGAGGGCCGCGACGACCCCGTCGTCGGCGCGGCGAGGCGGCAGCCGAGGGTGAGGGGGCGATTCCGAAAGTGCCTCATCCTGAGCCGCCCCCTCACCCTCGCTCCGCTCATCACAGGCACGACGAGGTGCCTGTGATCCTCTCCCCGCAAGCGGGGAGAGGCGTGGCCCGTCTTCACTCGGCGGCGCCCGTCCCTCGCTGCCTCATCATTCCACCCACGAGACCGTTCGTGCCATGAGCCTTCGCCCCACCACCCCCGGCCGCGATGCCTGAGGTTCGGATCTTCGGCATCCGCCACCACGGGCCGGGATCGGCCCGCTCGCTGCGCGCGGCCCTCGATGACTTCCGGCCCGATTGCCTGCTCATCGAGGGGCCGCCGGATGCCGACGCCCTGATCCCCCTCGTCGCCGACCCGGCGATGGCGCCGCCGGTGGCCCTGCTCGTCTACCGGGCGGACCGGCCGCAGACCTGCGCCTTCTTCCCCTTCGCGGCCTTCTCGCCCGAATGGGTGGCCATGCGGCATGGACTCGACCATGGGGCGACCCTGCGCTTCATCGACCTGCCGCACGCGATCCAGCTCGCCGACGGGTTCGAAACGAGGGGAGAGGCGCCCGAAAGCGAGACGGCACCGGCCGGGCTCGATGCGCCTGCGTCCGATGATGCAAGCGAAGCTCCCTCCCTCGCCCTGCGGCGCGATCCCCTCGGCGAACTGGCCGAGGTCGCGGGTTTTCCCGATGGCGAGCGCTGGTGGGACGCCTTCGTCGAGAGCCGCGCGGGCGAGGACGGCGACGTGTTCGCGGCGATCCAGGAGGCCATGACGGCCCTGCGCGAGGGCGCGGAGACCGCTCCCGGCCAGGACGCCGACGGGGACGTGTTTCGCGAGGAGGCGCGCGAGGCGCATATGCGCACCTGCCTCCGCAAGGCGGCGCGCGAGGGTTTTGCCCGCATCGCCGTGATCTGCGGCGCCTGGCACGCCCCCGCGCTGGCGCGCCACGATGCCAAGGGACAGGTCGGCCTCGATGCGGCGACCTTGAAAGGGCTGCCCCGGACCAAGGTCGCCGCGGCCTGGGCGCCCTGGTCCTACGAGCGCCTCGCCACCGCCAGCGGCTACCGGGCCGGGGTGCTCTCGCCCGAATGGTACGACACGCTATGGAACCACGAGGGCCGCGTCGCCGCCCGGTGGCTCGCGCGCGCGGCGGCCCTGCTCCGCGCGGAAGACCTCGACGCCTCGCCGGCCTCCGTGATCGAGGCTGCCCGCCTCGCCGAGGCGCTGGCCGGGTTCCGGGGCCGGGCGCGCCCCTCCCTCGACGACCTGCACGAGGCCGCGCAGGCGACCCTGTGCTTTGCCGATCCGGCCCCGATGGCGCTGATCAGGCGCAAGCTCGTCATCGGCGAGCGCCTGGGCGCGACCCCGCCGGACAGTCCCGGCACGCCGGTGGAGGCGGATTTCGCCGCGACCTGCAAGAGCCTGCGCCTCAAGCCGGAGGCGGTCGCGGGCGACCTCGTGCTTGACCTGCGCAAGGAGAACGACCTCGCCCGCAGCCATTTCCTCAACCGGCTCCACCTCATCGGCATCCCCTGGGGCCGGCGTCAGCAGGCGCGCGGGCGCGGCACCTTCAAGGAGGCGTGGTTCCTGTCCTGGCAGCCCGAATGGGTGGTGGATCTGGTCGCCGCCTCGGCCGATGGCGGCACGGTGGCGGAGGCCGCCGCCAGCCGGGTGCGCAGGCGGGCGCACGAAGCGACCCGCGTCGCGGAACTGTCGGGCCTCATCGGCACGCTCCTCGACGCCGATCTCGCCGGAGCCGGGGAGGATGTGATCCGCGCCCTCAACGACCGCGCCGCCGTCTCGGCGGACGTGTTCGACCTCATGGAGGCGCTGCCACCGCTCGCCGAACTGGCGCGCTACGGCTCGGTGCGCTCCTCCGATACGGAGCCGGTGCTCGGCGTGGTGCGCGGGCTCGTGCCGCGCGCCGCCGCAGGACTGACGGCGGCCTGCCAGAGCCTCGACGACGACGCAGCGAGTGCGGCCAAGGCGCGGATCGTCGGCGTCCACGCAGCGATCTCCCTCCTGGAGGAGCCCGACCTGAAGGCCGTCTGGCAGGAGGCCCTTCGCGGCCTTGCCGACCAGAGCCATGTGCATGGCCGCGTCGTCGGACGCGCCGTGCGACTGCTGTTGGATGATCGGGCCCTCGATGCGGAACAGGCCGGCGACCGGCTTCGCCTCGCTCTGTCCCGCGCCTCCGGCACGATGGCGGCGGCCGCCTGGATCGAGGGGTTTTTGGAGGAGAGCGGCACGGCCTTGATCCATGGCGGCACCCTGCTCGCGGTCATCGACGAATGGCTCGCCGGCCTCGACGGGACGCTCTTTGCCGAATTGCTCCCCCTGCTGCGACGCACCTTCGCGACGATCTTGCAGGGCGAGCGACGCGCCATCGGCGAGGCTTTGAACCGCCATGGGACGGGTGTTTCCGAGGGAGAGGGATCGGGCCGCATCCTCAATGCCGAACGCGCCGCCAGGGTGCTGCCGGTCCTGCGCCTCCTCCTGGCGCCTGTGGAGAACGAGACGACGGAGGACACGCCATGAGCGACACCGAGCGCCTGCGCCGCTGGCGCCTCGTCCTCGGCGGGGGCGCGGCGGACGGCACCGGCTGCGGCCTGTCGGGCCGCGATGTCGGCATCGACCGGGCGCTCGGCGCCCTCTACGATTCCGACCGGAAGGGCGGGCTCGGCGCCTCGTCCCCCTCCGTGCCGCGCTGGCTCGGCGACATCCGCGATTATTTCCCGGCCTCCGTGGTGCAGGTGATGCAGCGCGACGCCTTCGAGCGCCTCGACCTCAAGCGCATGCTCACCGAGCCCGAAATGCTGGAGGCGGTGGTCCCCGACGTCGCCCTCGTCTCGACCCTGATCTCCATGCGCGGGCTGCTGGGCGGCAAGACCAAGGACACCGCCCGCCTCGTGGTGCGCAAGGTCGTGGAGGCCCTGATGCGCAAGCTCGAAGAGCCCCTGCGCCAGGCGGTGACCGGGGCCATCGATCGCGCCAGCGTGAACCGGCGCCCGCGCCACACGGAGATCGACTGGAACCGGACCATCCGGGCCAACCTGCGCCATTACCAGGCCGAGTACCGCACCATCATCCCCGAGACCCGGTTCGGCCATGGACGGCGCCAGCGCGCCAGCCTCAAGGACGTGATCCTGTGCATCGACCAATCCGGCTCGATGGCGAGTTCGGTCGTCTATTCGAGCATCTTCGGCGCGGTGATGGCCTCGCTGCCGGCGGTGACCACCCGTCTCGTCGTGTTCGACACCGAGGTGGTCGACCTCTCCGACGAGTTGGAAGACCCGGTGGAGGTGCTCTTCTCGGTCCAGCTCGGCGGCGGCACCGACATCAACCGGGCAATGGGCTATTGCGAATCCCGCATCACCCGGCCCGAGGACACGATCCTGGTCCTGATCTCCGACCTCTACGAGGGCGGCGTCGAGGCCGGGCTCCTGGCGCGCGCGCAGCGGATGGTGGCGTCGGGCGTGCAGGTGGTGGCGCTGCTGGCCCTGTCCGACGAGGGCGCGCCGTCCTACGACCGAGCGCTGGCGGGCCGGCTCGCCGCCTTGGGTGTGCCCGCCTTCGCCTGCACGCCGGACCTGTTCCCCGACCTGATGGCGGCGGCGATCCGGAAATCCGACCTCACCGCCTGGGCCGCCTCGGCCGGCATCGCGGCGATCCCGGCGGCGGGCGCGCCCGGCTGAGAGCTTGTTTGAGTTGTTGTCCAGGGCGATACCTCATCCTGAGGTGTCGCGTCGCGGCCTCGAAGGAGGGCTCCAGGGATCGCGCGACAACTGGAGGCCTCCTTCGAGGCCCGCTGACGCGGGCGCCTCAGGATGAGGAGGTCTGCTTGGATGATCGACTTTGGCAGACGATCGACTTTGGCATGGGCATCCGCTGAGACATCCGATCAAAAAAGACTCTGAGCGGCACGCATCTAATCCGAAGTTGTTTCGTCGGCAGACGGATCGGCTGCGAGCCGATTTCTTTCGCGAAGCAGGGCCGGGTGAAACGCCCTCGCCCTCCGCAGCCTGCGTTTCAACGCCCGGCGGGAGCGGGAGCGGATCGGCCACAGGGCACGTCGCATGATGTCCCCCTCCCCGATCCGCAGCGATGGCGTGGGCCGGCCGGCCTCACTCAGGCCTGCATGGATGGCGAAGCGGCGGGACGGGAGAAGGGCGAGGGTGCCTATGTCGAAGCTCTCCGCAGAGCGGTCGTCGGCCGCGCGGACCTCTCGATAAGCGTCGGGCTCGGCGGCGAAGGGGGCGAGCATGGTTCGGAAACCTCGGTGCGGAAGACGACGTGGCTGAACATGGCGGCGACCCCTCCGAGATGGGCAGCGTCCGGGATCCCGTGCCGGATCTCACCGGGCCGAAGCCTGGCAAAGCAAACCCCGCCAAGCGACGGCGGCGCGCGAAGCAGATCGGAGACGGCTTTCCACGCAGCGCCGATCATGCGGGGGCCGTTTCGGCGAGATCGCCGTAGAACCGCGCCGCCACGTCGGGATGGGAGCGCAGGCGGCCCTTGAGGTAGTTGCGGCCGACCTCGTGGAAGAGCGGGTTGTCGGGGTCGCTCGCCGGCCCGCGCGCCTCCGAAGCGAGGTCGGGCGGCAGGGCGAGGAGGGGCACCGTGGCGTCGTGGCGGGCGCCGAGGAAGAACGCGACGGAGAGACGGTCGCGCCCCGCCGGCGGGGTGACGACTCGGTGGATCGTGGCCCGCAGGTAACCGTTGGAAGCGAGTTCGAGCAGTTCGCCGATATTGACGACGAAGCTCCCCTCCACCGGCTCGGCCGCGATCCAACCGTTCGGCCCCTCGACTTCGAGGCCGCTCTGCCCGTCCTGGACAAGCAGGGTGAGGAAGCCGCTGTCCTTGTGGGCGCCGACGCCCTGCTCTCCCTGCGTGGCCTCGCGGCCGGGATAGCGGATGATCTTGATGTGCTGGTTCGGCGCGCCCTGGTAGATCGGGGCGAACACGTCCTCGGGCTGGCCCAAGGCGAGGGCGAAGGCGCGCAGCAGGCGGATGCCGAGTTGCGTCACCGCCGCCTGCCAGCGCAGCAGGCCGACGCGGAGGTCGGGCAGGCCGACCGGCCATTGGTTCGGCCCCTGCAGCCGGCTCCAGGGGGGCGAGGCAGCGGTCTGCGGAAGGACTTCGCGCTCGGCGCCGACATCGAATTGCTCGCGCCAATCCGGCGCGCCCCGCGTGATCTCGCGTCCGGCCGCCGTGTAGCCGCGAAAATGCGGTGAGCGCACCATCGCCACCGCCTGCTTCTCCGGGAGAGGCAGGGCGAAGAAGCGCCGGGCCAGGGCCTGGACCTGCGTGATCTCCGCCGCCGGAATGCCGTGGCCGACGAGGTGGAAGAAGCCGACATCGCGGGCGGCATCACGCAGTTCGGCCAGGAAGGCCTCCCGCTCGGCTGGCCCGGCATCCAGCCGGCGCAGGTCGAGACGGGGGATCGAGGCGGCGGGAGCAGAGGATTCCGGTGCCGCCCACGAAACCAGCGGGGAGGCCGCCACGGTCAGGCGGCCTTCGCGAAGGACCCGACCGAGGCCAGGGCCTGGTCGAGATCGGCCAGGATGTCGTCGATGTGCTCGAGGCCGATGGAGAGGCGGACATAGCCGTCGGACACGCCGGTGGCGCGCTGGTCCTCGGGCGTGAGTTGCGCGTGGGTGGTGGTGGCCGGATGGATGGCGAGGCTGCGGGCATCGCCGATATTGGCCACGTGATAGAACAGCGACAGGGCCTCGATGAAGCGACGGCCGGCCTCGCGCCCGGCGGCGAGCTCGAACCCGACGAGGCCGCCATAGCCGCCCTTGAGGTAGCGTTCCGCCCGCTCGCGCGCCTTGCCGGTGGCGTGCGACGGGTGGATGACCCGCTCGATCTCCGGCCGGGCCGCGAGGTAATCGACCACGGCCTGCGCGTTGCGGCTGTGGCGTTCGATGCGCAGGGCCAGGGTCTCCAGCCCCTGCAGGGTCAGGAAGGCGTTGAACGGCGAGACCGACGGGCCGAGGTCGCGCAGCAGCCGGACCCGGGCGCGCAGGATATAGGCGATGGGCCCGAGGGGCTTGGCAGCCTCGGTCCAGACCGCGCCGTGATAGCTCGGATCGGGGGTGTTGAGGGCGGGCTGGCGCTGGGGGTTGGCCGCCCAGTCGAACCGCCCGCCATCGATGATCGCCCCGCCGATGGCGATGCCGTGGCCGCCGAGATACTTGGTGGTGGAATAGACCACGATGGCCGCGCCATGGTCGAACGGGCGCGCCAGGAGCGGCGCGGCAGTGTTGTCGACGATGAGCGGGATGCCGAAGCCCCGGCCGATCTCGGCCACCTCCGCGATGGGGAAGACCGCGAGTTTCGGGTTGGCCAGCGTCTCGCCGTAATAGGCGCGGGTGCGATCGTCGGTGGCGCGGCGGAAATTCTCCGGGTCGGCCGGATCGACGAAACGGACCTCGATTCCCTGCTCGGCCAGCGTGTTGGCGAAGAGGTTCCAGGTGCCGCCATAGAGGTCGGTGGAGGCGACGATGTTGTCGCCCACACGCGCGAGGTTCTGCACCGACAGGGCGGAGGCCGCTTGGCCCGAGGCTAGGGCCAGCGCCGCCGCCCCGCCTTCGAGGGCGGCGAGGCGCTGCTCCAGCACGTCGACGGTGGGATTGGTCACGCGGGTATAGAGGTGGCCGAGTTCCTTCAGGGCGAACAGGTTCTCGGCATGGGCCGTGTCGCGGAACTGGAACGAGGTGGTCTGGTGGATCGGCACCGCCACCGAGCCCGTGGTCGGATCGGCGCGCCAGCCCGCATGCAGGGCGAGCGTCTCGGGGTGAAGCGAGGCGGGCCGGGGCGAGTTCGGCGTGTTCTGGTTCGACATGGGGTGGCTCCGGGAAAGGGAACGGGGCGGGGCATCGGCCAAGGGATATCGGCCAAGGGATATCGGTCACCGCTTCGCAGAAGCGGCGTGATCCCGGCATCGAGCGGAATGATCGGAACTACAGTTCCATCGACGATGAAGTCTGTTCCGGCCCTCGACTAGGCCGCCTGGCGACTGATCAAGATGACATCCGTATCATGAGACACGCGCCGCCCATGTCAACGAAATGGAATTTCGATTTTCGAGATCGATCGACACAAAGTCTTCGGCGGCAGGGGCGAGAGGGGGAAGAGACCGTTCCTTCCCTCACATTGGCCCGCCTGCCACCGGCCGGGACTCTCTTCCGCGGTTTCAGCCTCGTGCTTCTCTAACGCCGGCGCGCCGCTCCGGCCTGGACAGAGCGGACGGGCCATGGTCCTGCACTTTGGGAAGTCCCACCCCTCGGAATGTCGGGCGGGCCGTGTCGTCCATCTGCCCATGGATGCCGCCCGTCGTATCCTCGTCGAACGGAGGCCCGATGAACGTCCTGATCGCCATGCTGGCGCTGAAGATCCTGACCCTGGCGGGATCGACGGCCACGACCATCGGCCTCGTCGGCCTGTTCGCCTTCCGCGACACCCTCGGTCCGCATCTCGTCCCGCTCTGGGTCGGCGGCTTCCTGGCCATCGCCCTCGGCGAGGGCGGGACATGGCTCATCGCCCGGCGGAACGCGGCCAAGACCGCCGAGGATTAGCCGAAGCGCGGCTGTCGGGGTTCACAGGCCCGCCCCTCACCCCTGCCGTCGCTCGAACCGGAACGGCCGGTGCTGGTCCTCGAAGGCCCGCATCCCGACCGTCCACAGCCCGCCATCGTCACCGTCCAGGGTGAAATGGAGCGCATAGGCGCCACGCCCCTCCCCGGCGGGGTCACGGAACTCGATCTCGTCCAGCCACCAGGGCTCGTCCGCGCGGCCGCAGGCTTTCGTCCTGTCCACGAACAGGTCGAGATAGGCCGAGGCCGCGTCCCGCACGGCCGGGAGCGAGGCGGCGACCTTGGCCGCCAGATCGGCCTGGGCGCGGCTCACGTCCCCGTCCTCGTCGCTCAGGTAGAGGGGGATGCCATCGATCCGGGCGACCCAGCCGGCGGCCCCCATCTGCGTGAAATTCAAGGCCACGGCGTCACCTCCCCTCCCCCGCCCCTGCGGGGGACCGCCTCTTCCTCCGGAACGAAGGTGCCGGCCAGGATGAGGCGGGTCGGCTCGTTCAGTCGACGGCGATCATCACGTCGGAGGATTTGACGACGGCATAGGCCTCGCCGCCCACGGTGAGGCCGAGCGCATCCACCGACTCGTTGGTGATCGAGGCGGTGACGACGGTGCCGTCGGCGATCTCGATCTTCACATGGGCGGTGGTGGCGCCCTTCTCGACGGCGACGATCTTGCCCTTGAGGGTGTTGCGCGCGCTGATCTTCATGGTGTTTCCCTTTTACCGTGCGGAATTGGGGCCGAGGATGGTGAAGCCTTGGGCCTCGAAGAAGGGCCTCGCCTCGGCGCTCTTCAGGAAGTCGAGAAACTTGGCGGCCCCCTCTCCCCTGGCCTCGGCCGTGACGGCGAACGGGTACACCACCGGGGGATGGCTGTCCGCCGGAAACACGCCCACCACCTTCACCCCCGGATCGGACTTGGCATCGCTCTCGTAGACCACGCCCAGCGGCGCCTCCCCGCGCGAGACCAGAAGCAGAGCGGCCCGCACGTTGTCGGCCTGGGCGAGGCGCGGCTGCAGGCCTCCCCACAGGCCGAGCGTCTCGAAGGCGGCTTTCGCGTATTTGCCGATGGGCACCGAATTGACCTCTCCGGTGGCGAGACGACCGTCGGGTCCGAGCGCGGCGGCGAAGCCCTCCGCCGTGAACGGCACGTCGGCGGCCGCGGCACCCTTCGGCGCGATGACGACGATGCGGTTGCCGAGCAGGTTCACCCGGCTCTCGGCGCGGATCAGGGTCTTCTTGCCGAGATAATCCATCCATTCGAGATCGGCCGAGGCGAACAGGTCGGCCGGGGCACCGGATTCGATCTGCCGCGCCAGGGCCGAGGAGGCGGCATAGCTCGCCTTCACCTCGACGCCGCTCCTGGCGGTGAAGGCCTTGCCGGCATTGTCGAGGGCGTTCTTCAGGCTCGCGGCGGCGAAGACCGTGGCCGTCTCGGCCGCCCCGGCGGCAGGCGCCAGAACGACGAGACCGGCGAGCACGAGGGCACGGAAGGCGTGGCGCATGAAGGGGAGCTTCCCGAAGACAGGCAGGGACGGATCGTCAGGCGGCTTTGGGCAGGGACGCCATGTCGATGACGAAGCGGTATTTCACGTCGCTCTTGAGCATGCGGCCATAGGCCGTCTCGATCTGGTCGATGGGGATGATCTCGATGTCGGAGGTGATTCCGTGCGCGGCGCAGAAATCGAGCATCTCCTGCGTCTCGGCGATGCCGCCGATGAGCGAGCCGGCGAAGTTGCGCCGCCGCCAGATCACGCTGAACACGTTGACCGAGAGCGGCTTCTCCGGAGCGCCCACCTGCACGAGGGTGCCCTCGCGCTTGAGCAGGCCGAGATAGGCGTTGATGTCGTGGTCGGCCGCCACGGTGTCGAGGATGAAGTCGAAGGTCTCGCCCTGTGCCGCCATGGCGTCGGGATCCTTCGAGATCACCACCTCGGAGGCGCCGAGCCGCCGGGCATCGGCCTCCTTGCCGGGCGAGGTGGTGAACAGGACCACATGCGCGCCCATGGCGTGGGCGAGCTTGACGCCCATATGGCCGAGGCCGCCGAGCCCCACCACGCCGACCTTCTGCCCGGCCTTCACGCCCCAGTGGCGCAGGGGCGAATAGGTGGTGATGCCCGCGCAGAGAAGGGGGGCGACGGCGGCGAGATCCAGGTTTTCGGGGATGCGCAGCACGAAGTGGCCGTCGACCACGATATGGCTCGAATAGCCGCCGAACGTGTGTCCGCCGGTCTGCGGCTCGGGGCCGTTATAGGTGCCGGTGAAGCCGGGCACGCAATACTGCTCCAGCCCTTCTTTGCAGCTGTCGCATTCGCGACAGGAGGCGACCATGCAGCCGACGCCGGCGAGGTCGCCCGCCTTGAAGGCCGAGACCTCCGCGCCGACCCGCGTCACCCGGCCGACGATCTCGTGGCCGGGAACGCAGGGGTAGAGCGTGCCGCCCCATTCGTTGCGGGCGGTGTGCAGGTCCGAGTGGCAGACCCCGCAATACAGAATCTCGATCTCGATATCGGAGGGGCCCGGGTCGCGACGCTGGAAGGTGAAGGGCGAGAGCGGCGCTTCCGCGCTGGTGGATGCGTAGCCGGTGCAGGTGAACATGCTCGTATCTCCGCGATCTGCTGGCCGAGGCGGCCCGGTGCCACCCCGCCCCATCCTCGCCCGACCTCGTCATCGACGAAAGTCCCGGCATGCCGCTATATACATCTGAACATACCGGTCGCTCAAGGATTGATCGCCCGACGGCCTGGCCTATCGTCGATCCTCACCGGAACGATTCCAGGGTGTGGCCCGGCGAGGGGCGGTGAGATGGCGACGTTGAGCATCCGGATCGATCTCGGCCCCGGGAACCGCCTCGGACCCGGCAAGATCCGCCTCCTCGAAATGGTCGCCGAGCACGGTTCGATCTCCGCGGCGGGCCGGGCCCTCGGCATGTCCTACCGGCGCGCCTGGACGCTGATCGAGGCGGTGAACACCGGCTTCGGCCGACCGGTGGTCGAAGCGCAGATCGGCGGCAGGAGCGGCGGCGGCGCGCGGCTCACGGCCTTCGGGACGGTTCTGGTCCGCGATTACCGCGCCATCGAGGCGGCGGCGGAGAAAGCGGCCGCGCCGTACCTCGACGCCCTCGACCGGGAGACGGTCGCGGCTGGGGGCCGATGAGCGGGCAACGCTCCCCAGCGGCACCATTCACGCCTCATCTCCACGTCTGCGCTGGATGTCCAGCGCCGCCTCCACCACCGCGTCGACCTCGTAATGGTGCAGCATGTGGCCGAGGCCATGCAGCCATCGGAAGGTCGCGTCCGGGATCAGGCGCGCGGCTTGGCGCCCGTGCATCAGCGGGTTGGTGACGATGTCGGCGCTGCCGCACAGGATGGCCACGGGCACGCGGCAGGTGGCGTAGCCGAGCGCGCTGCGGGAGAGGTCGCTCCACAGCATGTTGGCGTTCTCGCCATCGGCGACGAGGCGCCGGGACTGGCCCGCGAGGCCGAAGGGGAATTCGGCGGCGAAACGCGCCGGCATCGGCTGCGGCAGGAACATGGCCCGCCACAGCAACGGCATCAGGAGAGCGTCGCTGCCGGCGAGCATCCTGGACAGCGCGTCCCCGCCCATCGGGCTGGCGCGCGGCCCGAACAGGACCTGCTCGAGGCGAGGCTCGGGAAAGCAGATAGGTGAGATGGCGACCACGCCGCCCGCCTCGTCGGGATAGGCCATGCCGAAGGCGAGGCAGACGGCCCCGCCGAAGGAATGGCCGACGAGGACCGGACGCCGGAGCCCCAGGCCCCGTGCGACCTCACGGACGATCTCGGCCTGCCGCCAGACCGACGCATCGCTGAAGGGGATATGCTCGCTCTCGCCATGGCCGGGGCGGTCGATGGCGACCACGCGGAAATGCCGCGACAGCGCCTCCATCGGGCCGAGCCGCATGTCGTCCAGGGTCATCACTGCGCCGTGGACGAGGATCAGGTCCGGCCCCGACCCCGCTTCCACGTAGGCGATCCTCGGCCCGGCCGGGATGTCGAGGAAGCGGCGTGGCGGCCTGTCCGCCCGGACCGGCGCCGTGGAGGACGATTCATCCCGCCGGGACCGGTCGTCGATCACGCCCGCCATCTCAGGACCGCCTTCGCGGAGACGGCTTGCCGCCGAGGAGAAGGGCGGCGGTGGCGGCCAGGCCCGCCACCGCGCTCAGGGTCACGAGGGGATGCAGGGTCGCCCGGGTATAGGCGCTCGATCGCATGACGGGAAACGGCGGCGAGCCCCTGACCGCGCCGGCACCGCGCGGAGCGTGCAAGGCTCCCTCGGAATGCTCCGCCGGCTCGGATCGCTGCTGGAGCGCGATGATGGCGGAGGCCAACCGGTCGTAGGCGCCGGGCGCGAAGTCCTTGCCCATGACGAACAGCTTGCCGCCGCCACCCACGATGATGTCGCGCTGGCCATGCTCCGCCGCATGAAGGATCGCGTTGGCGACCTCCTCCGGCGGGTAGATGGGCGGCGGCAGAGTCGGGCGCCGGTCCATGTAGTTGCGGGCGCGGTCGGGGAGCGGGGTGTCGATGGAAGCGGGCTTGATCAGCGTCACGGTGACCGGCGCATCCTCCGCGATCAGCTCCATGCGCAGCGTGTCGGTGAAGCCCTTCACCGCGTGTTTCGAGGTCGCGTAGAGGCCCTGGAACGGGAAAGCGAGGTCGGAGGCGATGCTGCCGACATTGACGAGCGCTCCCCCGCGCCGGCGCAGATGCCCGACCGCGATCAGGGAGCCGTTCACCGTGCCCCAGAGGTTCGTCCGGATGAGCCGCTCGTGGTCCTCCTGGGCGATTGCCGAGAGCGGCCCGTAGACGGTGAGGCCGGCGACGTTCACCCAGGTGTCGTAACCGCCGAAGGTGGCGATGGCAGCGTCGGCGATGGCCTGGACATCCTCGCGGAACCCCACATCGGCCACGACGGAGACGGCCCGGCCGGGGCCTCCGAGTTCCTCGCAGAGTCCGGCGAGGACATCCCCGCTCCGTGCGGCGAGGACGACACGTGCGCCCCGCGCGGAGGCCATGCGGGCGGTGGCGAGGCCGATGCCGCTCGATGCCCCCGTGATCACGATCACCTGCTCGCGCAGGGGTTTATGTCTCATCGGCGGGGGCTCCCGGTCGCTGCAGGGGTTGGAAAGAACCTCCAAACCTACGCGTGAGCCGGGAGTGCGTTGCCGGCGCCGCCGGCCTGCGCGGTTTTCACGCGCGCCCGCCCCTCACCCGCCCGTGAGCCTGTCAGCCGCCGGTGAGGCTTTCGGCGAAATCGTCGGGCACCTCGCCGAACTGGCCGAGGATCGTCGCGCTTTCGAGTTCGCCGGTCTCGTCGTCGGCCACCACCTTCAGGGCGGCGGTGCCGGGCATGCGGCCGGACATGGCCTCCGCCTTCTTCAGCGCACCGCTCTCCGTTGGCGCCACTTCGCGGTCACCGGGCACGAGGCGCTTGCGCTTGATCACGAAGGTCTGGACCACGAACGTCGTCTTCAGGGCCATTGCCGTCTCCGTGGGCCGCACCGCCCTCCCTGCCTCATAGGCCGGGCGCGGACGCCTTACCAGAGACGGATCAGGCCGTAGCCGACGCGCGCATCCACGATCTCGATGCCGAGAAGGCCGATGAGGAGGAGGCTCACCCGGAACACCGCCGGGCCGAAAGCGCTGGAGAACAGGAAGAGCCCCGCCAGGATCAGGTTGACGTGCAGGGCCGCCTGGTCGGCGACGCGGCGCACGGGCTCGGGGAGCCAGGGCTGAAGGATGCCGTAACCGTCGAGGCCCGGCAGCGGCATCAGGTTGAGGATGATGGCGGTGCCCTGGAACAGGGCGGAGACGGCCAGCACCGCCCGCAGCGTGTCGGACTCCTCGCCCGTGAGGGAATAGAGCAGGGCCAGCGCGAGGAGGACGAGGCCGTTCATCGCCGGGCCGGCCGCCGACACGGCGGAGATCCAGACCTTGCTGCGAAGGAGATGGGTGTTCACGAACACGCGTCCGCCGGGAAACCCGATCCCGCCGAGGATCGTGAACAGCAGCGGCAGGACGATGGAGGAGAGCGCGTCGGCGTAGAGCCGCGGGTCCAGGGTGAGGTAGCCGCTGCGCGGGATGTCCGCATCGCCCCCTTTCCAGGCGACGAAGGCATGGCCGAATTCGTGCAGGCACAGGCTGAGCAGCCAGCCCGCCATCACGAAGACGAAGGCCGCGCCGGACCCCTCCACGACGCCGGTGCCGATGGCGAGGCCGGTCCCGAGGAAGATCAGGGCGATCAGCAGGAAGTTCGCGCTCGGGCCGACCGGAAGGGTCGCGGCGCGAACCTGGCTTGGCGGAAGCTCTGACGACATCTCACCCCCGATGGAGCCTCGGACCGACGGACGGGCGGCGGCGGGTGACGATCCCGGCCTTCCCTCCGTGCGCACCCCCGCGCGGCACTGTCGCAACGCGGGATGCTTCGTGCGCATGACACGATAAAGTGGTGGTCTCAACAGCGCACCGTCCCCGACGGCGCTTCTCGTCCACTCTTCCGTGAGCCAAGCCCGCCCCGCATGACCCTGCTCCGCGTCCTCCTGTTCCTCGCCCTCGGGCTTACCGCCTCGGCCCTCGGCGCCCTGTTCCTGTTCCAGCGTCATCTCATCTATCCCGGCGCTTTCGGGGCCGGTTTCGGCGAGGGCGAGCGCGGGGTGCCGGCCGGGACGGAGGCGGTCACGCTGACCACGTCCGACGGCCACCGCCTCTACGGCCTGTGGCGGGCGCCGGAACCCGGACGCGGCGTGGTGCTGACCTTCCACGGCAACGGCTCGCTGCCCGAGCCGCATGCCGCGCGGTTCTCGAACGGGGTCTGGCGCGCCGCCGGCTGGGGCACCCTCGCTATCGCCTATCGCGGCTATCCGGGCTCCACCGGCTCACCGAGCGAGGCGGGCCTCATCGAGGACGGGCTGGCCGCCTACCGCTTCGTGCGAGACCGCGCCCCGGACGCACCGATCCTGCTCCACGGCCATTCCATGGGGGCGGCGGTGGCCGTGGCCGTGGCCGCGCGCGAGCCGCATCTCGGCCTCTATCTCGAAGCGCCCTTCGTCTCCCTCACCCGCCTCGTCGGCGAACACTTCCCTCTGCTGCCCCGGCTGCTCCTGCGCGATACCTGGCGCTCGGATCGCCGCATCGGCGAGGCGGCGGGGCGCATCCTCATCGTCCATGGCACCGGCGACCCCGTGATTCCGGTGGCGCATGGGCGCGACCTCGCTGCCCTCGCCGGCACCAGGGCGCGGTTCGTCGCCGTGCCGGGCGATCACGTCTCGCTCCTCGGCCAGCGCGACGCGGAGGCGGAAGCGACGTTCCGTCCCGTCAGGAGTGCCGAGCCCAGTCCGGCGCTGCCGCGTTGATACCTGCAGGATGGGAGACGGGAATTTGGGACGACGCGCCCGGCAATGGCGGGAGGACGAGGAGACCGCGGGCCGGCCAGCCGGTCCCGCGATCTGCCCGCTCTGCGAACGGCCGATCCCGCCGCGCGCCAAGTCGAGCCTGCACCACCTCACGCCCAAGCTGAAGGGCGGCGCCAAGGCCGGCACCGTCCGCCTGCACCAGATCTGCCATTCGGCGATCCACGCCCGCTACAGCGAGGCCGAGATCGCCCGGCGTCTGGCCGATATCGAGGTTCTGCGGGCCGACCCCGAAATCAGCGGCTTCCTCGCCTGGGTGCGCACCAAGCCGGACGATTTCCACGCCGCGACGCGGATGACGCGGGCTCGCAAGCTCTCGCGCCGCAAGGTCTCCTGACGCCCCGCCCCATTCGATGGGTCCGCATCGTGGCTCCCCCTGCCCGGACCTGATGGCCAGGGGCGTCGAGGACTCACGTCAAATCGGGCGTCTTTTTCTTTAGAATAATTCGTTTTTGTTGCCTTGGAAGCACGACAGCCCAGCAAGCACTTCGCAGTCCTTGCTGAATTTCATGTAATAAATTATTCGATTTAGTATACACAAAGTCGATCCATAGATTCATAAATTATAAAACGCTGGCTCCGAGCCAAAAACTCGCATGCTTGTCGCAAAAACGGGAATGCAACGGTGCGTAAGCGCGTCTCGAAACTGGCAACAACCCTGAGTTACTCCGCGGTCGGCATCGCCTCGCTAGGTCTCGCTGGCATCGGGTCGCCCTCGAGCGCGTGGGCGCAGACCGCGGTGCGGCTGGACGAGCTTTCGGTGGAGGCCTCGTCCGGCGGCGCGGGCCGGGGCAGTTCGGGGT
>NZ_NKUG01000127.1 GCF_014845095.1 Methylobacterium bullatum | reverse complement strand
CCCCCACCTCCAACTCCTCCCCACAAGGGGGAGGAGGGCGGGGCGGAGCAGCCCGCGACACGTGTGAATGCCGTAGGGTCAGGAAACGGGTTCGGACAATCATGGCGATGGCGCTGCCATCCTTTCTCAGGGACTCCTCGCTTCCATGCATGCCGACGCCTTTCTCACCGCCGCCGAGAATCTCCCCGTGGCGGATCTCGATGCCCTCACCGATGGTGGCGGGCTCGTCGTCGTCGCCCCGCACCCGGATGACGAGAGCCTCGGATGCGGGGGCCTGATCGCCGAGGCCTGCGCACGCGGGCGAGAGGTGCGGCTCGTGATCGTCAGCGACGGCTGCGGCTCGCACACCCATTCCGCCCTCTATCCGCCGCTCCGCCTGCGGGCGCTGCGCGAGGAGGAGACACTGGAAGCGGTGGCGGCGCTCGGCCTCGCCCCCGCCAACGTCACGTTCCTGCGCCTGCCCGATGCGGGGGTGCCGAGCCGCGGCCCCGAGGCGCAGGCGGCGGCGGATGTGGTGGCGTCCGTGGCCAAAGAGAGCGGGGCCGGCGCGGTCTGCGTGACCTGGGCGCACGATCCCCATTGCGATCATCAGGCGGCGGCCGCCATCGTGCGGCTGGCCCAGCCGAAGCTCGGCGCGACGAAGGCCTTCGCCTATCCGGTCTGGGGCTGGACCCTGCCGCAGGGCACGGAGGTCGGCGCTCCTCCGTCGGGCTACCGCCTCGATGTCGGCAAGCATGTGGAGGCGAAGGCGCGGGCCGTGGCGGCGCATCGCTCGCAGACCACCGACCTCATTTCCGACGACCCGACGGGGTTCCGCCTCGCGCCGGAGATGATCGCGCGCTTCCTCGGCCCCTACGAGATCTTCGTCGCGATGCCGGCGGACGCCGCATGAGCACGACCGTCATCACGCTGAACAAGGGCCGCGACGCGCATCTGGCGCGCCTGCTCGAAGGGCTCGGCCGGGGTACGCATCCGGCCGAATGCATCGTGGTGGAGATGGGGGCTAACCCCGCCCCCCTCCCCGATCACGGCTTTCCCATCCGCCGCATCGACCTGCCGAGCACGGGCCTGCCCCTGGCCAGTGCCCGCAACGCCGGGCGCCGCGCGGCCTGCGGCGATCACCTGATCTTCCTCGATGTGGATTGCATTCCCTCGGGCGATCTCGTCGCGAGCCTCGACGGGGATCTTGGGCGAGCCGATGGGCTGATCTGCTGCGAGGTGAGCTACCTGCCGGCGCGGGCCGTCGACGATGGCTGGACCGAGGCGGGGTTGCGCGCCGTGGGGCATACCCATCCGGTGCGCAGCTTCCCGGCAGCGGGCCTCGCCCGCACCGACAATCCCGGCCTGTTCTGGTCCCTCGCCTTCGGTGTCCGGGCCACGACCTTCGACCGGATCGGCGGGTTCGACGAGGCCTTCGACGGCTACGGCGCCGAGGATACCGACCTCGCCTTCCGGGCCGATGCCGCCGGCATCCCGATCCTGTTCAGCGCGGGCGGCCACGCCTTCCACCAGTATCACGGGGCCTTCGACCCGCCGCTCCAGCATTTTTCCGACATCATCGCCAACGCTACCCGCTTCCACGCCCGCCACGGGCTCTGGCCCATGGATGGCTGGCTCGATGCCTTCGCGCGGCTGGGATTGCTGCCGCCGACCTGGCGCGAGGCGCCGACGATCCTGCGCATGCCGACAGTGGACGAGATGGACGCCGCGCGGGTGCCGCTGGACCGGCCTTTTTAGGTATTGGTGCAGAACCGCTGGCGGCTTTGCTTTCAGACGTCGAGGGCTGGTTCATCCCACCAATCCACCTCATCCTGAGGTGCCGGCGCGCAGCGAAGGCCTCGAAGGAGCCCTCCAGTGGTCGATGCGATCCCTGGAAGCCTCCTTCGAGGCCGCTCCGCGGCACCTCAGGATGAGGTAAAGGCTTGGAACAGCGCCTCAAACGGGCGCTAGACCCAAGGCGCGCGTCGGCGCTCGATGCCCGCGATGACCTCTTCGATGATCGCAACCGTGCGACCGATGGCGTCGGCCTGCACCAACCCGCCGATCACTGACGGATCCAGCGCGAGGCCCGCCTGGATCAATGCCGGCCAGTCCGAGGCGTCCGGCCATGCGGTGCGGACGATAGCCGCGCCGAGAGCCGCCAGGGATTCCGCTTTCGCCGTCTGTTCGTCGAAGGCACGGGGTTCCGGCAGGCAGAGGAAGCGCTTGGCCCGTGTCGCCACCGCCGCGACGACGCCGTCGCCGCCGCCACCGACCACGAGGGCGGCACGGTCGAGATAGGGGCCGGTCTCGGCGACCCAGCCGTGGAGATGCAGGTTCGGCGGGGCGTCGGTCGCGAGAGGCTCCACCGGACCGAGCACGTGCCACTGCCGGTCGGGGACGGCGCGGGCCGCCGCCGCGAGGTCGGAGGCCGAGCCGCCGGTCCCGCCCCGCCCGTAGATCACCACGATGGAGCCGTCATCGGGCGCGCTTGCCTTGGGGGCATCGGCCAGGAAGCCGGCATAGAGGGTCTTCGCCCGCACCCAATCGGGCGTTCCGGCCGTTTCGATCTCGGGGGGGTTGAAGGCCAGCAGGCGCTCGGCCGAGCGGAACCCTTCGAGATGCGGAATATCGGTGCGGTTTCCGGCCAGGCGCACCACCACGGTCGGCACCGACAGGAGCCGCGCGAGGAGCGTCACCTCCACCGACACGTCGACGATGAGCAGGGCCGGATCGTGCTCGGCCATCCAGGCGGCTAGCCTCCCCATCCGGGCGCGGATGCGGTCGATCCCCACGGGGACATAGTGGAAGCAGTCCGGCCGGATCGCCTCGCCGTCCTGGCCGTCGAATCCGGTGAGCCGGTCGTCGGGCAGGTCGAGGATCGCGCCGTTGGCGGTCGAGGTGTCGATGTCGGCCAGGGTGCCGATGAGGGTCACGGGCCGGTCCAGGCGGGCGGCGATGAGATTCGCCCGCTGCCAGTGACCGGCGCCCTGATGATGGACGTAGTAGCCGACGGGACGCCGGTGCGCCGCCGCCTCGCTCACGCGACGCGGGCCCTGGGCCTGTCGATCAGCCGGGCGAGCAAGGCGTCGAGCCCCGCGATGGCCTCGTCGAGGGGCACGTGCGCCGGCTCGGGCGCGATCTCGCCGACCCGTTCGCCCACGCGCTCGGCGAAGGCGATGGCGTTGACGCAAGAGCCCGGATCGATGGCGGCGATGTCCTCGGCCGAGATTCCGAGCGCCCGCAGCCCGGCTTCCGGGCCGCCCTTGGCGCTCCAGGCGAGGCGGAACGCGCGCTGGCGCTCGATCACGGCGAGCCAATGGCTCGCCGGCGGCAGGAGGTAATCCTCCTCGCCCGCGACGACGCGGGCGCGGCGGGCCATCTCGGTGGCCATCCCGCCGGTGACGCGGCCGGTGCCGCGATCGGAGACGGAGATCGAGACACGGGGGCAATGGCGCACGCGGCCACCCGCGAGGCGGACCTTGGCGACCAGCGCGTTGTCCTCGCCGCAGGGAATCGCGGGCAGCCCGCCGACCTCGCGGTAGAGCGCGGCGCGCAGCGCCAGGCTCGCCGCCACATGGTCGCCGTGGCGGGGCGCCGGATCGTGGGCGGGGGGATCGATGGCCTCTTCGAGGGCGCGCACCGCGACCCAGTATTGTTCGATCCGGCGATGCAGCGCGTGGATCTCCGGGTCCCGGTTCTCGCTCTCCTCCGTCTCGATGACGAGGCGGCCGCCCACGAGTTCGGCATGCTCCAGGGCCGCCAGATTGGCGCGGGCCCAGCCGGGCGCGGCGACGGCGTCGGCATCGGTGCTGAGGAGGACGGCATCCTGCACACCATCGGCGTCGAGCCAGTCGGCCCCGGCATCGAGCGCCATCCGGCGGGCCGTGCCCACATGGGCCACCTCGCGCGGCACCACGGCCTCGATCACCCGGAGGTCGAGATGGCGGGTCTCACCGTTGCGCTCCATCTCGCGGATCAGCGACACGGTTTCGTCGGTGCAATTGTTGGCCAGGATCACGACGCGCAGCAGCGCGCCGTCTCCCGAACCGATCTGCCGGTCGAGGGAGCGCACGAGGCGCGGCATCACCTCGGCTTCGTTGCGGGCGGGGACGCAGACGACGGCCCGGCCGAGGGAAAGCGGGCTGTTACGCATTGTCGAGCAGGGGTGCGCGAGCGCCGGCCGGGACCGGACGGACGGAGACGGGGGTCGACCAGCGGCGGATTTCGGCATGGTACATCGCCTCGTAGCGGTCGGTCATGGTGTCGGCGTCGAAGAGGTGCTCGGCCCGGCGGCGGCAATCGTGCCGGTCGAGGCGGATGGCGCGGGACAGCGCCCGCCCGAGATCCACCGGATCGTCGGCCTGGGCCAGAACGCCCGACGTCTCGTCCAGGATGTCGGGGATGGCGCCGCGGGCGAAGGCCGCCACCGGCGTGCCGCAGGCCAGGAACTCGGCCAGGACGAGGCCGAACGGCTCCTCCCATCGCGGCGTGCATAGGGCCACATGGGCCTCGCCGACGCGGCGGGCGAGTTCGGCATGGCCGAGATGGCCGAGATAGGTGATGTCCGGGCCGAGGCGGGGGGCGATCTCGGCGTCCCAATAGGCGCGGTTGCTCTGCGGACCGGCGAATTTCAGGGGGATGCCGGCGACGCGGGCGGCGTCGATGGCCAGATGCGGCCCCTTCTCGGGCACGAGGCGTCCCATCCAGATCGCATGGGGCTCGCCCTTGGGGACGGGCGAATAGGCGAAGGCGTCGAGATCGATGCCGTTGCCGATCACCAGCGGCTCGTCGAGGAAGGGCAGCCACTCGCGCGCCAGCGATTCCGAGACGGCGGCGAAGGTCATGTCGTCCGCCCGCGCCTTCACGCCGCGCACGAAGGGCTCGAAGGGCGGCGTATGCAACGCCGTCACCATCGGCGCGCCGAGATCGCGGGCGCGCAGCAACGGCAAGTAATGCAGGCTGTTGTTGTGGATGATGTCGAAGTCGCCGCGCGCCACATCCGCCACCATCGCCTCGTAGGCGGCGAGTTCGGCGCGGTCGATCCGCAGTCCGGACTCGTCGTCGACGGCACTGCCCGTGGGCGGGCAGACCGCCTTGAGGCAGCCACGCGCGTCCGACCCTTCGGACGCGTAGAGCGTCACGCTGTGGCCGCGGGCACGCAGGGTGCTCGCGAGCAGATGCGTGTGCATCTCGAGCCCTCCGGAGAAGGGCTGGGCGATGGGGTATTTCAGGTGAGCGAGGAGGGCGATCTTCACGGGGCTGCAGACATCACTTCTCGAGTGTCCTACGCCGCGAGTGACGCGGCCGACGGACACTGGAGTGCCACCACGGTCTCGTTCGACGCGACAGTGAGGCCGACGTAGACCTCTACCGTGTCCATTTAGGGCGCCGCAGGTGAACGCCGACAGAACGACCTCGTCGATATCGCGATTGTCCGAACCCGTACCGTTCCGGCAGGCGCGCTTTTAGCGCGTAAGCCGCCGGTGCTCCTGCGTCAGGCCGTCGTAGCCCCAGGCATCGGCCGCGATCTCCTGGACCACCACGTAGGTGGCGAGCGGCAAGGCCTCACCGAGCACCCGATGCAGCAGGGCGTTGGCCTCGGCGATGAAGCGGGCCTTCTCCTCGGCGTCGTTGGTGCCGGCGGTGATGGCCGCCTGGACATGCGCCGCGACTTCGACCGGCCGCCCTCCCACCTGCCAGCCGGACGCGGGCACCTCCTCGACGAGCACGGCCGTGAGATCCGGGTTCTTTCCCAGAATGTCGGCCATGAGCGCCGTCACTCCGCTCTGCAGGCGGCCGACCCGATCCGCCCCGATGCCCGACCCTGCGATTGTCACATTCACGAACGGCATGACGCTCTTCTCCTCGCTCCATCGCGAAGGATCCGCGATTGACGAGATGAGCATGCCGCGACAGGATCGCTTGGAAAATCTCGTAATTCCGAACCGATCGTTTGGCAAAACTCAATGTCTCTGCCGGTCAACCTCGACATGGACGTGTTGCGGTCCTTCGTGACCGGGATCGAGCTCGGCAGCTTCGCCAGGGCGGCGTCACGGCTCGGCCGCTCGCCGTCGGCGATCAGCCTGCAATTGCGCAAGCTGGAGGACCAGGTCGGCCAGCAACTCGTGCAGAAGCACGGGCGCGGGCTCGTCCTCACCGAAGCGGGTGAGATGCTACTGGGCTATGCCCGCAGGCTGCTCGACCTGAACGATGCCGCCGTGAACGCCCTCGGCTCGCCAGCCCTCACGGGCAGGGTCCGGATCGGCCTGCCGCAGGATTTCGCCGAGACCTGGCTTCCGGAGACCCTCGGGCGCTTCGCGCGCCTGCATCCCGGCGTCAGGATCGACGCGCATGTGGACCGGAACGCGACCCTGCGTTCGCGCCTGGACGAGGGCCAGCTCGACCTCGCGCTCCTCTGGGACGAGGACGGGGGCGAGCGGGACGGCGCCGTCATCGGAACCCTGCCGATGGCCTGGATCGGACCGCGTCGCGGCGTCACGCCGGGCACCGACCACCCAATCCCCCTGGTCCTATTCGGATCGCCCTGCATTTTCAGGCACGCCGCCCTGAACGCCCTCGACGCGGCGGCGATCCCCTGGCGGATCTCGTTCAGCAGTCCGGGTCTCGCGGGCCTGTGGGCCGCCGTCTCGGCGGGTCTCGGCCTGACCGTCCGCACACCCCACGGCCTGCCCGCCGCGCTCACGGCGCTCGACCAGGAGGAGTCCGGCCTGCCCCGGCTGCCGTCTCTCTCCCTTCACCTGCTCGAGGCTCGGACGAGGTCCGACCCGGCCGTGGAGCGTCTCGCCGCGCTCCTCACGGATGTTCTCACCGTCGCCATCGGCGAAATGGATCATGCGACCAATGTCGCACCGCATTGACAATCCCGCCAATAGATCTTCCGCGCCGACGATCTTGTGCAGCGCAAAACGAAGAGCGCAAACAACGGCGCACCGCACCACCTGACCGATAAGCTTGTCCTTTCCCGCCTATGGAAATTTGTCTTTCCATGACCGGGACGATTCAGAAAAACAGGGGAACGAATGAAGCCCCGCTCCCGTTGTGAGGGCAGAACTACTTCCTGGAGGAATAGATGCGACAGATTTCCAAGCTCGTCGGCGCCGGCGCCATCGTGATGCTCAGCTCGGCAATGGCCATCGCCGCCCCCTGCGCGACCGGCTCCACGGCGGACGGGAAAGCGGCCATGAACGACAAGAGCTCGAAGGTCGATCCTGCCGCCACCGGCAACGTGAGCCCCGGCGCGAAGGCCGAGTCGCCCGGCACCGTCGGCGCCATGAACAATGTCGGCGCCAACACGGCGACCTCGGCGTCCGACGTCGCCAAGCAGCAGGACGGCAAGCCCACAGCCGCGGACGCCGCCAAGGGCTGCTGAAACCCCACTTTCCGATCGTCGAGGACGCCCGCCCGGTTCGACCGTGGCGGGCGTTCCGCGTTTGAAGGGTCGGAGAATCGTCGACCGTGGCGATCCCGACGCGGTTCGACACACCACGACCAAGACCTCGACGAATGTATGCAAACATACATTAGACGGGGCGAAATCAATGTTTCGCGAAGTCATCTCGCTCGCGCCGACCGATAAGTCGAGATGAAGCCTTGCCTGTTCTTTGCTCGGGCGTACAACGAATCCTGTCCGAATCGCTTTTTGGCGAACGGGTCCGGTTGTATGTCGAGGCGACGCGTGAGGCATTCGATCATCCTGGACGTCGCGCGGTGATCCGAGTTTCCGAACAGGATCGGATCGCCTCGGAAATCGCCCGTACCGTCGACGGGCCCGATCCCTTCGCCGCGGCCTTGCGCGCGACGCGGATGCCGATGGTCATCGCCGACCCCAACCAGCCCGACATGCCGGTCGTGTTCGTGAATACCGCGTTCGAGCGGGCCACGGGTTTCTCGCGCGAAGAGGTCCTCGGCCGCAACTGCCGGTTCCTGCAAGGCCCCCTGACGGACCCGGCGGATGTCGCCCGCATTCGCGAAGCCATCGCCAAAGGCGTCCCGATCGAGATCGACCTTCTCAACCATCGCAAGAACGGCGACGTCTTCTGGAACCGGCTTCTCATCGCGCCGGTCTTTGATTCGAATCGCCGGGTCGCCTACTTCTTCGCCTCACAGCTCGACGTGACGCTGGAGCGGGACCGCCTCGTCCGGCTGCAGGAGGACCGCGATGCCCTGGAGACCGAGGTCGAGCGCCGGAGACAGGAGCTTCGCCGCAGCGAGACCAACCTGCGTTTCGCGCTCAGTGCCGGCCGGCTCGGTTCCTGGACCCTCGATCTCGTCGACATGACGCTGGAGACGTCGGATCATTTTCGGATGAATTTCGGGCGGGATGCCGACGCGCCGCTCAGCTACGACGAGTTGCTCGCCACGATCCATTCCGGCGACCGCGAACGGATGCTGGCAGAGGTGCGCCGCTGCATCGAGCGGAACGTCGATTACGACATCGAGTATCGGGTGATCGCGCCGTCCGGCGACCTGCGCTGGGTCCATATCCGCGGCCAGACCTTCTACCGCGCCGATGGAACGCCCCTCAGCATGGCCGGCATCTCCCTCGACATCACCGAGCGCAAGCATGCAGAGGAGTATCGCAGCCTGCTCGCGGGCGAGTTGACCCATCGGGTCAAGAACACCCTGACGCTCATCCAGTCGATCATCCGGCAGACCCTGCGCACCGCGCCCTCCCTCGAAGAGGCGGGCCGATCCCTCGAAGCGCGGGTGGTGTCCCTGGCCGCGGCGAACGACGTCCTGACCGAGGAGGCCTGGGACAGCGTCTCCATCGCCGATATCGCGGACCGCGCGCTCACCCCGTTCCAGAGCGAGGGCCGCGAGCGCGTCGACCTCGACGGCGGCGAGATCAGGCTGCCGCCGCGCGGCGCCCTGGCCTTGGCGATGGCGCTGCACGAACTCGCCACCAACGCGGTGAAATACGGCGCCCTGTCGAACGATACCGGGCGGGTCCGGCTGTCCTGGAGCCTTCTCGACGGCAGCGCGCCGCACGACTTCCGCGTCACCTGGCAGGAAACGGGCGGGCCGCCGGTGGCGGTGCCGACGCGGACGGGGTTCGGCTCGCGGCTGATCGAGCGCGCCTTCGCCCAGGAAATCGACGGCACCGCGACCATCACGTACCGGCCGGAAGGAATCCTGTTCGTCGCCGAGGGTATCCTGCCGGGACGTCTGCAGGACTGAGCAGGTTCTTGTCGCAGAACCGGCGGCCACGTCTGCCAAACCTGCTTAGGGTGATCGTCCCGGCGCGGCTTGACCCGCTCGGGCCGAAGCTCGAAGACGGACGGGGACGCAAGCGCGCGGACGGAGACGGGCATGGCGACACGCGGTTTCACGGGACGACGGCCGCCGGAAGCGACGGGCGAGCGGCTTCCTCCGGGCCAGTATCTCGAACAGGACTTTCCGGTCCTGCAGATCGGTCCGAATCCGCGCATCGACATGGAGAGCTGGAGCTTCACCCTGCGCGAAGGCTCGCGGCCCCTGAAGAGCTGGAACTGGGCGGAATTCTCCGCCCTCCCCCGGACCTCCTGGCGCGGCGACATCCATTGCGTGACGAAATGGTCCAAGTTCGACACGGGCTGGGAAGGCGTCAGCATCGACGACATCCTCGCCGCCGCCGGGATCTCGGCCCCCACCGAGTTCCTGCTCGCGGAAGGCTATGACGACTACACCACCAACGTGCCGGTGGCCGATCTCGCCGGCCCCAAGGCGATGGTGGCGACCCATTACGAGGGCAAGCCGATCGAGCCCGATCACGGCGGCCCGGCCCGACTCCTCGTGCCGCATCTGTATTTCTGGAAGAGCGCCAAATGGGTGAAGGGCCTGCGCTTCACCAGGAAGGACGAGGGCGGTTTCTGGGAATTGCGCGGCTACCACATGTACGGCGATCCCTGGCGCGAGCAGCGCTTCACCGGTGATTGATCCCACCGCGCGGCCCCTCCCCTGGCAGACCGCCACGCTCCTTGCCATCGAACCGGTGACGCGGCGGGTGAAGAGCTACCGGTTCCGGATCGATTTCGACCGGCCGATGCTGGCCGGGCAGCATGTGGACGTGCGCCTGACGGCTCCCGACGGCTACCAGGCCCAGCGCAGCTACTCCATCGCCTCGGCGCCGGGCGCGGACGGCGCGATCGAACTGATGATCGAGGGCCTGCCCGATGGCGAGGTTTCGGGCTTCTTCGATTCCGTGGCGGAGATCGGCGACACGATCGAGCTGCGCGGCCCCATCGGCGGCTCGTTCGTCTGGCGCCCGGAGGATGGCGGCCCCCTCCTCCTCGTGGGCGGCGGCTCCGGCGTGGTGCCGCTGCTGGCGATGCTGCGCCATCGCGCGGCGGCCGCGCCCGAGGTACCCGCCCTGCTGCTGTACTCGGTGCGCGATGCGGCCGAGACGATCGCCGCGGAGGAACTGGCCCTTCGCGCACGCGACGAGCCGCATTTCGACCTGATGCTGAACCTGACGCGGGCCGGTGGCCGCCGCGTCGACGGGGCGATGATCGGCGACGCCCTGGACCGGCTCGGTGCTCCGCGCCACGTCTATATCTGCGGCGGAAACGCCTTCGTCGGAAACGCGGCGGACCTGCTGGTCGATGCCGGGCTCGAACCGGGCCGTATCAGGACCGAACGTTTCGGCGGCTGATTGGAGGGGGCGCGCCCTACGCCCAATGGCGGGCCCACAATGCCACGCCCCCGCCGACGGCGAGGGCCAGGAGCGGGGTCACCACAAAGGCGACGAATTGGATCTCGGTCATGGCGTCAGGCCCGACACTGAATGTCCGAAAGATCGCGACGCCCAGCAGGAGTGTCAACAGGCCGACGCCCCGCCCTCAAGCCTACGATTGTCACACATCGCGCGGGATGCGCAGGTCCCCTCTCCTTCCAGGAGAGGGAGCGCGTTGCGACTTATGCCAAACCCTCTCGGATCGAGGGAACATCCGCCGAGCGGATTGATGAATCCCGTGGCCCTCACGCCTCGGCCCCGACCAGCCGATCCGCCACCTCCTCGGCCAGCGACAGGCTCGAGGTCAGCCCGGGGCTCTCGATGCCGAACAGGTGGACGAGGTGCGGCAGGCCGTGCTCGGCCGGTCCGTCGACGACGAAATCCGCCGCCGGCTCGCCCCGTCCGGTGAGTTTGGGGCGGATGCCTGCGTAATCCGGCGTCAGCGCATGATCGGGCAGCCCCGGCCAGTAGCGCCGGATGGCGTGGGTAAAGGCCTCGGCGCGGCCTGGATCGACGACGTAATCCGGCACCTCCACCCATTCCACGTCCGGCCCAAACCGCATCCGACCGGCCAGATCGAGGGTGAGATGGATGCCGAGGCCCCCTTCCATCGGGGCGGGATAGATAAGCCGCGAGAAGGCCGGGCGGCCGAGGCAGCCGAAATAGCTGCCCTTGGCGAGGACCTGCCTCGGGATCCGCGCGGGCGGATAAGGCTCGACCGCCCGCGCCACCGCTTGCGCGCCGAGGCCGGCGGCGTTGACGACGGCATCGAAGGACAGTTCATCACCGCAGACCTCGACCCGCCAGCCCCCGTCATCGCGCCGGATCGCCCCGACCGGGCTGTGAAAGGCGATGGCCCCGCCCGCATCCTCGATGTCGCCCTGCAGGGCCAGCATCACGGCATGGCTGTCGACGATGCCGGTCTCGGGCGAATGCAAGGCCGCGATGCAGGCGAGGTTCGGCTCCAGCGCACGGGCCTCCCGACCCTCCAGAAGAACGAGGCCCTCGACGCCGTTGGCCCGGCCGCGCTCGGCGATTCCCTCCAGGGTGGCCCGCTCGTTCTCGGAGGTGGCGACGATGAGCTTGCCCGGCCGCGCATGGGGCACGCCGTGGCTCCGGCAGAACTCGTAGAGCATCCGCCGGCCCCGCGTGCAGTGCCGCGCGCGAGAGGAGCCGGCGGGGTAGTACATCCCGCCATGGATCACCTCCGAACTGCGCGAGGACACGCCGGTCCCGATCGCGCCCTCGGATTCTGCGACGACGACCGAATGCCCGCGCCGGCCGAGGACCCGCGCCACCGCGAGCCCGACGATTCCAGCGCCGATGACGAGCACGTCCATCTACGGTTCCTGCATCCACGGTTCCTGCCCGGGGGCCGACGACCGGGAGAGGATAGCCGATCAGGACGGAGAACGGCCAGACGACGGGAGGACCGGCGGGCACGCACTTTCGGATATACGCAAACCACGCTTGGAAGCATTGCAGCATGGGGCGTGGCGTCGGGGCGGTATTGCCGCTAGAAGCGACCTCTCCGTAACCGAACGAGGCCGGACCCACGACCGGATGAAGCGACGTCGCCACTCAGGGTGACTCGAATCCGCAGGGTTTGCCTTGTCTGCCTGCAAGGCCTCTGCCCCGTGCCCTTTCCTACCCTGCCGGCCCCGCTCGTCCGAGCGCTCGAGGCCCGCAACTACGAAGACCCGACCCCCGTCCAGAGTGCCGTGATCGAGGCGGCGGCCCAGGGCCGCGACCTCCTCGTCTCGGCCCAGACCGGCTCCGGCAAGACCGTGGCCTATGGCCTCGCCTTCGCCGAGACGCTTCTGGGCGATGCCGAACGGCTGGAGCCGGCCGGTCCGCCCCTGGCCCTGGTCATCGCCCCGACGCGCGAACTCGCGCTTCAGGTCCAGCGCGAGCTCGAATGGCTCTATGCCGAGACCGGCGCCCGCGTCATCGCCTGCGTCGGCGGCATGGACCCGCGCCGCGAGAGCCGGGCCCTCGCCGAGGGCGCCCATATCGTCGTCGGCACGCCGGGCCGCCTGCGCGACCATCTGGAGCGGCGCAACCTCGCCACCCAGAACCTGCGCGTCGCCGTCCTCGACGAGGCCGACGAGATGCTCGATCTCGGCTTCCGGGACGACCTCGAATTCATCCTCTCGGTGACCCCGAAGGAGCGGCGCACGCTGCTCTTCTCCGCGACCCTGCCGAAGGCGATCGCGAGTCTGGCCGAGCGCTACCAGAACGACGCCCTGCGCATCGCCGTGAAGGGCCAGGAGCGCGGCCATACCGACATCACCTACCGCGCCGTGCGGGTGGTGCCGCGCGAGATCGAGCATGTGGTGGTCAACACCCTGCGCTACACCGATGCGCCCACCGCCATCGTCTTCTGCAACACCCGCAACGCCGTGCGGCACCTCCAGGCGGTGCTCACCGAGCGCGGCTTCTCGGCGGTGGCCCTGTCGGGCGAACTCGGCCAGGGCGAGCGCAACGCCGCGCTCCAGGCCCTCCGCGACGGCCGCGCCAAGGTCTGCGTCGCCACCGACGTCGCGGCCCGCGGCATCGACCTGCCGACCGTGAGCCTCGTCATCCATGCCGACCTGCCGCACGACGCCGAGGTGCTGCAGCACCGCTCCGGCCGGACAGGGCGCGCGGGCCGCAAGGGCACCAGCGTCCTGCTGATCCCGGCCTCCAAGCGCCGCCGCGCCGAGCAGATGTTCGCCATCGCCAAGGTCAATGCCGAATGGGCCGCCCCGCCCACGGCCGACGAGATCCGTCGCCTCGACGGCGAGCGCATGTGGCAGGACCCGCTCTTCACCGAGACACCGGCCGAGGAAGACCTCGCCATGGGCGAGGCGCTGCTCGCCCAGCGCACGCCGCAGGAACTCGCCGCCGCCCTCGCCAAGATCTACCGCGCCCGCCTGCCCGAGCCCGAGGACGTCACCGATCCGGGTGCCGGCCCCGAGCGCAAGGAGCGCAAGGTCTACGACCCGGCCGATTCGGCGCGGATCGATGCGGAAGGCCCCTCGGTCTGGTTCCGGCTCAATCTCGGCCGGCGCGACAACGCCGATCCGCGCCGCCTCCTGCCGATGCTGACCCGTCGCGGCAATATCGGCCGCCAGGAGATCGGCGCCATCCGCATCTTCGACCGGGAGACCAAGTTCGAGATCCGAGGCGGCGCCGCCTCGCGCTTCGCCGCCACCTTCGCCAAGAACGGCTCGCCGGAAATCCAGGTCGAGGCGCTGCTCGGCGGCGAGCCCGACCGCGAGGCCGAGGGCCCGAAGGGCTTCAAGAGCCCCCGCGCCGCCCGCCACGAACGCGAAGCCGGCAAGAAGCCGCCGCAGCGCCGTCCGCGCTGACCGCTTCTTCTCTCCCTCGTCCCGTGTGCGGCTACGGCATTCCCGCATGTCGGGGGATGCGCTGTCCTCCCCTCCTCCCCCTTGTGGCGAGGAGTTGGAGGTGGGGGTGGTTGGGTGACCCTCGACGGGCAGAGGCTAGCGGCGCCACCCCCACTCCTGCCCTCTCCCCACAAGGGGGAGAGGGACGCCGTCTGCTTGTCAAAGCAGAGGTATGAAGCCAGCCGCTCAAGGGGAAAGAGCAGTACCGGCAAGCCCGCTCCGTCACTCGAACGACGCCGTGACGAACCGGTCCATCTCGTTCGCGGGCCGATAGGGCTCCCGGCGCAGGGTCACGGAGCGCCCCGTGAAATCCGGGTCGTCCTCCCGCACCGCCTGAACCTTGCCGTCCGGTGAGACCCGGCTGAAAGCGAAGAGCGAGACCGCGAGATTGTCGAACGCCGCTTCGGTGGACCGGAACCGGCCGGGGGCACCGTTCGCCCGCTCGAACAGCCGCAGCACCTCCCGCGCCGTCAGCGAGAAGACGCGCTCCTTCCGGACATGCGTCTCGGCATGCCGCGCCTCGACCGTCACGCCGTCCAATCGGCCGTCGCGGTATTCCAGAAGGATCGGCGTGCGGTCCTTCTCGAGGTTCTGCCGGTCCAGGCTCACCAGATCGGTGGCGGCTTGCCTCATGGCCGAGATGTCGGCCGCCGACAGGGATGGACCCAGCTCGGCGATCATGGCGTCCACATCGGCGGCGGCCTCCGCGCCTCGGATGAGCGGCGAGGGCGCACCGTAGACCGGGTCCGCCACCGCCGCGACCTCCTCCGGCGTGAGGCCGAAGACGAGGCGACCGATCCCGATACGAGGCGCCACCAGCCAGTCGGGATTCATGACGGTCCCCTGGCGACCAAGCGGGCCGGCGAGGGCCGAGGCCGCCGCGAGGAGACAGGCCAGGACTGCCATGCACCGTCGCATGGCTCGCCCGTCAGAACTGGTTCGGCAGGTTTTTCACGGCATTGCCGAGGGCTTCCACGCTCTCGGCGATCTTGCGGCCGGCCGGGGCGAGGGACGGCACCTTCAGGCCGAAGATCTCGCTCTGTTCGGGTTCCGGCGCGGCGGCGGGGGCCGCTGCGGGTTCGGCGCTGGCCTCCTGCACGGGCTTGGCCGCCTTGACCGGCTTGGGCTTTGCCACCGCCACGCTGGGCTTGGCGGCGGCGGGTTTCGCCACGACGCTGGCGGCGGGCTTGACCGGCTCGGCCGTAGTCCGGGCGGGCTCGGCGGGAAGCGACGCGAAACTGATCTCGGCCGAGCGAGCCTTGATCGTCTGGGCCGCGCTCGGGGCGATCACGGCGGCGACGCGGTTCGGCACGATGGGCGAGAGCGCGTTGGGCGGCAGGGCGAGACTCACCGACTCGATCGGCGGCAATGCCTTCGAGCGCGGCACTTCGGCCTTGACGACGGGGGGAACGGGCGTCGCCGCCGCCAGCGTCACCGGAGCTTCGACCGTCGCGGGCGCTTCGACGGTAGCAGCGGCTTCGACCTTGGCAGCGGCCTGGACCGATGCGGGGCTCTGGACCTTCGCAGTCGTCTCGGCCTTCGCCGGCTCCTCCACGAGGGCACGCCTTTCCACGAGTTGGATACCGGGATCACGGGGCGGCACGGACGATCCGGTGGCCGAGGCCAGGGCCGGCACGCCGTCGCGCAGGTCGGGCCAATCGGCGGCTTTGGCCTGGGGGCCTTGCGCCTTCTGCATCTGGTAGAGGTTCGGCCGCACCACCTGCGGGCCGGCGAGGCTGCCCATCGCCGAATAGGCCGCGTAGGACAGGCCGGCCACGGCCACGCAGCCCAGCGTCCCGAGGGCGATCGTGCGACCGCGCGCGGCGGGCTTCGCCACGGGCTTCACCGGCCGCGCCAGTGCCGGCTTGGCCGGAGCGGGCTTGGCAGGAGCCGGCTTGGCAGGAGCCGGCCCGCGGGAGCCGGTGTCGCGCCTTTCGCTCGGGTCGATGGCAACCTGCATCATCGGGCGAGTTCTCTAGCAATGCTCGAAAAAAACGTTTGACCGTCACGGAATCGCGACGGCGTAGTGCCGACGTGAGGCCGACATTCGGGCACAAAGATGTCCTCGGACACCTCGCCAGTCACGCCCGTGTCGTCGCTCACATGAATCTCGATAAAGCATTGTCGCTTAACGCTCGGTATCCGGCGAGGACTTGAGGCCGGAGGCCATTTCCAGATGGCCTCGAGGCGGGGAGAAAGGAGCGCGGTGCGCGCCGCTCCGGATGCGCGCATTCCAAGCGGATGGGATATCGCTACAAGCGCGATGCCGCCCCCGATCCATCCCGGTACGATCGACGATGACCCTGCCTCCCCCCGGCCC
>NZ_NKUG01000126.1 GCF_014845095.1 Methylobacterium bullatum | reverse complement strand
GGATCGCCCAGTCCCTTCTCGCCGATGCCGAAGGCGGCGGACGGGGTGGCGGGGGTCAGGATCGCGTCGACGCCGGAGGCATAGGCCTGTTCGAAATCGCGCTTGATCAGGGTGCGGATCTTCTGGGCGCGGACGTAATAGGCGTCGTAATAGCCGGCCGAGAGCACGTAGGTGCCGATCATGATGCGGCGCTTCACCTCGCGGCCGAAGCCCGCCGCGCGGGTGTTCTCGTACATCCCGGCGATGTCCTTGCCGGGCACGCGCAGGCCGTAGCGCACGCCGTCGTAGCGGGCCAGATTCGAGGAGGCCTCGGCCGGGGCGACGATGTAATAGGCCGGCAGCGCGTAGCGGGTGTGCGGCAGCGAGATCTCGCGGATCGTGGCGCCCGCATCCTTGAGCATCGCGGCGCCCTTGTCCCAGAGCGCCTGGATCTCGGCGGACATGCCCTCGACCCGGTATTCCTTCGGGATGCCGATGGTGAGGCCCTTCACCCCCCGCGCCACCGCCGCCTCGAAATCCGGCACGGCCAAGTCGGCACAGGTGGTGTCGCGGGCATCCGCCCCGGACATGGAGCCGAGCAGGATGGCGCAGTCGCGCACCGTGCGGGCGATGGGGCCGGCCTGGTCGAGGGAGGAGGCATAGGCCACCGTGCCCCAGCGCGAGCAGCGCCCGTAGGTCGGCTTGATGCCCACCGTGCCGGTGAAGGCGGCGGGCTGGCGGATCGAGCCCCCGGTATCGGTGGCGGTGGCGCCAAGGCACAGATGCGCGGCCACGGCAGCGGCCGACCCGCCGGAGGAGCCGCCCGGCACCAGCTTCGTGTCGGAGAGCGTTCCGTTTTCCTGCCGCCGCCAGGGCGAAACCACGTCGCCATAGGCGGAGGTCTCGTTGGAGGAGCCCATGGCGAACTCGTCGAGGTTGAGCTTGCCCAGCATCACCGCGCCGTCGCGCCACAGATTGTGGGTCACGGCCGATTCGTAATGCGGCTGGAAGCCTTCGAGGATCTTCGAGCCGGCGGTGGTGGCGACCCCGTGGGTGCAGAACAGGTCCTTGACGCCGAGCGGCAGGCCTTCGAGGGGCCGGGCCTCGCCGGAGGCGATCTTGGCGTCGGAGACCTCCGCCATCTGCAGGGCGCGCTCGGGCGTCTCCAGCAGATAGGCGTTGAGGCCGCGCGCCGCCTCGATCGCCGAGAGATGGGCCTTGGCGAGGTCGGTCGCCGAGAAATCCTTGGCCTTCAGCCCGTCGCGAGCCTCGGCCAGGGTGAGTTCGTTGAGATGGGTCATGCCGCCTGCTGTCCTCAAAGCCCGCCGGACCCCGTCGCCATTCTCAGGCGCCGCGCGGTCCTGGCCGGGCACGCATCACGAAATCGAGCGTGCTACTCGACCACCTTCGGGACGAGGAAGTAATGGTCCTCGGTCTCGGGGGCGTTGAAGACGATGTCGCGAGCGTGACCGCCGTCGGTCACCACGTCGGTGCGCTTCTTCATCGCCATCGGCGTGACCGAGGTCATCGGCTCGACGCCCTCGACATCGACTTCGGAGAGTTGCTCGACGAAGGCGAGGATGGCGTTGAGTTCGCCCTGGAGCGGCGCGACCTCCTCGTCGCTCACCGCGATACGCGCCAGATGCGCGATGCGCCTCACTGTGGTTGCGTCGACCGACATGCTGCCTTCGGACCTCGGGACCTGCGCCGGAACGCGCGTTCAGAGGCCGGGCTATAGCACCGGGCTTCGCGGCCCCGCAACGCCGGGGCGGGCGGAAGCGTCGTCTCAGACGATGGCGTTGCCGGGATGAGAGGGAGCCTCGACCACGATCCCCTTGTCCTGGCGGAGCGTTTCCGACTGCCGGAAGCCGAGGACGAGGATCTCGAGGGCCAGGGCGAGCATGAGCTTGTGCCGGAACGGCATTTCGCGCGTGGCGTCGACGTTCCAGGCGCTGCCGCCTTTGCCGGGCGACCGTAACATGCCGAGAACCTGGGAGAGGCGGCCGCGCCGATTCATGCTGTCTCCGTATCGTTATCAAATCCTTAACGAGCTTATGGCGCATTCGCTCCCGGTGCGGCTATTCCCCTTCGGACGTAGGATCGGGTCGCGTTGGGGATAGACATCATGTGGCAGACGGTGTTCGCGGATTTCACCGCCGGGCCGAAGGCCGATCCGGCCGATCTCGACCGCGCGGAGACGGAGCTGGGGTTCCCGCTGCCGGAGAGCTACCGCAGCTTTTGCCTCGATTGCGGAATCGGCCTCGCTTGCGGCTCCCTCCGCATCGCGATCCCGAGCCCCACCGAGAGCGCGGACCTCGGCACCCGTTCGGAACTGATCGCGCACAGCATCGCCTCCGTGCTGGAGACGCGGGAGGGGCATCGCTTCGAGGTGGAGGGCGACGATCCGAGCGTGGTCGAACGCGCCTGTTTCTTCGGTGAGACCGAAGCAGGCGAGTTCCTGTTCTGGGACGTGGTCGTCGGTGCGGACCAGACCGAGCGCCGGGAATACGAGATCTGGGTGATGGGCGCCGATCTCGAATCGGTGCGGTTCGGGGGCGCCGACCTCCCCGATCTCATGCGCCGGCTTCAGGGTCCTGCCGTGCGCGGCATTCTCGGCATGGGCGCCGAGCCCCTGCCCTCCAGCTTCCTGGGTCAGGTCTCGTGACGGAAGACGAGGTCCGGGCGTTCGTCGCGGCGTCCGCGGGCGGCCAGCGCCTCATCGGGATCGATCTCGGCACCAAGACGATCGGGCTCGCCCTGTCGGATGTGGGCCGGCAGATCGCCTCGCCCCTCGAGACCATCCGCCGGGTGAAATTCACGCCCGACGTCGCCCGCCTGCGCCTCCTGTGCGAGGCTCACCAAGTCGGCGGCCTCGTCATGGGCCTGCCCCTCAACATGGATGGCAGCGAAGGGCCGCGCGTCCAGGCCACGCGCTCCTTCGTGCGCAACATGAAGCCCCTGCTCGACCTGCCGGTGCTGTTCTGCGACGAGCGCCTGTCCACGGCGGCGGTGACGCGGGCGCTGATCGCGGCGGACGCCTCGCGGGCCAAGCGTGGCGAGGTCGTGGACATGCTGGCGGCGGCCTACATCCTCCAGGGATGCCTCGACCAGATCCGGGGTCTGCTGGGGGACGAGGAGCGCGAGGAGCGCGACGCGTACTGAGGGGAGCGGCGCGTCACGCCGCGGCCGGCGGCTCGTCGTCGCCGGGCTCGACCGGCGAATTGAGGATGTCCTCCAACTCGTCCACCAGCATGTCGATCTGGTCCTGGCTCGCCAGCACCTTGAGGGTCTGGCCGCTCTCGGTGGCGAGGGCGAGCTCGATTCCCGCGCCGGAGCGCGTGGCCAGGATGCGGGCGAGTTTGTGCGTGGCGCTCATGCGGGTCTCCCGTTCGGCTCAGTGTTGGATAGGTTCGGCGGCCAGCAGGGCCACCGCCACGGCCGGGCCACAGGTGGAGGCCCAGTCGGCGCCCTCCTCCGCGAGCGACGGCGCGATGAGGTCGGTGAGCGCCACGGCGGGGCGTCCCAGGCGCCGGGCCAGCCGCTCGGCCAGGAACCGCCCTGCCCCGCAGACCACGAGGGGCGCATCGGCCGCGATGTCGGGGCGCGACAGCAGGATCGCCGCCGCGTCGTGGAGGGGACGCAACTGGCACTCGGCGAAATGCGCCGCGAGGGCACGCCAATCGGCCGAGCTTCCCTCAGCATGGTCGCGGCCGATCATCCGGGCGAGGCGGATCTCGGTCTCGGGGATCGATTTGCCCTTCATGTCGGCGCTGTGCTGCTGGTCGGCCCCCTCGGGCAGGTCGCCGGTGAGCCGGTAGACGTCGGCCGTGGTGGCGAAGGTCTCGGCCATCAGGCTGGTGCGCCGGCCCTTGAACGGCGCGGAGGCCGTGAAGGCGAGGACGGGCGTCCGCACCACGCCGGAATAGACCAGCTCGCCCGTCTCCAGGCGCTCGGCGTCGCTGTAGCCGGTGGCGGCAGGACGGCCGTCCACGATGGGGATCAGGTCGGCGGTGGTGGAGCCGATATCGACGAGGAGCGCGTTCGCCGCGTGGCGGCCGACCAGGGCCGCCGTGGCGTGCCAATTGGCCGAGGCCACGTCGAGGGCGGCGCCCGTCGCCTCGCCAGGCGGGAGGAGCCCGGCCCGGCCACCATAAATCCGCACCGAACCGGCGAGATTCGCCCTCGCCCAGGCGGAGAGCTGCGCCACGCCATCGGTGCGGTCGGAGAAGCAATCGGTGAGTTCGCCCGTCATGGTCACCACATGGTCGGCCTCTCCGCGCGCCCAATCGGGCAGCTGCGAAAACGTCTCGTCGAGGGCGGGCAGGCCGCGCCAGAGACGGCAGGGTGCCTGCACCACCGCCTCGACCCGGCCGTCGCGAACCAGGGCCGCCTTGACATGGACCCCTCCGAGATCCCAGCCGATCACCGGGTTGTGCGTGGATGCGGCAGGCGTCACGGGCAGGTCCGTACAGGGAGGAACGGGATGAAGGACGGGTTTCGGATCGTTCCGGTGATCGACCTGCGCCACGGAGAGGTGGTGCGGGCCAGGGCCGGGGATCGCGCCTCCTATGCCCCGATCGTGACCCCCTTGGCAAAGGGATCGTCGCCCGGGGATGTCGCGCAGGGGCTGGTCGCCGCGATCGCCGCCCGCATCCTCTACGTCGCGGATCTCGATGCGATCATCGACGGCAGGCCTCCCGATCTCGGGAGCCTCGCGCAGGTCGCTCGCGCCTGTCCGGGTGTCCAGCTCTGGGTCGATGCGGGATTCTCCGGCGGCCCCGGCGTCGATGCGTTCCTGGCGGAGGGGTTGGGGCGTCCGGTGATCGGCAGCGAGAGCCAGCACGATGCCGCCCTGGTGCGGGCGCTCGGAGACCGCGCGGTCTTCTCCCTCGACAGTCGGGGCGCGGAGCGGATGGGGCCGGCGGAGCTCCATGACGAGCCGGCGTACTGGCCCTCCGAGGTCATCGTGATGACCCTGAGCCGTGTCGGTGCCGGGACCGGGCCGGACCTCGACCGCCTGTCGGAGATCCGCGAGATGAGCCCCGCGACGCGACTCTACGCGGCGGGCGGGGTGCGCGGGCCTGCGGATGTCGCCGCGCTGGAGGAGATCGGCGTCACGGGTGCCCTGGTGGCGACCGCGATCCACGACGGGACATTACGGAGGTAGCGGGCCGGAGACACAAAAAAACGAGGCGGCCGGAGCCGCCTCGTTTCATGTTTCATGTTTCATCGTCCGAGGAAGATGGAAGCCAGTCGCTGGAGCAGGCCCCGCGGTGCGGGCGGAGGCGCGCTCTGCCCAGGACTGTCCCCGATCTAAGCGTTCGACGCGAAGGGGTGCGAAGCGGAGTTGCGCTGCTCGGTGGCGTAGGCAGCGGTGGGCTCGCCCTTGACGGCGCGCTGGATCGACAGCTTCACGGCGTCGTAGTTGTACTTCTGGATCTTGGCGTCGTCGGCAGCTTCCCAGTGAATGAACACGCCGACCAGGATGAACAGGTCGTCGGCTTCGTCAGCGGGGATGATGCCTTCGGCAACGGCGTCCTGCACGGCCTTGGCAACGCCGTACTGGGCGGGGCCGAACATCTGGACGGCCTGACGGGCGTCGTTGATGGTGACCTTGTTGAACATCAGGGTGTTCGGCTTGCAGGGCAGGTTCGGCGCGATGACCGCGAGCAGGCTGGTGAAGCCGTGCTTGTTGTTCACGAGGCCGTTGCAGAAAGCCGTCTCGGCCGGCGAACCGCGCGGTCCGATGATGAGATCGATGTGGGCGACCTCGTTGCCATCGCCGACGAGAGCCTCGCCGACCAGAACTTTGTTGATCTTCGCCATGTGGGGTTTCTCCCAGGAGTCTTGAAAAAGCATGACCGCCCCGTAATTTGGCGCGGCCGAAAGCCATCCTTGTTCACGGCGTCCAGCCCCAATGGGACCGGACCGGTTTGCCCGGATCGCGGCGCGGACCCTACTCTGGGGTCTCTGCCGGAACAACCCTGCAAGGGGGGCGGATTCGAGCAAAATCTTTGCCGAACGGGGGCTTGAACGCGCCACGGCATCGATTATGGCGCCCCCCGTCGCCGCCGGAGGGCTGGATTCATTGGGTTTAGGTTTCAGCCGCCAGCAATCGGTCGGCGAAGAGGGTGGCCACCGTCATGTCCGCGCTGGTGCCCGGATTGAGGTTCCGGCCTTTCCACGAACGGTCCCGCACCAGGAGCTCGGTGACGGGGTGGTTGGCGAGATCGAGGGAGAGAAGCTCCGCCGCCTCGGCGCGCAGGGCGTCGGCGCGGGCCGCGCCGTGCTTGCGCGCCACGTGGCTGTCGGGAACGGCCGCGAGGTAGCCGAGGAACACCGCCGTCGTGCTCCAGGGGGGCGTGAGGCCCTTGCCGCGCGCCTCCGCCAAGGCGGGCAGGCCGATGCCGAAGATGTCGGCGAAGCCGGTGACGTAGGCGCGGGCGATCCGGTCGCGCGGGGCCGCCTCCGCCATGGCCGCGACGAGGCTTGCCGGGGCTTCCGGTCCGGTCACGTCGTGGCGTTCGGCCCGGCCGAGGCCGCCGGGATTGGCGGCGCGAATAGCGGCGAAGACGTCGGCCGCATCCGCCGCGTCGAGGGTATCGAGAACGTGGCTCAGCGCCCTGCGCAGAGGGCCGCCGCGCTCGGCGGCGAGCGCCAGGGGCGCGCACAGGAGGAGAATGCCGAGATTGGTGTTCTGGCCCACCGCGCCGAGGGTCGCCTCCATGGCGGTGCGCACGCGCCGGCCGATTCGCGCGCCGGGTTCCGCCAGATGGGGCGCGGAGACCTCCGCGCTCGTGACGAAATCCGCCACCGCCATGCGATGGCCGTCGCCGAAGACATGGACGTTGCCGGGCTTCAGGGCATCGAGCTCGGCCAAGCAGCACGCCCTGTAGGCCGCGGCGATCACGTCGGGCGAAAGCCCGCTCATCCCGATGCCGCCAGGAGCCGGGGGGGCCTTGCCGCCCGCACGGCGTTGAGGAAGCCCCGGGCCACGGCGGCCGCGACGTCGACCTCGGTGACCTGTTGCAGGCCCGACCAGGCCGGCATGGAATTGACTTCGAGGACGAGGTAGCCGCCCTCCCCGTCCTCAACGAGGTCGATGCCGGTGTAATCGACACCGATGGCGGCCGCCGCGCGTTCGGCGAGTTCGGCGGCCTTCTCCGGCATCGCCCAGGGCAAGGGCCGGCCTCCGCGATGGACGTTGGTGATCCAGCCGTCGCCCTCGCGGATCATGGCGGCGATGGCCCTGCCCTCGCAGACGAAGACCCGGTAATCGCGCCAGAGGCCGTCGTTCCGCGCGATGTAGCGCTGAAGATAATAGACCCGCGACACGGCCTCCTCGTCGGGCAGGTCTTCCGGCCGTTCGATGAGCTGCAAACCCTCGCCCTGTGAGCCGAAGAGCGGCTTGAGCACCAGCGGCCGGCCCGGTCCCGCCTCGCGGGCGACGCAGGCGGCGGCGGCCTCGCGGCTGGAGAACACGAAGGTGTCGGGGGTGGGGAGGCCGGCCCTGGCGACGAGGAGGCTCGTCATGGCCTTGTCCACCGAGCGCTCGATGGCGCCAGGGGAGTTCCAGACCGTGACCCCGGAGGCCACGAGGGCGTGGAGCACGCCGAGCCGCATGGTGGTGGCCTCGAAGGTGCCCCCGGCGATGGTGCGCAGGAGGACGCCGTCGGGCAGGCCGTCCGCGAAGCCCGGCACACGAAGCGGCTCGCCCGCGCCGGTGACCACCGCCACGTCGGCGAGCGAAAACAGCACCGGCTCGGCGCCGAGATGTTCCAGGGCGGCCCTCAATCGGGCCTTGTGCCAGTTGCCGTTGTCGGCCGCGAGCCCGATGCGCATGGATGTGGTCTCACACGGTGATCCGGTCCCGGCCCGGCCGGGATGACAGGCGTTCCCCTCGCCCCGCTTGCGGGGAGAGGGTCGTGACGACCTCGTCGTCGGCACGGCGAGGCGGCAGCCGAGGGTGAGGGGGCGTTCCCGGAAGAGCCTCGTTCGCAGAGACCCCCTCACCCTCGCTCCGGCTTCGCCCCCACTCATCGCAGGCACGACAAGGTGCCCGCGATCCTCTCCCCGCCCGGCGGGGAGAGGGGCTGGCGCTGCGGCTTTTCCGTTCAGATCAGCTGAAGGAGGCGTCCACCAGTTCCGGCATCAGCCGGCCACCGCGGAAACTCTTGCCGGTGGTGACGGAGGTGACGATGACCTCGGCCGGGCTGAAGAGCGCGCCGTCGATCTTGTAGAAATCGCCGTTCACCCGGCCGAAGATGTCGGCGAAGGGGGCGCCGTGGTCGGCCGAGGTGGTGGAGGGCAGCTGCTCGGCGAGTTGCTTGGCATCCGCCTCGTCAGCCTCGACGAAGAGCTGCACCCGGCCGCCATAGATGATGGCGTCGTTGGTGCGGCCCATGGCCTGGATGAAATCGGGATGCTGCGGCGAGAGCGGGGCCGAGCCGATTCCGTCCACGATCTTGTGCAGGTCGAAGCCCACGGTGTGGGCCTTGTGGAGGGCGACTTCGAGGACGCGGGCGACGACCTGTGTCGCGCCGGCCAGCGACTGGGTCGGGGCGTAGATGAAGGTCAGCGCGTCCGCCGACAGGCCGCAGGCCTCGGCGACCTTGGCGATGACGGAGGCGGGCGGTCCGCCGGCGGCCTCGAGCACCAGGGCGGTCCGGCTGGCGGAATCGCGGTAGCCGAGTTCGGTGTAGAGATCTTCCACCACCGAGACCGCGCGGCCGGGGCCGGAGCCCAGGGCGAAGAAGCCAGAATCGCCGGTCTCGTCGGCCAGAGACCAGCCGGCATACTGGCTGCCGAGGCAGGCGAGCACCGGGTCGGCGGAATGCACCACCACGGAATAGGGCCAGGCCGCGATCGGCCCGGTGGGGACGATCGACACGGTGCCGAGGCCGCCGAGGCAGATCTCGGCGATGCGCCGGCCGGCCTCGATGGAGCCGCGCACGGTGGCGCCGGCATCGACCATGCGTGCGCCGTTCTCCGTGGTGACGGCAAGGCGCAGGGCCTCGGCATCGGCCACCAGCTTCTCCACGAGGGGATTGGTGAGGGCGTTTAGGCTCGGCGTGGTCCGGAGCGTGGCGGGGGGATGGGTGGTCATCGGGCTTCCTCCGTCGGGGCGAGCAGGGTCCGCAGAGTGGCGGCCCGGACGCGCAATAGGTCTCGGGTGGCGGCCGAGTCCGGGCCTGCGGCGAACACGGTGCAGAGGGGAGCATCGCGTGGCACGCAGGTGCCGGATTGTGGGCGGTCGCGAACGAAATCCGGCCAGTCGAGGGGCGGCATCGGCGCGTAGCCGGCTGCCGCGTAACAGATTTCCGTGGCCGCCGCATCCACCGGTGCGGGTTCGATTCGCGGCAAAACGCCGAGGCTCGCGTCGATATGCGCGGCCAGGAGCGGCGTGTCGCGGCGGTCGAGGACGTCGAGGGTGGCTCCCGGGCGCGGGTTGATCTCGGTGAGCCACCACCCCTTCTCCGAGACGAGGAGGTCGGCGCTGGCGAGCCCGACGAGCCCGGTCTCCGCGACGAGTCCGGCGATGACCGCCGTCACCTGGGAGAGGGTCGCGGGCGACAGGGCCGGCGCCTCGTGGGCGGCGCGTTCCAGCGCCCCGGCATAGCGGAAGGGGCGTAAGGGAGACGGCGCGCTCCATTGCTCGGTGACCGCCACGATCGCCGCCTCGCGCCCGTCGGCGAGGAAGGCGACGGCGTGCGCCGTGCCGGCGACCCGCCGCTGAAAATAAGCGCCCGTCGGTGCCCTCCCCGCGCCGGCGAGGCGGATATGGCTGCCGCCGGACCCGCCGGAGCGCTTGAGCAGCCAGTCCGAGCGATCCGTGACGGCCTCCGACGTTACCGCCGGATGCGGGATCGCGAGGCGTTCGCATAGGGCCGCGAAGGCGAGCGGATCCTTCAGCACCCGGACCGTATCGGGGCTGGCGCCCAGAAGCCTGTGGCACCGGCCGATCCTCGCCATCAGGTCGGGCGCATTCTCGAAGCCGCTGCCGAGCACGATCCCGATCGGTGGCTTGTCCGCCATGGCGGCCAGGGCATCGAGCCCGGCGAGCACGCCCTCCCCCGCCAGCCCGTCGCCGAAACGACCGTCGGCAGGGCGATAGCCTTCGGCGAGGGTGAGCGTGTCGGCATCGCCGAAGAGGTCGAGGACATAGGGGCGCAGGCCCGACCGGCGCGCGGCCTGCGCCAGGGCGCGCCCGGACTGGGCGGCGATGAGGATCGCGTCGCCCCGGGGCGGCGGCCGTTCGGATGATGCTGCCATCGCGGCGATCGCTCGGGATCACTCCTACGCTGCTGTCACCACCCTGCCTCGTCCTGAGGCGACGAGCGAAGCGAAGGCCTCGAAGGAGGCTTCCAGTTAGCTCGGCGAAAGCTGGAGGCCTTCTTCGAGGCCCGCTTTCGCGGACACCTCAGGATGAGGTCATGGGCGGGATCGAGCTGGCGGGTGAGTGCCCGTCAGCCGGCCACCTCGACGGCGACCTTGTAGGCGTCGCGGAAGTCGAGGCAGAGGGGCTCGCTGGCGGCGAGGATCTGGCGGAACAGGCGCGACTGGGTCTGGTACTTGACGTTGCCGACCGCCAGCGCGCCGATGCCGATGCCCTTGCCGGTGGGCAGGGCCACGTCCTTGGCGTTGACGTCGATCCCGGCGATGCCGGCGGGCGGCACCGCGTTCACGTCGGAGGCGACCAGCAGCTTCGGCGCGGATTCGAGATCCGTCGCCGACAGGATCGGGACGCCGGCCGGGCCGGCCGAGAGGATCACGTCGGCCTCGGCGATGGCGGCGCGGCGCGCCTCGGCGGTGGAGCCGTCGACGGCGCCGACCTCGATGCCGAAGCGCCATTTCATCGTGAAGGCGATCTTGCTGACTCGCTCTTCGCCGTCATGCCCGACGAGGACGGTCTTGGCGCCTTCCAGAGCGCCGATTACCGCCGCCACATAGGCCACGACGCCGGCCCCGCCGAAGATGACGATGCGCTTGCCCTTCAGGTCGGTGCCGAACTTCGCCTTGAGGGCGCGGGTCACCTCGGCGACCATGGCGGCACCGGTGGTGAAGGACCCGGCCGGATCGGCGACGATGTGGTTGGCGAAGGGCGGCACCAGGGCTTTCTTGGCCCGGTCCATCATGTCGAGGGCGTCCTCGGCGTTCTTGCCGCCGATGAAGATGGTCGTGCGGGCGCCATCCTGGGGCGAACGGGAGAAGATCGAATCCTGCACCAGGGAGGTCACGTCCGGCAGGGTCACGTCGGTATAGGTCGCGATCGTCTCGAAGCCGGCATCCACTGCCATGTTCACGTCGAACGGGCTCATGTGCTTGAGGGGCGTCAGCATATGCAGAATCGAGCGGGCCATCGTGTCTCTCCCTCCGCAAGTGTCCGGCGCCATCGCGGCGCCGCCTCTCGCATGTGTACTGTCGGAACCGGCCGGGCCGGCTGCGTCAAGCGTCGCTGATGCGCTTGTTGTCTTAAAGTGGCGTGACCGAGGCGCCGGTATTGCGACCGCGCGCGATCACGAAACGCAAAGGCCCTGGCCGGTCGAGGGACGCCACGAGGGCGCGTGCCTCCGCTTCGGACGGCACCAGGGCGAAACCCGTCGGCCCCCACGAGCTCTGGCCGTAGCCGGCGATTCCCTGGGCGGCGATGGCGGCGAGCGCCTCGGCCACGGCAGGGCTGGCGTAGCGCCCGCCCTGGTGAGGCGCGAAGTGATCGCCGATGAGGCGCTGGATCGTTGTGATGCCGGCGCCGAAACCATCCGGTTCGGCGGTGGCTGCCGCCGGCAGGACCTGCATCAGCACGATCCGGCAGATCGCGGCGGCCTGCTCCTCGGGAAAGCGCGGGAGATCGCGAAACGCCTCGACCTCGCGGGTGCCATGCACGCCGGTCATGCTCTCGTCGAGGATCAGCACGATCCGCCACGCCTCCGGATAGGCGAGGCGCGCGATCAGCGGCGGCGGGCCGTTGCTGGCGTCACGGCCGCCATCCACGATGAGGCCGCCCTGGGTGAAGGCGGCCAGACCCACGCCCGAGCGGTTGCCGCGATCGAGGGCGTCGGCGAAGGCGTCGGGCGAGAAGGGGCGACCGTCGAGGGCGGCGAGCGCCGCCGCCACGCTGAGGGCGAGCTGCGTGCCCGAGCCGAAGCCGGCATGGGCCGGGATCGCCTCGTCCACCCGGATGGAGGCCGCTCCCCGAAGGCCGAGATGGCGCGCCGCGACCTCGGCATAGGTGCGGGCGCGGGCCGCCTCCGGCCCGATCACGTCGAGGGCGGGGGCCGCACGCGCGATGAGATCGATGGAGGGGGCGTCGACGGCGAGCCCGATGCTGCCGAAGCGCCGGCCGAGGCCCCCGTGCAGATCGAGGAAGCCGAAGTGAAGCCGCGCCGGTGCGCGCACCCTCACCGCACGGGTCCGTCCCGCCGTCTCGGCCGGCCGTTGATCCGGGATCTGGTCCACGTCGACCCCCTTCATGCGATAAGCCTTCATCCCTGCGCCGCGCGGGCCACGAGCCGAGCCGATCCGCCCCGGCGAGGCCTGACCGGAATTGCGACCGCATGGCGCTTGCCGGCGCGGGCTTCTCCCACGGAGGGCGGATCGGTCGCAAGCGTCGCCATACCATCAATCGTCGGGCTTCCGCAGGCCGGGGCTCCACCGGATGCCGGGAAGGTGCGGCGTGGCGGGACGGCAGAAGGGAGTCGACGGCGGTCGTTGGGGGGTTGCTTGCGGCGCCTCCGCGATGCAAACGTGCCGGCCCACTAGGAATGGACTGGCGCAGTCCCGCCGTGTGCGACGCTGAACACAGCGCGTGCCGGGCCCTCGTTCTCCAAGGTGTAGGCATGGCTGCCTGGGTAAAGGGTGGTGCGGCGGACGTGAGCGCAGCGGTGGAGGCCGCCGCCACGCTCCTCGCCGCAGCGAAGACTCCGATCGTCACGGGATTGAGTGCGGATACGAGCGCGGTGCGGGCGGCCTATCATTTGGCCGGACTCATCGGTGCCTCCGTCGATCCCGTCGGCGGCGACGGCCTCTATGCGGAGCTCGGCCCCCTCAGCCAGTTCGGCAATCTCAACACCACGCCGGCCGAGGCGATCGGCCGGGCCGATGCGGTGCTGATCGTCGGTTTGCGCCCGTGGGACAGGCCGATCGTGCAGGAGATCGCCGCTTCCGCGCCGGTGCGCGGTCGCGCCGCCGGTTCCGAGCGCACGCTGCTCTCCCTCGGTGGCCCCGGCGACGGCGCCACACGGCACGTCTCCTATCCGGCCGCGGCCGGCGGTCTCGCCGTCTCGGTGGCGCATCTGCGCGCCTACGTGAAGGGCAACCTCGCCGGCGAGGCGGCCTATGCCGATCTCGGCCGGCGCCTGACGACGGCCCAGTACGGTGTCGTCCTCTACGATGCCGCCGAACTCGGCGATCTCGGCGTCGAGATGCTGCAGGGGCTGGTGCGCGATCTCAACGATCTGACGCGGTTCTTCGCGCTCTCCGTCTCGGATGGGTTCCAGGGCCGCGCCGTGACCCAGCTCGCCTCATGGACCACCGGCCAGCCGCCGCGGGTCGGCTTCGGCCGTGACCTGCCCGAGCATGATCCCTGGCGGTTCGACAGCGCGCGCCAGGTGGCCGCCGGCGAGGCCGATGCCGCGCTCTGGCTCGCCTCCCTCCCCGCCCCGCGCCCTGACTGGCTCGCCGGTCTACCCTCCATCGCCATCGTCGGTGAAGGAAGCCCCGATGCCACGGGCGACGTCGCCGAGATCGTCATTTCGGTGGGCGTGCCCGGCGAGACCGCAGGTGGCGCCCTGTGGAACGAGCGCCGTGCGGCGATCACCTATTCACCTCCGGTTGGCCAGCCGGCCGACCTGACTGCGGCCGGTGTGCTCGCCGCCATCCAGAATCGCCTCACGCAGAAGAAGGGCGCCTCATGCTGATCCTGATCCAGGGCGGCCGGGTCGTCGATCCCACCGCCGGCCGCGACGGCGTCGGCGACGTCTGGATCGAGGACGGCCGCGTCGTGGCCCCGTCCGAGCGCAACCCCGACAAGACCATCGACGCCTCTGGCTGCGTCGTGATGGCGGGCGGCGTCGAGGTGCATTCGCACATCGCCGGCGGCAACGTGGTGATGAGCCGCCTGCTCCTGCCCGACCTCTATGTCAGCGAAGCTGCGCCCGAGGGCCATCCCTTCGCCCATGCCGGCGGCTCGGCCGCCTGGATCGGCGCGAACTACGCGCGGATGGGCTACACCATCGCCGTCGAGCCGGCGATGCCGCCGACGAACGCGTTGGCGACCCATCTCGAACTCGCCGACATCCCCCTGCTCGACCGCGGTGCACTCACCGTGATGGGCAACGACGACCAGCTCCTCGACTTGCTGCGCCAGCGCGAGGGCAAGGCGGCGGTGCGCGACCTCGTCGCCCTGTCGGTGGCGACCTCGCGCGGTCTCGGCGTCAAGTGCATCAACGCGGGCGGCGCCTCGGCCTTCAAGGACGGGATGCTCAATCTCAGCCTCGACGAGGAGATCCCGGTCTACGGCCTCTCCACCCGCAAGATCATGAACGCCCTCCTCGATGCGGTGGAGGAGATCGGCGTGCCGCATCCGCTGCATGTCCATGCCAACAACCTCGGTATTCCCGGCGCCGACGATTCCTTCGTGGCGACGATGGAGGCGGCGGAAGGCCGGCGCATCCACTTCGCCCATGCGCAGTTCTACGCCTACGGCGCGGTCGATCCGGCCAATCCCGGCACCGGCGGCTTCCGTTCGGCGGCCGAGCGCATCACGGAGGCGATGGAGAAACACCCCAACGCCACCTTCGACGTGGGTCAGGTCGCCTTCGGCCAGACGGTGACGATCTCGCTCGACGTCATCCGCCAGTTCGCCGGCCGCAAGGGCGCGAACCCGAAGAAGTGGATCATCACGGCGGGCGACGCGGAAGGCGGCGGCATCGTGCCGTTCCTCTACAAGCCGCGCGGCCCCGTGAGCTCCCTGCAATGGGCGATCGGCCTCGAACTGATGCTGCTCTCGGGCGACCCCGAGCGCACTATCCTCACCACCGACCACCCCAATGGCGGCCCCTTCACCGAATATCCGCGGATCATCCATCTGCTGATGGACAAGGAGGAGCGCGACCGCGAGATATCCTCCCTGCACAAGGTCATCGCCGAGCGCTCTGGCCTCTGCGGCATCGAGCGGGAATACACCTTCTCCGAAATCGCCCAGCTGACGCGCTCCGGCCCGGCCAAGCTCCTCGGCCTCGCCGATCGCGGCCACCTGCGCGAGGGCGCGCGCGCCGACGTCGCGATCTACCGCGACGAGAAGAACCGGACCGCGATGTTCGCCCGCGCCAAACTGGTGCTCAAGGACGGCCACGTCATCGTCGAGGATGGCGAGATCGTCGATTGGCGCGCGGGCCATACCCTGGAATTGACGGTGGAATCCGACAAGGCGATGGAGACGCGCACCGACGCTTATCTCGATGCCCGTTTCGGTGCCGGTCTCGACAGCTTCACCGTGCCGGACGAGGCCTTCCCCGTGAGCGATGTGTTCGAGGACGTGGCATGTCGAGCTTGAGAATGATGCCGGGCCTGATGACGACGCCTCGCGTGGGTACGGTGACCGAGCATGACTGACCTGACCCTCAACGGCATCCCGGTGATCGACACCTTCGCCGAGGCGTTCGACGTCGCCGGCACGGCGCTGATCATCACCAACGACACCGCCAAATGGGCGATGATCGCCGCGGTCACGATGACCGGATTCGCGACCTCGGTGATCGGCTGCGGCGCCGAGGCCGGGATCGATTGCGAACTCTCGCCGGAGGAGACTCCGGACGGACGCCCCGGTGTGCGGGTGCTGCTGTTCGGCTTCGAGCCGAACGGCCTCAAGGACCAGCTCCTCAAGCGCGTCGGCCAGTGCATCCTCACCTGCCCCGGCACGGCCTGCTATGCGGGTGTCGACGGGCCGCACAAGATCAAGCTCGGCGGCGCGATCCGCTACTTCGGTGACGGCTTCGCCGTGGCCAAGCGCCTGACCGATCCCGTCACCGGCAAGGCGCGGCGCTATTGGCGCGTCCCCGTGATGGACGGCGAGTTCCTGTGCGAGGATTTCGTCCGCGCGGTGGATGGCGCGGTGGGCGGCGGCAACCTGCTGTTCCTCGGGCGCAACCATGCCGAGACCCTCAAGGTCGCGGAGATCGCCGTGGATGCCGCTCGTTCGGTGGCCGACGTGATCCTGCCCTTCCCCGGCGGCATCGTCCGCTCCGGCTCGAAGGTCGGCGCGCGCACCAAGGGCATGATGGCCTCCACCAACGACGCCTATTGCCCGACCCTCAAGGGCCGGGCCGGCTCGGAACTCGCGGCCGAGGTCGGCGTGGTGCTCGAGATCGTCATCGACGGGCTCACCTCGCGCTCGGTGGCCGAATCCATGCGCGCGGCGCTCCACGCTTCCACCGAAGCCGGTGCCGCGCACGGGCTCGTCGCGGTGACGGCGGGCAATTACGGCGGCAATCTCGGCCGCCACCATTATCACCTGAAGGACCTGCTCTCGAAGGAGCCGGCGAGCGAGGCTGGAGCGGCATGAGCACCCTCACCCTGCGCCAGGAGCCGCCGGAGCGGCTCGATTTCCTCCACGTGACTCCGCTCTCGCTGAGCGGCCTCTCCGAGACCGAGGCGGCCAGGCTCCCCATCGGCACCAGCCGACGCGGCCTGACGCTGGGCGACGTCTTCGCCATCAGCCTCGACGGATCCGACAGCCTGACCATCGAGGGCGGCTCGTCCCGCTTCGACAGTGTCGGTGCCTCCCTGAGTGGTGGCTCGATCCGCGTCGTCGGCGATGTCGGCCAACGTCTCGGCGCCGGTATGGCGTCGGGATCGGTGACGGTCACGGGATCGGCCGGGCCCTATGCCGGCTCGGGCGCCAAGGGCGGCACGATCACCATCGAGGGCGATGCCGGTGATCATGCCGGCGGAGCGGTCTATGCCGCCAAGGCGGGGCTCGACGGCGCCACGCTGGTGATCCGCGGATCGGCCGGCGATTACCTCGGCGACCGCATGCGGCGCGGTCTGATCCTTGTCGGTGCCGCGGGCGCCAATGCCGGATCGCGGATGATCGCAGGTACGATCGCGGCCCTCTCGGTGGGCGACCATCCGGGCTACGGCATGCGGCGCGGGACGATCCTCGCCGGCGGACACGGTGCCCTGAGCCCGAGTTTCGTCGAGACGGGAACGCACGATCTCGTGTTCCTGCGGCTGCTCGCCCGGTCCCTGCGTGCCCTCAGCCCCGCCCATGCCGACCTCGCCTCCGGTGCGCTCAAGCGCTATTCCGGCGATCTCGCCACCCTCGGCAAGGGTGAGCTCTGGGTCACGGCCGGGCGATAGGCCCTTCGATTCCTCCCCGGCGGCGGCACGGCCCCCGTCGGGGAGACGATCCGCGAAGCCTTCAGGGGCATGGCTTCGATCGAGGTTGCCCGTCGGGCATTGCCGGAAGACCTGCCGCCTCCCGCGAGGGATGGGCGTCGCCGTCGGTTCACCGGGCACTCCCGCCAAACTCCGAGCATAGTCGGTCCGGGTAAGGCCCGCGACGGCCAAGCACCCAAGGCCAAGACCGATCACTGTCAGGACAGGTCGGACCTTGATGGAGCGGCCGTATTGCGGTGTTGCCTTGCTCCCCGAATGTCTCGGTCTCGCCTTGAGGCAGCGGCCGGATCACCAGGATGGATGGATCCTGCCGCGACGGGGCTGCGAATGCCGCAGCGGGCTGAATGCCGGCTTCGGACGCGCGACCACGGAATCGTCGGGCGCGCTTAACCTTCTGTTACCTGCATTTGCTTGCCGAGCCTTGCCGATGGAGCGACGCCTTCGCATCGCTCACCAGACGGGTAATCTTCGCATCGCAAGCGGGGACAAAAAGCTGTTCCTAATTCGCATGATGCAGAATTGTTCCGCTTAATAAATGCTTGCGGGAAGTGAAAGCCGGTCGTCACGGCAGTGTGATCTGGATCAGCCGCGAGGTGAGCAGGAAAGGCACCGGAAGTGCGCCAGAGCACGTCACTGGCCTCTCATTCCTCACTTGCGCCTAACCTTTACCCTTCGTTGACGGGTGCCGCTGTATTCGATGGATGTTGTTGCAGGAATGCGACAGACCTCACGCCCGTCCGAGCCTACAAGCACCTAGGCTTAATGCCCATCAGGACCAGACACACAATGAAAAGACTGCTTCTCGCTACGACCGTTCTCGCCGGCCTGACTGCTGTCGCTTCGGCCGCCGACCTTCCCCGTCGCGCCGCCCCGCCGGTCTTCGTCCCGGTCCCGGTCTTCACGTGGACGGGCTTCTACGCCGGTATCAACGCCGGTTACGCTTTCGACGCCGGCAAGGAAGGCCCGAACTCCTTCCCGGTGGCCAGCCGCTTCACCGCCGCCGGCGTCCCGCAGGTCGCCACCTTCAAGAAGGACGGCCAGGACGGCTTCTCCGGCGGTGCGCAGATCGGCTACAACTATCAGTTCACCCCGGGTTCGGGCGTTGTCGTCGGTATCGAAGCCGATGCTCAGTACCTCGATTTCGGCGCCAAGCGTCGTGACTCCGGTGTCGTTGCCGCTCCCGGCTTCGCCATCAACGACCCTCGTGGCCTCTCCAGCCTCGACTACTTCGGCACCGTCCGCGGTCGTCTCGGCTACGCCTTCGACCGCACCCTCGTGTACGGCACCGGCGGTTTCGCTTACGGCGCCGGCAGCAGCGAGCGTGACTTCGGCGGCTTCCGCGGCAACGACGACTTCCGCACCGGCTACGCCGTCGGCGGTGGTATCGAATACGCGCTCCCCACCGAGTCGTTCTTCAACTTCTTCCGCGCTTCCGCTGTGACGCTGAAAGTCGAAGGCCTGTACGTGAACCTCGATCGCGGCAACCGCAATCAGGGCGCCTTCATCATCAACACCGCCAACAACGCGGTTGTGCAGTCGATCAGCACCGGTCGTCGCGACGATGAGTTCGCCGTCGTCCGCGCCGGCCTGAACTACAAGTTCGGCACCTACTAGGATCGTCCATGATCGTCGCGCGGTCCTCACCGAGGATCGCGCGGCATCAGGATCGTCCACGTGAAAAACCCGGCCTCGCGGCCGGGTTTTTTGCGTTGACGGACCTCTCTCGCAATTCACCCTGGTCCGGACGTCCGGAGCGCAAGCGAAGGGTGATTTGGAGTTCATCGCGGGATGTGCCGCGTCTGCGACTTGGGGGAGGCGCCGCGCGGCTCTTCGCCACCGACTCCGTTGGCGCTCCACCCCTGGGAAGAGAGGCGGCTCGAATAGGCAGAACTCGCGCCCCGCCTGTCCTCAGATGTCGAGTGTCGCCTCGTCGGCGAAGGCGGCACGCTCGGAGATGAAGGCGAAACGGGCCTCCGGCTTGTTGCCCATCAGCCGTTCCACGGCATCACCGGTGGAATCCCGCGCCTCGTCGAGGACAGCCACGCGCAGGAGCGTGCGCTTCTTGGGGTCCATTGTGGTCTCCTTCAACTGCGCCGGCATCATCTCGCCCAGGCCCTTGAAGCGGCTGATCTCCACTTTGCCGCCCTTGAAGACGGTCTTGATCACGCGCTCCTTGTCGGCGTCGTCACGGGCATAGACCGTCTTGGCGCCGTGCTGGAGGCGGTAGAGCGGCGGGATCGCCAGGTAGAGATGGCCCTTGTCGATGAGCTTGGGCATCTGCCGGTAGAAGAAGGTGATCAGCAGGGATGCGATGTGGGCGCCGTCGACATCCGCGTCGGTCATGATGATGACCTTCTCGTAGCGGAGGTCTTCGCCCTTGTAGCCGTTACCCGTGCCGCAACCGAGCGCCTGGGTCAGGTCGGAGATGAGCTGGTTGGCGCCCATCTTGTCCCGACTGGCCGAGGCCACGTTGAGGATCTTGCCGCGTAGGGGCAGGATAGCCTGGCTGGCGCGGTCGCGCGCCTGCTTGGCCGAGCCGCCGGCGGAATCGCCCTCGACGATGAAGATCTCCGAGCCGGCCGTACCCGCCTTCGAGCAGTCGGCGAGCTTGCCCGGCAGGCGCAGCTTGCGAGTCGCGGATTTGCGCGCGACCTCCTTCTCCTGGCGTCGCCGCAGGCGCTCCTCGGCCCGGTCGATCACCCAGTCGAGGAGCTTGTTGGCCTGGGCCGGGGAGGCGGCCAGCCAGTGGTCGAACGCGTCACGGATCGCCGTCTCGACGATGCGCGAGGCTTCCACCGTGGCGAGCTTGTCCTTGGTCTGGCCTTGGAATTCCGGCTCGCGGATGAAGACCGAGAGCATCGAGGCGCAGGTCGCCATCACGTCGTCGGTGGTGACCGAGGTCATCCGCTTGGCCTGGCCGACGCGCTCGGCATGCTCGCGCAGGGCGCGCAGCAGGGCCACGCGCAGGCCGCTCTCGTGGGTGCCGCCCTCGGCGGTGGGAATCGTGTTGCAGTAGGAGTGCGAGACCCCGTCTTCCACCACCATCCAGGCGACGGCCCATTCGAGGGAGCCGTGGCCGCCGGGCTTCGTCACCTTGCCGGCGAAGACCGCGTCGGTGACGAGCTCCTTGCCGTCGAGGTCGCGGGCGAGATAGTCGCGCAGGCCGCCGGGGAAGCGGTGCACCGTCTCGGCCGGCACGTCGGCGATGCCCTCCAGCAGGGCGGGGGCACAGCGCCAGCGGATCTCGACGCCGCCGAACAGGTAGGCCTTGGAGCGCGCCATCTTGAACAGCCGGCGCGGATCGAACTTCAGCGCCCCGAAGATCTGCGCATCGGGGTGGAAGCGCACCCGCGTGCCGCGCCGGTTCTGCACCCGGCCGACGGTTTCCAGCGGACCCTGGACATGGCCCCGCGAAAAGGTCTGGCGATAGAGAACCTGGCTTCGGGCCACCTCGACTTCGAGGATGTCGGAGAGGGCGTTGACCACGGAGATGCCGACACCGTGCAGGCCGCCGGAGGTCTCGTAGACCTTCGAGTCGAACTTGCCGCCCGCATGCAGCGTGGTCATGATCACTTCGAGGGCGGATTTGCCCGGAAATTTCGGGTGCGGGTCCACCGGGATGCCGCGGCCATTGTCGGTGATGACGAGGTGGCCGGTCTCCTCCAGCTCCACCTCGATGTAGCTGGCATGGCCCGCCACCGCCTCGTCCATGGAATTGTCGATCACCTCGGCGAAGAGGTGATGCAGGGCGCGCTCGTCGGTGCCGCCGATATACATGCCCGGCCGGCGCCGGACCGGCTCCAGGCCTTCCAGCACCTCGATCGACGATGCGTCGTAGCCGGCTTCCGCCGCATCGACCGGTGCTCTCTCGAGGGGAGCGCGCGCCGCCGAAGCGGCCTTCGCGCCGCGCACGGGCGCCTGACCACCCGCGAACAGGTCGCTCGGCCGGCCGCCGGCGGGGGCCGGAACGGCCTGACGTGAGGTCTCGCGCTGAGTCATGGGCCAACCATACAGGAACGAAACGGAAACGTGAAGCGATGCCGCCCTCTTCGGCAGCCGCTCTCCCGGTGTTCCTGCGCAGCTTGCGCCGATTCCGTTAATGCTGTGTCGCCGGGGTACCGGAAGCGGGGGCTCGGCCACGCCTGCCCCCCTTGGCCGGAGGGGGCGATCGCGTCGCCCCGTCAGCTTCCGACCCGGCCACCGCCACGCCTGGTGATCGCGACGATGGCGGGGCGGGGCGGCATTCCGTCGATGAAATCCGGCCAGCGGGTGGAGGGCGCCTCGAAGGTGGCGGGCATGGCCTTCGGATCTTCCTCGTCGGCCTCGCCGGGATGCTGCACGGCGACGAAGAACGTGGTGTCGCCGGGTGTGAAGTAGGGGCCGCACATCTCGGCGCCGTTCGGCACCCTGAAGAAATGCTTGCCCGTGCCCCGTCCCTGCCCTTCCGTCTCCATCGCCCAGATGCCGTCGTTTCGCCCCGTCTTCGACGGCGAGTTCCCGTCGGTGGCGACCCAAAGCCGTCCCTGCCCGTCCACCGAGCAATTGTCCGGCATGCCGAACCAGCCGTCCTTCGTCGTCGCCGAGGAGAAGGTGGCGCCGACCGCCGCGATGGAGGGATCGCCGCATTTGACGAGGATTTCCCAGGCGAAGCCCGAGGCCGCGTGGTCGCCGTCGTCCGGGGTCAGTTCGACGATGTGGCCGAAGCGGTTGTCGGGCCGCGGGTTGGCGGCGTTCACGTCGCCCGCCTTGCGCTTCCCGTTGTTGGTCAGCATCACGTAGACCTTGCCGGTCTTCGGGTTGGCCTCGACATCCTCCGGACGGTCCATCTTGGTGGCTCCGAGGAGGTCGCTGGCGCGCCGGGCCTCGATGAGCACGTCGGCCTGGGCGGTGAACCCGTTCTCGGGTGTCAGCGGACCCTGTCCGAACACCAGGGGCATCCAGGCCCCGCGCCCGTCGGCATCGAACCGGGCGACGTGCAGCGTGCCGGAATCGAGGATATCGCGGTTGGCCGCCCGGTCGGCGAGGTCTACGGCCGCGTCGGTCACGAACTTGTAGACGTAGTCGAAACGCTCGTCGTCGCCCTGGTAGACGACGTACCGACCACTCTTCGAGACGATGCCGGCGGCGCCCTCGTGCTTGAACCGGCCCATGGCGGTGCGCTTCGTCGGGACGGAGGCGGGATCGAACGGGGCGATCTCCACCACCCAGCCGAAGCGATTGGGTTCGTTCGGTTCCTTGGAGAGGTCGAACCGCTCGTGGAAGCGGCCCCAGGCATAGGCGTTGCCGGGCAGGCCGAGACGCTTGTGGTTGGTCGCCTCGGCCGACCCCTCTGCGAGGGTGCCGGAGAAGTAATAGTTGATGTTCTCCTCGCAGGTGAGCCACGTCCCCCAGGGTGTGGTGCCGCCGGCGCAATTGTTGATCATGCCCTTCACCGCGCGGCCGGACGGGTCGTCGGTGGTCTTCAGCCGATCGGAGCCGGCCGCCGGGCCGGAGAGGGCCATCGGCGTCTCGACGGTGATGCGGCGGGCGTATCGCGACCCCGGCACCACGGCCCATTTGCCGTCGTTACGCTTCACCTCGATCACCGAGCCGCCATGGGCGGCCATCTCGATGTCGACGAGGTCGCGATTCATGCCCTTGAAGGCCACGGTCTTGATGTCCTGGCGGCCGAGGCCGGGAAACATCAGTTCCTCGTTGGTGTATTCGTGGTTGACCACGAGAAGGCCATGCGCGGCCGGATCGGCGGCGCCGGGCATCGGGAAATAGCCGACGAAGTCGTTGTTGTAGCCGAATTGCCGGGCCTGGGCCGCGGCACTCTGGTTGAGCGGGTCGAAGGCGGGCGCACCGGGCAGGACCGGATCGCCCCAGCGGATCAGGATGTCGGCATCGTGCCCCTCGGCCACGTGATGGTGTGCGTCCGATCCCGCCTCGATCTCCGTGAACGGGAACGGCGTCGCCTGTCCCTGCGCCGCCGCGGCCGGGCCGGCGGCGAGCGCGCGGGGCGTCACCACCGCCGCGATGGCACCGACCCCGAGCAGGCCGCGCAGCAGGTCGCGCCGGTCGAACCGGGTAGCGACCACGTCGCCGAAGGTGGCGTTCCGGCTCGGATTCGAACCGGCATCCTCGCCGTCTTCTGCGGCCTGCAAGCGGGTGCGCAGCGGCTCGGTCATGGTGAACTCGTTCCTTGGAATGGATCGAGTTCGAGTTAGGCGCGCCACATGGCGGGCGGATGACGCCGGCGTTCCGGAACCAACCCTGAGTTGGTGCGTTAGCACACATCGAACGTATCTATGGGAGAGCGACATGGCGCCGTCCGCAGCCTTGAGCATGGTGCGCCACGACGATCTCATTCGCGCATCGCAGGCGGCAGGCCGCGCCTTCTCGCCCATCGAGGATGGGCAGGATGAGGGCGCGGTCGCCTCGTCCAGGTTCCTGGCCCTCTCGGCCGTATCGCTGGCGGGGTTCATCGCCAGCTTCGGTATCTTCTTCGTCTTCATCTGAGGTCGACCGTCACGCCGCATCGGCGCGGGGCCTCGCGGCTTCGGGACGCCGTTCCGCGTTGACGACGACCATGGATTCTTCCTCGCTGTCCTGTGGCTCCCCCCAGAATTCTGCGACGCTCGGCCCGTTCTTCACCAACGGGTCGCGCAGGAAGTTCACGATCTCATAGGACCATACCCGACGCCCCATCCGCGTGTACCAGCGCATGGCGTGGCGTAGTCCCGCGTCGCGATGGAACACGACACGTGCGAGTGCACGCGGGCGAGCCTGGACCGCCACCTCGATGAACTTGAACCACAGCAGCACCCGCCACGGTGCCATGTGCCGGGTCGCCAGCACCTGATGCTTGTAGTCCCAACGGCGTCGATCGGTCTGGATCACCCGCCGATTCGCGGCGATGCTGAAATACGGCGTCCAGCGATGGGGCGTCACGTAGAGCATCTGGATCTGGTCGGGGTCGTAGGACAGGAGTTGGCGCAGGCCGCGCCAGTAATCCCGATCCGTCTCTTCCTCGAACCCGACGACCCAGGTCGCCATGGAGAGGATGCCATGGGCGCGAAGAAGGCGGATCGCCTCGCGGTCCGTGGTGGTGGCGCCGCCCTTCCTGATGCGCGCGAGGGTCGCCTCGTCGGTGCTTTCCAGCCCGAGGAGGAAGCGCGTCCAGCCGGCGCGCTTGTAGAGCTGCAGGATGTCGGCATCGCGCACGATGTCGTCGGCGCGGGTCGAGCCCACGAGGATGAGGTCCACATTCTCCGCGATCAGCGTTTCGAGGAAGACCCGCCACGCCTTCTTCGAGACGGTGGGGTTCTCGTCGGCGAAGTTGATGACCCGCACCCCGTGGTCGCGATGGAGCCGGGCCAGTTCCCTGGCAAACCTCACCGGGTCGCGATGACGCCAGCGGGTCCAGAAGCCACGCTGGCCGCAGTAGTTGCAGAGATGCGGACAGCCGCGTGAGAACTGCACGACGACGGCTCGCAGGCCGCCCCAATACTTGTAGCGGGCATGGTCGATGAGTTCCCAGCCGACGCGGTAGGCGTCGAGGTCGCGGATCACCGGCGCGGCCTGCGTGGCATGGGGACCGTCGCCGCTGCGAAAGGCGATGCCCGGCACGGAGGCGAGGGGCGATCCCGCTGAGAGCGCAGCCATCAGGCGGCGCGCCGTCTCCTCGCCCTCCCCGCGCACGATGGCGGCGACGTAGGGCTCGTCCCTCAGGATTTCGCGCCAGTGGTAGGTCGGAAACACACCGCCATAGACGATGGGGAGACCCGGCCGGGCGCTCGCCAGTCGAGATGCGAGGTCGGCGATGACCGGATGGCCCGAGGTCGAGCCGGAATGCCCGAACAGGACGGCATCGGGACGGAAGGCCAGAGCCTCCGCGACGATGGCGTCCGGGTCCATCGGGCCGAACTCCCCGTCGATCAGGCGCAGGTCGTGCCCGTCGTCGATGAGGGGGCCGCCGATGGCGAGAAGCCCCAGGGGCGGGAGATGGTCGTCGGGAATGCGGCTGCCGATGGCCGGGTGGGGTACGTTGACGAGGACGATGCGCATGGCTTTCCCTTTCTCCTGTCTCGATCCCCTCAGGCGGCGGCGGACGTGGCATCCAATCCGCCGAATCGCCGGTCGCGGCACCGGTAGGCGGCAAGCGCCTCTTCGAGGTCGGCGGCGCTGAAATCCGGCCAGTGGCGGCGCGTGAAGTGGAGTTCGGCGTAGGCGCTCTCCCAGAGCAGGAAATCGGATAGCCGCTGCTCGCCGCTGGTGCGGATCACGAGATCCACCTCGGGCACGCAGGCATCGCCCGTCACCAGGGCCGAGAAGGCGGTGCGGGTGATGCCGGGATCGCCGGCGCCAGCGAGGGCGGCGGCGAGGATGGCGTCGCGGGCGGAATAATCGACGGCGATCCGGAGATGCAGCGCCTTCCCCGCGAAGGTCGCGGCTTCCGCGCGGCCTATGGCGGCGGCGAGACCCTCGGGCAGACGGTCGCGCCGGCCGATCACGCTGAGCCGCACGCCGTTCTCCACCAATCTGGAGACCTCGTTGCGGAGATAGAGCCGGAGGAGCCCCATCAGGGCGGAGACCTCCGCTTCCGGCCGACGCCAGTTGTCGCAGGAGAAGGCGTAGAGGGTGAGGGTGCCGATTCCCTGCTTCGGCGCCGCCTCGACGACCCGGCGGATCGCCTCGACACCTTCCTTGTGGCCGAGCGCGCGGGGCAGGCCGCGCGCCGAGGCCCAGCGCCCGTTGCCGTCCATGATGATCCCGACATGCAGGCCGGGTGTCTGTTCACTTTGCATTACAAAGTTCCTTGGCAAAAAAAGACGGATTTCGGGCGTCAGGCCGGTCGGGCGACGAGGGGGAGGTTCGCGGTTTCGGCGGCCTTGGCAGCGTCCCGGACGACCTGTTCGAGGACGGCGAGGTAGTCGAGGAAACGCCTGCGCCCGGCCTGCGTCAGGTGGCAGGTGGTGAGCGGCCGCGTACCGCCCCGGCCCGTGCCATGACCTTTGCGGATCTCCACGAGGCCGGCCTCCTGCAGCACCTGGAGGTGGCGGCTGAGATTGCCGTCGGTGAGGCCGCAGAGCTGTTTCAGGTCGCCGAAGGCGAGGCCCTTCGGGGCCGCCATCAGCGAGGTGAGGAGGCCGAGCCGGGCCTTCTCGTGGATGACCCGGTCGAGGCCGTCATAAGCGAAAGGTGCCTCAGGCATCGGTCTCCTCCCGGGCGCGGTAGAGGATCGCCGCCATGAGGAACTGGCCGATGGCGAAGGGCATGCCCATGGTCCAGGGCGAGAGGGCATGGTCGGTACTGGCCAGCATCAGCACGGCGAGACCTGCCACCATGTACCAGGCGCCGGGCAGCGCGACGCCCTTCGGCAGGGACCGCACCGAGGCGAAGAGCCCGAGGCTGACGAGCACCTGCCACAGGCCGGGCAGCATCCAGAGGCTTTCCGGCGATACGCGCACCAGGACCAGGGCGAGCAGGGCGCCCGCCGCGCCCGCCGGCAGGAATTGCTCCACCGCGTTCACGATCGCCGTGTCGGTGAGCCCCGCATGGTCGCGCCGCGAACGGGCTCGCATCTCGGCGCCGATGAGGCCGGCGGAGGCCAGGGCGGTGGCGATCCAGCCGCCGAGGAACAGCAGCGGCTGCCCGGTCGGGTCGTCGAGCCAGGCATGCTGGGCCAGGGCGGTGCCGAGGGCGAGAACGCCCGTGGCGGCGATGGCGGAAGGGCCGAACCCGCAGAAGGCGTCGCCGCGGGCGAGCTGCGCGCGGATCGCTACGATATCGGCCAGGGCCTTGTCGAGATCGGACATCCGATGCTCCCGGATCAACTTTGTATCGCAAAGTAAGCCGATCCGATGGCCGCCCGCAAGTGCCTTCCGGCACGCGGGGTCATCGACTGCGGGTTTCCTTCAATCCTGCGCCAGCCGCTCGGCCAGGGTGGGCGACAGGCCGATGCTCTCGATGGACGGTGCCGGCTGCCCCGGCGGCAAGCCGCAGATCGCGGCGGCGAGGACCGCGCGGGTGCCCACTTCCACCGAGCACAGGACGGGCACCGGAACCTGCGGCTGGATGCGCTCGGCGAGGCCGGCGAGCGCTGCCCCGCCGAGGATCACCACATCCGCCCCGTCGCGGAGGGCGCAGGTGGTGCAGGCGGCGGCCAGATCCGCCAGGGCCGCTTCGGGGTCCCGTGCGATGCGGTCTCCCGTTGGGGCGATGGTGCGGATGCCGGCGAGTTTGTCGGACAGGCCGATCCCCGCCACGAACTCCTCCAGCATCGGCCCCCACAGGGCGCCCCCGGTGACGATGGCGAAGCGCCCTCCCCGCGCGGTGGCGGCAAGGCACGAGGCTTCCGCCATTCCCACCACCGGAAGGGGGGAGATCTCGCGGAGCGCCCCGAGCCCCGGATCACCGAAACAGGCGAGATAGACCGCGTCGCAGCCCTCCGCGTGCTCGGCCAGCGCGTCGAGGGCGGCATGGGCCGCAATCGCCGACGCGGCCCGGCTGGTGATGTAGCGGGCGCCGAAGCGCCCGGTGACCGGCACGAACTCGGCGGCGTCGCCCGCCACCCGCCGTGCATGCCGGGTGACAAGGTCGGTGACGGAGTCGGTCGTGTTGGGGTTGATCAGCAGGATGCGCAAAGGGAATCGGTCTCCGGTCAGGCCTTGGCCGTGACCGCCGTCTTACGCATCAGGACGAGATAGATCGAGAAGCCCAGGGCCACGCCGATGAACCAGCTGAAGTTCGCCAGACTCCCCAGGGCCGGGATGACGGCGCAGAGCACCGGCACCAGGGCGGAGGGAATGACGCTGTAGATGGCGGCGCGGTTGTAGCCGCCATCGTACCAATACGTGCCCGTCGGGCTCATCGTGTAGAGGTCGTCCACCACCACGTGCTGCTTCCGCACCACGAAGAAGTCGGCGATCAGGATGCCGAAGAGCGGGCCGATGAACGCGCCGAGGATGTCGAGCGTGTAATGGATCACGGCCGGGTTGTTGTAGAGGTTCCACGGGGTGATGAAGATCGAGGCCACGGCCGCGATCATGCCGCCCATGCGCCAGCTGATGTGCTGCGGCGCCACGTTCGAGAAGTCGAAGGCCGGCGAGACGAAGTTGGCCACGATGTTGATGCCGATCGTCGCCGTCATGAAGGTGAAGGCGCCGAGCACCACCGCGTAGGTGTTGTCGATCTTGCTCACTGTCTCCACCGGATCGATGATGAGATGGCCGAAGACCGGGAGTGTCGACGAGGTGGTGATGACGGTGAGCAGCGAGAAGCCGATGAAGTTCACCGGCAGGCCCCAGAAATTGCCGGCCTTCACCGCCGGGAACGACTTTCCGTAGCGTGAGAAGTCGCCGAAATTCAGCATCGGGCCGGAGAAGTACGAGACGACCAGGGCGACCGCGTTGATCATCACCGGCAGGGCGTCCCAGCCCTGGTACTTCACCTCGCCCAGCGTGAGGCCGACATTCGACACGCCGGCCTTGGCCACGAGGTAGATCGCCAGGGCGATCATCACCACGTAGACGGCGGGGCCGGCCCAATCGATGAACTTGCGGATCGCCTCCATGCCGCGCCAGAACACGAGGGCCTGGATCACCCAAAGGGCCATGAAGGCCGCCCAGCCGAGGCTGGACAGGCCGGCGAAGCCGAACTGGGTTACGTCGGCATAGGGTTTCAGCTCCGGATAGAAGCGCAAGGCCACGATCATGAAGGCGCTGGAGGCGAGGTAGGTCTGGATGCCGTACCAGGCGACCGCGATGAGGCCCCGGATGATGGCGGGGATGTTGGCGCCCTTCACGCCGAAGGAGGCCCGGCAGATCACCGGATAAGGCGTGCCCGTGACTTGGCTCGGCTTGGCCACGAGGTTGCAGAAGAATTGCACGATGAGGATGCCGACGAGCAGCGAGACCAGCACCTGCCAGCTCACGAGGCCGAGGGAGAACAGGCTGCCCGCCGTGATATAGCCGCCGACGCTGTGGACGTCCGACATCCAGAAGGCGAAGAAATTGTAGGTGCCCCAGGTCTGCTTCCTGAGGGGGGCCAGGTCCTCGTTGGTGAGGCGGTCGTCGTAGCCGGGCTTGATCACCACGTCGGCATGGGATGTGGGGACGGCGCCTCCGGACGCGGCCGGTTCGGTGATCGATGCGCTGTGTGACATGAGCCCGGTCCTCCTTCGTCGAGAGGGCCGAAGCCCATGTCCGATGGGCATCGGCCCAAGCAGGGCGTGTGCCAGCTTGGCAGTACTCCCGCTCACTCGGTCGATATCCCGTAGGGTGCGGTATGCACCGGATAAGCGAGGGTGCTCGGCCAGTGGTCGATTGACAAGACACCTCAAGGCTCTAAGTGTCCCGCAACGCGTGTGCGCGGCTGGTCTAGTGTTCGAGCGATCCTTTTCGAACGGACCTCGAAGCCTGGTTCACGACGATCTTCTCCGTGCGGACCCTTACGAGTTCCCGCGCGCAACGGTTCACATCAGCATATGTCTTTTGCCGACCTCGGATTGAGCGACAAGGTCCTCCAGGCCGTCACGGCCGCGGGCTACACGGACCCGACGCCGATCCAGGCTCAAGCCATCCCGCATGTTCTGGCGCGTCGCGACGTGCTCGGCATCGCCCAGACCGGGACCGGCAAGACCGCCGCCTTCACCCTTCCGATGCTCACCCTGCTGGAGAACGGCCGGGCGCGCGCGCGCATGCCGCGCACGCTGATCCTGGAGCCGACCCGCGAACTCGCGGCCCAGGTGGTCGAGAATTTCGATCGCTACGGCCTGAACCACAAGCTCAACGTGGCCCTGATCATCGGCGGCGTCTCCTTCGCCGAGCAGGATGCCAAGCTGATGCGCGGCGCCGACGTGCTGATCGCGACGCCCGGTCGCCTGCTCGACCATTTCGAGCGCGGCAAGCTCCTGCTCACCGGCGTCGAGCTCCTCGTCATCGACGAGGCCGACCGGATGCTCGACATGGGCTTCATCCCCGACATCGAGCGCATCGTGAAGATGGTGCCGTTCACGCGCCAGACCCTGTTCTTCTCCGCCACCATGCCGCCGGAGATCGAGCGGCTGGCGGACGTTTTCCTGCACAACCCGCAGCGGATCGAGGTGGCACGTCCGGCCTCCACCGCAACCACGATCGTACAGAAGCTGGTGGCCGCGGGCTCGGAGGGCCACGAGAAGCGCGACCTCCTGCGCCGGCTCATCCGCGGAGAGGCCGATCTCAACAACGGCATCATCTTCTGCAACCGCAAGCGCGACGTCGCGCTGCTGCAGAAGTCGCTGGCGAGCCACGGCTTCAACGTGGCGGCCCTGCACGGGGACATGGATCAGCGCGCCCGCACCATCGCCCTCGACGGCTTCCGCTCCGGCGAGGTTCCGTTGCTGGTGGCGAGCGACGTCGCGGCCCGCGGCCTCGACATCCCGGCGGTCAGCCACGTCTTCAATTTCGACGTGCCGCATCATCCGGAGGACTACGTCCACCGCATCGGCCGCACCGGCCGCGCGGGTCGTGCCGGCCATGCCTTCACCCTGGTGACCCGCTCCGACGAGCGCTCGGTGACCGCCATCGAGAGCCTGATCGGCCAGCCGATTCCCTGGGCGGAGGGCGATCTCGGCACCCTGGCCGAGCCGTCGGTGGATGTCGTCGAAGAGGGGGAGACCCGGACCCGCCACCGCGGACGCAGTGGCGATGCCGCGCGGCGCTCGCGCGGCGGCGAAGGCGGTCGCTCCGAGGCGGCCAAGCCCGAGGGACGGCGCTCGTCGTCCCGTGAGCGTCCGCCCGCCCGGCGTTCCGAGCCCGCACGGGCCGAGGCCGCCGTCGCTGCCCCCCCCGCTCACGAGGAAGTCGCCGATACGCCGCGTGAGGCCCCGCGCCGGCGCGAGCCGTCGCGTCCTCCGCAGGAGCAGCGCACCCCGGATCCGCGCAAGGCAGCCCCCGACCGTAGCCGCGACGAACGCCGTCCCTCACCCCGCCGCCGGGACGACGAAGAGGGTGACACGCCGCTCGGTCTGGGCGAGCATGTGCCCGCCTTCCTTCTGCGTCCGGTCGTTATCAAAAAGGCGAAGTAACGCGCGGGTCCGCAAACTGTTCCCGATACTTTAACGGGCTCTCCACCATCCATCCGCTAACATGCGCTCCCCGGCCATCGATGCCGGATCAGGGGGCGAACGGGGTCGATGAGTCACGGAAGCTACGGTGACAGGGAGAGAACCTTCGCTCTGGCCGACCGCGCCAACGTCCTGATGCGTGACTACGGTTCCTCGGCGACGCCCCAGGCCTATGCCGTCTGGTACACCTACGTGTCGGGCACGCAGCCGTTGATGAACGACGCGATCAAGGGGCTGACCACCGAGAACGGTAGCCTTTCGGATGCCGATATCGATTCCCTCTACGAGACCTATATCGACAGCCGCCGCCTCGTCGCCGCCACCGAGCGGATGAACGCGAACATGCTGGCCGAGATCGAGGGCATCATGGAAGTGATGGACCTCTCTCTGGGTTCGACGGCCCAATACGGCGAATCGCTTCAGGCCCTGTCGCACGACCTCGACGTATCCGACCAGAACCGCGCCCGCGTCCGCGAGATCATCACGACCCTGGTCTCGACCACCCGGGAAATCACCGCCAGCAACCGGACCCTCGAAGCGCGCATGCGGGAAAGCCGCAACGAGATCGAGACCCTGCGCGAGACCCTGGAAGCGACGCGGCTGGAGAGCCTCACCGATCCCCTCACCGGACTGTCCAACCGCAAGCACTTCGAGGAAAGCCTGCGCAAGATGGTCGACGGCGCCGCCAGCCAGGCGATCCCCTCCAGCCTGATCGTCATCGACGTCGATTTCTTCAAGCGCTTCAACGACGTCTACGGCCACCTCACGGGCGATCAGGTGCTCCGGCTCGTGGCCATCGTCATGCGCGAGCATCTCAAGGCTCGTGTCACCCTCGCCCGTTTCGGCGGTGAGGAATTCGGGATTCTCCTGCCCGAGACCAACCGTGCCGCGGCCGTCGCCATCGGCGAGAAGGTCCGTGCCAGCGTGATGGGGCGTGAACTGGTGAAGCGGACCACGGGAGAGTCCCTCGGGAAAGTGACGATTTCCCTCGGGGTCGCCACGTCGCGCCCGGGCGACACTGCCGTGTCCCTCCTCGAACGCGCCGACCAGTGCATGTTCATGGCCAAGCGCGACGGCCGCAACCGGACCGTGGACGATTCCCGCGTCGCGTTGGAGACGCTCACGGCCGTCGCTTGAGCGCCTCCGCGAACTGAGGCCGCTCTCGCTTCAGGCCGATGCGCGGAGCGCTTCGGGATTGGCAGGCGTGATCGCGACGGACTCGCCACAGCCGCAGGACGAGGTCTGGTTCGGGTTGTTGAACACGAACTGGGACGACAGCTTCGTCGTCTTGAAGTCCATTTCCGTGCCGAGGAGGAACAGGAGCGCCTTCGGGTCGACGAACACCGTCACCCCGCGATCCTCCACCATATCCTCGCCGGGGTTGCGCCCTTCGGCATATTCCATCGTGTAGGACATGCCGGCGCAGCCGCCGTTCTTCACACCGACCCTCAGGCCGGCGATGGGCTTCTCGGCATCGGCGATGATGGCCTTGATCCGGTCCGCCGCTGCGTCGGTGAGGGACAGGACCTTGAAACTCTTGAGCATGGGTCTCTCCGGCAGCCGGGTTCAAGGCCCGGGCGGTTGAGGATGATGGTACGTCGTTAAGATAAGGATGGCGGAGGCCGCGGTCCACTGTCGTCATGAGGCACCAGCCGGCGGTCTTCGGATTATGCTATCATCCCGGGCGGCCGAGGACGGATTTCATGGCACAGACGGCACGACGCCTGATGAGCGTAGAAGAATTCTTTGATTGGCAGCAACGCCAGGATTTTCTCTACGAACTCGTCGATGGCGTGCCGGTCCCGCACGTGAAAATGATGACGGGTGCCAGTGCGCAGCACGACCGCGTCACCGTGAACATCATTGCCGCTCTCCACGGCCAGCTTCGCGGAACGGGGTGTCGGCCGACGACGGACGATATCGGCCTGCGCACGGGGATCTCGACCTTGCACCGGCCTGCCGTGACCGTGGAATGCGGCGATCTCATCTTGGACAGCTACGAGAGCCGGACACCCAGACTTGTCGTCGAGGTATTGTCACCCTCGACGAGCACCATCGATCGCTTCCGGAAGCTGGAGGAGTACAAGCGTCATCCGACGATCGCTTACATCCTGCTCGTGGAGACCCGGTGGCCCAGCGCGACCTTGTATCGGCGCGACGGCGAGTCATGGATGACACAAGCCTTCGAGGCGATCGACGAGACCATCGATCTGCCGATCATCGGGGCAATGCTGCGGATGACGGATGTCTACGACAGCATGACGTTTGCCCCGCACCGCGAGGCACCGATCAGCTGAGGCGTGCTACCACATGTCGAGGGCGACGCGGGCTTCGTCCGACATCCGGCTCTGGTCCCACGGCGGATCGAATACCATCGTGACGCTGCAGGATTGGATGCCCGGCACGGCGGCGACCGCCGTCTCGACCCAGCCCGGCATCTCGCCGGCCACGGGACAGCCGGGCGCCGTCAGCGTCATGTCGATGGCGACCGTGCGGTCGTCGGCGATGTCGACCTTGTAGATCAGGCCGAGCTCGTAGATGTCGGCCGGGATCTCGGGATCGTAGACGCTCTTCAAAGCGGCGACGATGGCGTCGGTCAGCCGGTCGAGCTCTTCGGGCGGGATCGCCGAATCGCTGGCGATGGCGGGGGTGTTGGCTCCGCCGGTGATGGTCGAGTCGCTCATGGTGTGGATCCTCAGGCGAACATCATCTCGGCCTTGGCCAGTGCCTCGGCGAGGGCGTCCACTTCCGCATGGGTATTATACAGCCCGAACGAGGCGCGACAGGTGGAGGTCGCACCAAATCGTGTGAGGAGCGGCATGGCACAATGGGTGCCGGCCCGGATCGCGACGCCGTAGCGGTCGATCACGGTGGCGATGTCGTGGGCATGCGCGCCTTTCATCTCGAAGGCGATGACCCCGCCCTTGCCCTTGGCGGTGCCGATCATCCGCACGGAATTCATGGCTCCGAGGCGCTCCTGCGCGTAGGCGAGCAGCGAGGCCTCGTGCGCCGCGATTCTCTCGCGCCCGAGGGTCATCATGAATTCCAGCGCCGCGCCGAGGCCCACCGCCTCGATGATCGCCGGCGTTCCGGCCTCGAACCGGTGCGGCGGGTCGTTATAGGTGATCGTGTCCTGCGAGACGGTCCGGATCATTTCGCCGCCGCCCTGGTAGGGAGGCAGGCGCTCCAGCCATTCCTTCTTGCCGTAGAGCACGCCGATCCCGGTGGGGCCGTAGACCTTGTGGCCGGTGAAGACGAAGAAGTCGCAATCGAGCGCCTTCACGTCGATCTCCTGGTGGACCGCGCTCTGGGCGCCATCCAGAAGCACCGGCACGCCGTGAGCGTGGGCGATGCGGACGATCTCGGCCGCCGGCGTCACCGTGCCGAGCACGTTGGACATGTGGGTGATCGCCACCATCCTGGTGCGCGGCGTGAACAGTTTTTCGTACTCGTCGACGAGGAAATTGCCCGCGTCGTCCACCGGCGCCCACTTGATGACGGCTCCTCTGCGCTCGCGCAGAAAGTGCCAGGGCACGATGTTGGAATGGTGCTCCATGATCGAGAGGATGATCTCGTCCCCCTCCCCGATCTGGCCGAGCAACCCCATGGACGAGGCCACGAGGTTGTAGGCCTCGGTGGCGTTGCGGGTGAAGATGATCTCGTCGGTGGACTCGGCGTTGAGGAACTGCCGCGTGGTCTCGCGCGCGCCCTCGAACCCCTCGGTCGCGGCATTCGCCATGAAATGCAGCCCGCGATGGACGTTGGCGTAGCCGGTCTCCATGCAGTTCACCATGGCGTCGATGACCGCGCGCGGCTTCTGCGACGAGGCCGCGTTGTCGAGATAGACCAGCGGCCGGCCATAGACCTTCTGGGCCAGGATCGGGAACTCGGCCCTGATCGCCTGGACGTCGTAGGGGGTGTTCGGGACGGGTGCGTTCATGGCGCGTCTCCTGCAAAGAAGTCACTGAGGACATCGCCGAAAAGGCCGACGGCCAGGATGAGAACCAGGGTGAGCATGAGGATCGACCCGGCCATCGCGAACGCCATGGCTTTGGCGGAGGCGAGGCCCGTCGCCTCCGAGAGGCACAACCCGATATAGGCGAGCCCTAGGAAGAAGATCAGGACATTGCCTGCCGTACCCTGGTTCAGGGCCTCGAAAATCAGGGTCAGCCCGAGCGAGGGAAGCACCGCGACCCACGTCGCGAGAGCGACGCTGGTGCGCACCGTCGCCAAACTCGGCCTCTCGGAGGTCGCCCGCGCAAATGCCCAGGTGCCGACGCTGATGACGAGGTAGAGTGCAGCCACCGCTCCCAGGAACAGCGTAGTGTAGGATGCCATTCGTAGGGCGACGGCCGTGCCCGAATCGAGGGTTCCCACATGGTCTGACAGAAGGACGATGGGGGAAGTCTCGCTGAGATCCACCAAAACCACGAGACTGGTGCCGAGGACGAACAGGGCAAGCCGCCAGGGCTCCGAGAGACCGCCCTGCGCGAGTGTCTCCCGCATGGCGTCCCGCGCGTTCAGGGGGCCGCGCAGCAGGTGCCGCGCGGCCAAGCCCGGGGAATAACCTTGCTGCATCACCCTCGCGCCGCGAGCCACGCCTCGATCGTGCCGATCAGTGCCTCGCGCGCGCCCTCGTGGCTGACCGACTCGATGGCCGCCCCGAGGAAGGCCTGGACCAGCAGGCTCTCGGCCTGGGCCTTCGGCAGCCCGCGCTGCATCAGGTAGAACAGCAGGTCGTCGTCGAGTGCGCCGCAGGTGGCGCCGTGGCCACAGGCGACGTCGTCGGCGAAGATCTCCAGTTCGGGCTTGTTCATCATCTGGCCCTCGTCGGACAGGATGAGACAGGCCGACATCATCTTGCCGTCGGTCTGCTGGGCCGCCTGCTGGACGATGATCTTGCCCTGGAACACGCCCGTGGCTTCGCCATCCACCACGGTCTTGAACAGCTCGCGGCTGACGCCGCCCGTGGCGGCATGGTCGGCCAGGAAGGTGGTGTCGGAGAGTTGCTTGCCGTTCAGCATGGCCGCGCCGTTCACCACCGCGCGGGCATCGGCCCCGGCGAAGTTCAGGTAGACCTGATGCCGGGAGAGCACCGCGCCCACCACCACGTTCACGGTTTCCACCGCGGCCTCGGCGCCGAGCTTCACGGACAGGGTCGACAAGGCCACCGCCTCGCGGCCTTCCGCGTTCAGGCGGGCGTGCCGGAAGGTGGCGTTATCGGCCACCACCACGTCCATGGCATCGTTGGGCTGGTAGGCGATGCCGTCCGGCCCTTCGTGACTCTCCAGGATCAGCGCTTCCGCGCCCTCCCCCAGCGTCACCAGCACGCGGGTGGCGGTCGAGTAGGCTTCCGTGCCGGTGCCGATGAAGCGCAAGTGCAAGGGCGTCTCGACCTTGGCCCCGGCCTCCACGCTGATCAGCGCGCCGTCCGCCAGGAAGGCGGTGTTGAGCTGGTAGATCGGGTTCTCGGAGGCCTGACGAACGGGCGTCAGTTTCTCCAGAAGCGCGTTCCCGGTGGTCAGCGCCTCGTTGAGCGGCGTCACGGTGATGCCGGCCGGGATGCGGCCGAGATCCGACTGGTCGGCGATCAGGTGACCGTTGACGAAGGTGAGGCGCACGGCGTCGATCCCGGCAAAGCCCTTCGCTTCGGCCACCGCCGCCTTGGCGGTGTCGGCGGAGGGCATCTCGGCCGGGTGGGCGGCATCGCGGAACGCGGAGCGCAGGTCGGTGTATTTGAACGCCTCGACGCGGCGGGTCGGCAGGCCCACCGCCTCGAAATAGCGGAAGGCCTCCTCACGGGCGATGGACACGCCCGTTGGGTACTTCATCTTCGTGGCTTCGAAGAGCTTCGACAGGCCGGTCTCGGCCGCCGTGCGCAAGGGGGTGATGTCGGCCATATCAAGCGGCCTCATTCGTGCGGTACTCGGCGTAGCCGGAAGCCTCGAGCGCCTTGGCGAGGTCCTTGTCGCCCGACTTCACGATCTGGCCCTGCGACATCACGTGGACCACGTCCGGCACGATGTAGTCGAGCAGGCGCTGGTAGTGGGTGATGACGAGGAACGAGCGGCCTTGTGCGCGGAGCGCATTCACGCCGCCGGAGACGATGCGAAGGGCGTCGATGTCGAGGCCGGAATCGGTCTCGTCGAGCACGCAGAATTTCGGCTCCAGCAGGGCCATCTGCAGGATCTCCATGCGCTTCTTCTCGCCGCCGGAGAACCCGACATTGAGGGCGCGCTTGAGCATCTCCTTGTTGATCTCGAGCTTCTCGGCAGCAGCATTCACCTTGCGGATGAAGTCGGGGGTGGAGAGCTCGCCTTCGCCGCGCGCCCGGCGCTGAGCGTTCAGTGTCGCCTTGAGGAAGGTCATGGTGCCGACGCCCGGGATCTCCAGCGGGTATTGGAATGCCAGGAACACGCCGGAGGCCGCGCGCTCGTCGGGCGACATTTCGAGGATGTTCACGCCGTCGAGCAGGATCTCGCCGTCGGTGACCTCGTAGTCCTCCTTGCCGGCGATGACGTAGGACAAGGTCGACTTGCCGGAGCCGTTGGGGCCCATGATGGCGGCGACTTCGCCGTCCTTCACGGTGAGGTTGAGACCGTTGAGGATCTGCTTGTCCTCGATGGCGACGGTCAGGTTCTTGATTTCGATCATTGCAGCAAAGTCCGTTCTAAAACTTGAAACGCGGAGCGACCCTTCCCCGTCCACGGAGAGGAGCGTGCCTACGGAGCGGGCGGGTCGGTACGAAGTCCCGCAGGAGGGGGCGACCTCTCAGGTTCGCGCGCTCCCCTCATCCGGCCCGCTTCGCGGGCCACCTTCTCCCGCAGAGGGGAGAAGGGAAAAACCCGGCTCAGCCCACCGAGCCTTCGAGGCTGATCGAGATCAGCTTCTGGGCCTCGACGGCGAACTCCATCGGCAGCTGCTGCAGTACGTCGCGGACGAAGCCGTTGACGATGAGCGCGGTCGCCTCCTCGTTGGAGAGGCCGCGCTGCTGGCAGTAGAACATCTGGTCTTCCGAGATCTTCGAGGTGGTGGCCTCGTGCTCGAACTGCGCCGACGAATTTTTGGACTCGATGTACGGCACCGTGTGCGCGCCGCACTGGTCGCCGATGAGCAGCGAATCGCAGTTAGTGAAGTTGCGTGCGCCCGTGGCCTTGCGGTGTGCGGACACCAGCCCGCGGTAGGTGTTCTGCGAACGCCCGGCGGAAATACCCTTCGAGATGATCCGGCTCGTCGTGTTCTTGCCGAGATGGATCATCTTGGTGCCGGAATCGACCTGCTGCATGCCGTTCGACACCGCGATCGAGTAGAACTCGCCGCGGGAATTGTCGCCGCGCAGGATACAGGACGGGTACTTCCAGGTGATCGCCGAGCCGGTCTCGACCTGGGTCCACGAGATCTTCGAGTTGGCGCCGCGGCAGTCGCCACGCTTGGTGACGAAGTTGTAGATGCCGCCCTTGCCCTCGTTGTCGCCCGGATACCAGTTCTGGACCGTCGAGTACTTGATCTCGGCGTCGTCGAGCGCGACGAGCTCGACCACGGCGGCATGGAGCTGATTGTCGTCGCGCTTGGGGGCGGTGCAGCCCTCGAGATACGAGACGTAAGAGCCCTTGTCGGCGATGATGAGGGTCCGTTCGAACTGCCCCGTGTCGCGCTCGTTGATGCGGAAATAGGTCGACAGTTCCATTGGGCAGCGCACGCCCGGCGGGATGTAGACGAACGAGCCGTCGGAGAAGACCGCCGAGTTCAGGGTCGCGAAGAAGTTGTCGGTCACGGGCACGACCGAGCCGAGGTACTTCCGCACGAGGTCCGGGTATTCGCGGATGGCCTCGGAGATCGGCATGAAGATCACGCCGGCCTTCGACAGCTCGGCCTTGAACGTGGTGGCCACCGAGACCGAGTCGAACACCGCGTCGACGGCGACCCGGCGCTCGGGGGCGATGCCCTCCAGCACTTCGACCTCGCGCAGGGGAATGCCGAGCTTCTCGTAGGTCTTCAGGATCTCGGGGTCGATCTCGTCGAGGGACATCGCCGCCGGGCGCTTGGGGGCGGCGTAGTAGTAGATGTCCTTGTAATCGACCTTGTCATAGGAGACCCGCGCCCATTCGGGCTCCTTCATGGTCTGCCAGCGCTTGTAGGCGTCGAGGCGCCAGGCCAACATCCATTCGGGCTCGTCCTTCTTGGCCGAGATGAAGCGGATCACGTCCTCGGAGATGCCCTTGGCGGACTTCTCCATCTCGATCGTGGTCTCGAACCCGTACTTGTACTGGTCGAGGTCGATCGAGCGGACCCGGTCGATGGTTTCCTGCACTGCAGGCATTGCACGTCTCCTGACCTACACCGGCGTCAAGGGCCGGGGGTTTTCGCGAGAGGATGGCTTGGGTGGGCGGCGCTTCAGGCCGCCTGCCCTCGCCGTTGATATAGGGTTCCCACGTGCCGTTCGAAGGCCGTGAGGAAGCGTGAGCGGTCGCTTTCCGTGCTGTTCCAGCCGAAACTGACGCGCAGCGCCCCCGCAGCCAGCGCGGGGCTCACGCCCATGGCGGCCAGAACGGTGGAGCGGCCGACCTTGCCCGACGAGCAGGCCGATCCGGACGAGATCGCGATGCCGGCGAGATCCAGCGCCATCAGCGCGGTTGCCGCATCGAGGCCCGGCACGGAAAAGCACAGGGTGTTGGGAAGGCGCGGCGCGCCGCTCCCGAAGATGACGGCATCCGGTGCGATCCGAAGAAGAGCGCTTTCCATGGAGTCACGAAGACCGGCATCGACCCCCGAGAGGCCCGCCTGGGCGATCCGTGCCGCCTCGCCCAGCCCGACGAGGCCGGGCAGGTTCTCCGTACCGCAGCGCAGGCGAGATTCCTGGCCGCCGCCGCGCAGGAAAGCCTGCTCCAAGGTGACGCCTTCGGCCAGCACGATGGCGCCCGTGCCCTTCGGCGCGGCGAATTTGTGGCCGGACAGGGTGAGGGCATCGAGGCCGAGCCCGGCACAATCGAGAGGGATTTTCCCCACCGCCTGCACCGCGTCGCTATGGACGAGGGCGCGGCCATGCGCTTTGGCCAAGGCGACGATCTCGGCGAGGGGCTGGATCACGCCGGTCTCGTTGTTGGCCGCATGGATGGAGACCAGCACGGCCTCGTCGCGCGCGCGCTCCAAGCCTCGCTCCAAGGCGGTGAGGTCGATCAGCCCGGACGGCAGCACCGGCACGACCTCCACCGATTCCGGCGCGAAGCGGTGTCCCGCCAGAACGCAAGGATGCTCGGTGGCGCCCACCAGGAGGCGTGTGGGCGCGGGACGTCTGGCCTTGGTCAGTGCGCCGGACAGGACCGCATTGGCCGCTTCGGTGCCGCCGCTGGTGAAGACGACGCGGCCCCGGCCGGCCCCGACCAGGGCGGCGACGTGCTCGCGTGCCGCTTCCAGGGCGGCCTTCGCCGTCCGGCCCTCGCGATGGATCGACGAAGGGTTGCCCGGCAATTCCAGCGCCCGCGCGACCGCCGCCGCCACCTCCGGACGAACCGGCGATGTCGCGTTGTGGTCGAGATAGGCGCGCGAAACACTCATGCGTTGGTCAAGGTCCGAACCGACATTTCCTTGCTTTTGCCCCCCGTCATCATGCTAAGGCGCCGGAACGACACGTCTTCGCCAAGCGCCGAGCTTCGGGAGACGACCGATCCGAGATCTCTCGAAACGATCTAGTTTAGAATGATTCTAATAACCTAGAATTATTCTAAGAGCGTTTTTAAGAGTGCGGCGCAGCGAGTCAAGGCGCGTTGGCCGACAAGGATGGGTTGCCCTCGCACTGCGGCGCCAGGAGTTTTGGAAAGACCATGCCCGAAGTCATCTTCACCGGACCCGCCGGCCGTCTCGAGGGGCGCTACCAGGCGCCCAAGAAGAAGGGCGCGCCGATCGCGATCGTGCTGCATCCGCACCCCCAGTTCGGGGGCACGATGAACAATCAGATCGTGTACAATCTTTTCTACACCTTCGCCAATCGCGGCTTCGCGGCCCTGCGTTTCAATTTCCGCGGCGTCGGCCGCAGCCAGGGCAATTTCGACCATGGCACGGGTGAGTTGTCCGATGCGGCCTCGGCGCTCGACTGGGTGCAGTCGGTCAATCCCGAGGCGCGGGCCTGCTGGATCGCCGGCGTCTCGTTCGGTTCGTGGATCGGCATGCAGCTGCTCATGCGCCGCCCCGAGATCGAGGGTTTCATCTCGATCGCGGCCATGGCCAACCGCTACGATTTCACCTTCCTGGCCCCCTGCCCGTCCTCCGGCCTGTTCGTGCACGGCTCCGAGGACCGCGTGGCTCCCGCCCGCGAGGTGATGCCGGTCATCGAGAAGGTGAAGGTGCAGAAGGGCGTCATCATCGAGCATCAGGTGGTCGAGGGCGCCAACCACTTCTTCGACGGCAAGGTCGACGAGCTGACCCAGACGGTCGACACCTATCTCGACAAGCGGCTCGGCCCGAAAGATCAGGTGGGTTGAGACCGGCGAGCGGAATTGATCTGCCGTCCGCGATCCTCCCTCGAAGGCCGGCGTAGCGCCAAGCTCCGCCGGCTTTCATCGATTGGGAAGAAGTATGCCCGGCGATCGGCTGAGATAGCGCGAGCGCTGCCTAGCTCTTGATCAAGGCGGTGAAATCCGACCATTGCTCGACACGGAAGGCTCTGATGTCGCGTACCGATTGCTGGAACCAGCTCAGCCCCTTCAGAGCCGTGATGGCCGAGAACAGCTTGGCCAGATCCTCGTCCTTGCTGGTGTAGAGGCTGCCCTGCACCCAGTCGAAACCATGCCCGGAGAGGGTGGTGCGGATGTCGCTATAGGCTTGCGACACTCCTTTGGGATGCTGGGTCTGTGCCTCCGCGACCGCCAGATCGAACGCGATAGCGAACATCACCGCTCTCTGGGATCGTCCAGCACGTCGGCGAGTCGATAATCGATCTCCTCACCGGTCTCCAGCACGCGAACCCGCATCAGCCACTCGCCATCCGCAAGCGCATTGCCCACGCTGACGATCTCATAGACGGGACCGACCTGGCCGAACCGCCGCCACGTCCCGACGAGGCCCTGCGGGTTTGGAAGTGAAACGGGTGCCATATCGTTCATGGCGCCATCCTACAGCTTTTTGCGGACCGTCCAACGGGAAGAGCAGGCCCCGCGTCAGGCACCCGCCGCCTTGTGAATCACCGGCACCGCCGGCGCCCCCTCCCATTCCGAATGGCTCGGGATCGATTCGCCCTTCATCACGATGGTGAGCGGGCGAAGCCGCGCGTAGTCGCCGACCTTGGTGTCGTAGAGGACGGTGGAGAAGGCACCCACGGACACGCCCTCGCCCACCACCACCCGGCCGACCTTCATGATCCGGTCCTCGTAGAGATGGGTCTGGAGCGCCGAAGTCCGGTTGATCACCGAATAGTCGCCGATGGTGACGCAGTCGAATTCGGTGATGTCCGTGGTGAGCATGCAGACGCCCCGGCCGACCTTGACCCCGAGGAGGCGCAGCATCCAGGGCAGGAACGGCGTCCCGACCAGATGCTCCAGCAGCACCTTGCCGGCCAGGCCCCAGTACAGCACGGCCACGGCCTCGGTGCGCATGGCCCACCACGACCACATCGGCCGCATGCCGGGCTGGTAGACTCCCATCAGCAGCCATTTCACCCCGATCACGGTGAAGGACTGGATGAAGGCGATGGCGACGCTGACGACGACGAAGCTGATGGCCAGACCGGTCCAGTCCTGGGCGAGGATCGCGGGGTAGAAGTAGAAATCGATGGCCGAGATCGCCAGCGTGATGAACAGCATTGGCGAGAACGAGGTCGAGAACGCCTCGAAGATGCCACGCCGCAGCTTCGGTCCCAGACCCGGCTCGTAGGTCTGAGCGTTGGAACCGAGATCGACCTTCTGGCGCGAGGGCAGCTTGATCGGCGGCGAGCCGAACCACGTATCCCCCGGCGCCATCAACTCGTTGGCGGGCGGCTTCGACTTGATGCCCACCAGCATGTCGTCGGGAATCACCGCGCCCGGTGGCACCACGGCGTCGTTGCCGACGAAGACGCGTGCGCCGGTGCTCACGGGATGCATGTGCATCCAGCCCCGGCGGATCTCCTCCTCGCCGAACACCACCTCGTCTGCGATGAAGTTGCGCGCGCCGACATCCGCCAGATCGTAGCGCCCGGCGAGGTTGGTGGAGATCTCCGCCCCCTGCCCCATCCGCGCGCCCATCAGCCGGTACCAGGCCCGCATATAGACCGTGGCGAAGAGCGAGGAGAGCGTCTCCAGCGTCACCTCGGCGGCGAGCGCCACCGCCCATTTGCGCAGGTAGAAGCCGCTATGGATCGAGTAGGTGCCCGACGAGACCCGCGGCAGGACGAGCCAGCGGATGCCCGCGATGAGGAGCACCGTGCCCGCCGTCATCAGCATGGCGGTGGGCCAGGTCAGCAGCGGCAGGTACCAGTGGTAGTCGATGTCGGTGATGTCGCTGAGCGAGTCGCTGAGCTGGTCGAAGATGTAGAAGGCCGGGAAGATCGGCAGCAGGCCGACGGCCGGGATCGCGGCGAGCAGGAAGGCGTAGACGGCCAGGAACCCGGCGCGCCTACGGGGCGAGGCCTGGGCGGCCTCGGGTAGGTCTGCGGGGTCGGCCATGCCGACCTTGCGGCCGGGCGAGCCGTCCCATTGCTCGGCGCGTCCCACCACCGTGCCGGTGGGAATCGTCGTCAGATCGGCGATCTCTGCGAAATCGCCGATGGTCGTCTCGGGGCCGATGACGCAGGAGGTGCCGATGGCCACGTCCGCGCCGATGCTGACGGGGCCGATGACGAGTTCGTTGCCCACCACCTCGGCATTGGCGATGACGAGGCGGCCGCCGAGCGAGGCTCCTTCCCCGACGGTGAGGAGGTCGGGCGCGCCGACCTCGATGTCCGAGATGAGGGCGTCCGCGCCGATCTTCGCGCCCAGCAGGCGCAGGTAGATGGCGATGGCGGGCGAGCCCTGGAGCCATTTCACGTGGACGAGCGGGGTCAACCGCTGCGTCAGCCACCAGCGATAATAGTAGACGCCCCAGAGCGGGTAACGGCCGGGCTTGGTGCGCCCTAGGATCAGCCATTTGGCGGCCACCGCGATGGAGGCGGTGACGGCGTTGATGCCGATATAGACGAGGAGCAGCACCGCCATCTCGCCGAAGAAGCCGAGCGAGCCGCCGGTGAGCAGCAGGTAGGTGACGAAGATGCCGAGCCATTGCGAGGTGGCCAGCGCGATGACGAAAGGCAGGGCGAGGGCCTGCGCGGTTCCGCAGAGGACGCGGCGGAGGAGCGGCGGCGCTACGAATCCGAGGTCGCGCACCGCCATCTGCGTGCCGACGCCGCCGGTGCGCTCGATCAGCGCCTCGGACATGGCCCGGAGGGTGCGCCGGGTATAGACGTCCTGCAGGGTGATGGCGGCCAGCGCGGGCGCCTCGCGCACCGCGCCGACGAAGCGGGCGGCCAGAAGCGAGTGTCCGCCGAGATCGGTGAAGAAGTCGGCCTCGAACGGGATCGGCTGGTTGCCGAACACCTGCTTGGCTGCGGCCAGCATCGCCGCCTCGGTCTCGTTGTCGGGCAGTTCCTGCTCGCCCGACAGGTCGGCGACCGTGAGGGTCGCGATGCGCAGGGCCTTGCGGTCGACCTTGCCGGAGGTGAGGCGGGGCAGCACCTCCACCACCTCGAAATGCCCCGGCACCATGTAGGGCGGCATCTGCTCGGCGAGGGTGTGGCGCAGGGCGGCCTTGTCGAACTCCGTTCCCCGTTCCGGAATCAGGAAGGCGACGAGCCGGTCGACACCGTCGTCCTGGCGCAGGACCACCGCCGCCTGATTGATGCCGGCCTGCGCCTGGATGCGGGATTCGATCTCGCCGAGCTCCACTCGGAAGCCGCGGATCTTCACCTGGTCGTCGATGCGGCCGTGAAAGAGGATCCGCCCCTGCGCATCGAGGGAGACCGCGTCGCCCGAGCGGTAGAGAACCGGATCGGTCCCATCGGAGGCGAACGGGTTGGCGACGAATTTCTCCGCGCTCAGTTCCGGACGCTGGAGATAGCCCTTGGCGACGCCCGGGCCGCCGATGAGGAGCTCGCCCTGCTGGCCGGGCCCGAGCAGTTCCAGTCCCTCGCTCGCGACATAGACGGAGTAGTTCGGGATCGGGCCGCCGATGGTGACGGGCTCGCCCGGCCGCATCTCGGCGGCGGTGGCCACCACCGTGGCCTCGGTCGGCCCGTAGGTGTTGAACAATTGCCGGGAGGCCGTGGCCCAGCGGGCCACCAGGGGCTCCGGCAGGGCCTCGCCGCCCAGGAGCACGAGGCGGACGCTCGGCAGCGTCTGAGACAGCATGGCGAGCAGCGTCGGCACCGTGTCGAGGACGGTGACGCGGTTCTGCGTGAGGATGTCGGGCAGCGCCTCGACGTCGCCCATCATGGCCGGGCTCGCCACGAACAGCGTCGCGCCGACGAGGTAGGGAACCCAGATCTCCTCCATCGAGAGATCGAACGCCACCGAGGCGCCCTGGAACACCACGTCGTCGGGCCGCATGCCGTAGAGGGCGTTCCCCGAGCGCAGGAAGTGGCAGATATTGGCGTGGCTGATGACGATGCCCTTGGGCAATCCCGTCGAGCCCGAGGTGTAGATCAGATAGGCCGGATGCGCGGGGGTGAGGCCGGCGCCGCGCGGATCGGGGCGCGGCGCATCCGCCGGCACCTCGGCGAGAAGCGCCTCCGTCGTGAGGGACGGGGTTCCCGTGGGCGCCTGGGGCGCGAGGGCGGTCGAGACCAGGAGCAGCTTGGCTTGCGCGTCGTCGAGGCAGACCGCCACGCGGTCGGCGGGAGCCTCCGCATCGAAGGGGAGCCATGCGGCTCCCGACATCGTGATGCCGATCTGGGCGATCAGCAGGTCGGGGCCGCGCGCCATCCAGAGGCCGACGACGTCGCCGGGGCCGATGCCGCGATGATTCAGGCCACGGGCGATGGCGAGCGCGCGGGCCTCGACCTCCGCATAGGTGAACTTCGGATGACGGCCGGCCGCGTCCCGGCTCGCGCCGTCCACGATGGCCGGATGGTCGGGGCGCAGGCGGGCGCTGTCGGAAAAAATCTCTCCCAGAACCTCGTCCCGGATGAGGTCCGGGCGGCTCTCTCCGCGCAGCACGGCCTTCCGCTCCGGCGCTCCGGCGCCGCTATGCGACCCGATCTCGCCCCGTTCGGCCTTGTCCACAAGCGACTCCGCCCGAGGCCGGGTCGTCTCGGCGAGACTGCTCATCCGATGCTCCGCTGCCGGCCCCGCCGCTGCGAGACCGTCCTTTTGGCCGGGTTAGGCGCCCGGATCGTGCCGAAATCGCGGCGCCCCACTGTGGTCGCGCCCGCTTAGCACGTTTGCCGAGCCGCCTAGAACCGGTCTTCGCGGAGAAAGCGGATCAGGCCCAGCGCCAGCGGGACTGGTCGAGGACGAGGACGCTGCCCTGGCGGATGCCCATCCGGGGGGCCTCGCGGATGCTGGTATAGCCGAGGATCACCAGGATGGCGCGGGCGACCCCGCCATGGGCGACGATGACCGCCGGCCGCTGCAGGTCCGCGATCGCCGGCCTGACCCGGTCCACCAGCATGGCATAGCTCTCGCCATGCTCGCCCGGCGGACGATAGCCCCAGCGGTCCCGGTCGCGTGCCAGGGCGCCCCGGCTGTCGCGCCGGCGGATCTCGGCCCAGGTCGAACCCTCCCAGGTGCCGAAGTTGATCTCCATCAGGCGAGTGTCGACGGCATAGGCCTTCGGCGCGAGATCGAGGCTGGCCCGGAGCACCTCCATCGTCTGTCGCGTGCGCGTGAGCGGGCTCGCGACGAACGCGGCCTCGGCGAGGCTGGCCCCCGCCACGGCCTTCAGCCGTTCGGCCACGCTTTCGGCCTGGCCCAGGCCCGTGGCGTTGAGAGGCACGTCGCGCTGACCTTGGAGGCGGCCCTCCGCGTTCCAGTCGGTCTGGCCGTGGCGGATGAAATACACCGTCATGCGCGCCGGCCGTTCGTGGCGGGGCGCCGCGCTTGTCCGGAACGGGCACGGCCGCGGATCGTTGTCGCGCTCAAGGTTGCTCCAGGCGTTACAGGCATCGGCACACTGCTTTCCCGGAGCGGCGGTGCGCTGGTGCGGTGCCCGCGGCATCGATTGAATATCGTATAAGGCGAAATGTGATCATGGCGAAGAAGCGCGGCAAGCGGCATTCGGGCCAATCGGACACCACGAGGGCGCGCAAGCCCAAACCGCTTAGCCCACGTCCGGAATCGGACCAGCCGCCCTCCTCCGCCGCCTGGGCCCGTTCGGTGATGCGCCATGCCAAGCGCGAAAGCCCGGTCGACACGGCCGCCCTCGCCTCCTGCGCGGCAGCCGGCATCGTCACCGTGCAGCCGGGCGAGGCGTTGGATCTCGCCGCGATCGACGCCAATGCCGATGGCGGGCTCGACAAGGAGGCGTCCAAACAGGCGCTCCTCGTGGAGCATGGCCGCATCCAGGCGTTGCAGGAGCGGCTCTATGCCGAGCATCGGCGCAGCCTTCTCGTGGTGCTCCAGGCCATCGATACCGGCGGCAAGGACGGCACCATCCGGTCGGTCTTCGAGGGGGTGAACCCGCAAGGGTGTCGGGTGTGGTCGTTCAAGGTCCCGAGCGCGGAGGAGCGCGATCACGACTTCCTCTGGCGCTACCACGCCAAGGTGCCGGGGCGCGGCATGATCGGCGTGTTCAACCGCAGCCATTACGAGGATGTGCTCGTGGTGCGAGTGAAGTCCCTGGAGCCGGAGGGGGTATGGCGACCGCGCTACGACCTCATCAACGATTTCGAGCGGATGCTGACCCTGTCGGGCGTCACCGTGCTGAAGTTCTTCCTTCACATCTCGAAGGACGAGCAGAAGGAGCGCCTGGAGGCGCGGATCGCCGATCCCGAGAAGCATTGGAAGTTCGATGCGGCCGACCTCGTCGAGCGCCAATCCTGGGACGCCTATCAGGGCGCCTTCACCGATGCCCTGAGCCGCTGCTCCACCTCGCACGCGCCCTGGCATGTGGTGCCGGCCAACCGCAAATGGTACCGCAACCTCCTCGTCGCCCGCACCATCGCCAACACCCTGGAAGCGATGGATCCGCGCTATCCGGACGCTCAGCCGGGCATCGCCGAGCTGACGGTGCCGGATTGACCTGATCCGACCGCGCGACGATGGTTCGTGCGTCGGGAGCCGGTGCTTGAGAATGCGCGCATGCTGACCGTCCGCGACGTGGCGGCCTCGGGATACCGCTCCCTGCGGTCCATCCGGTTTCCGGTGGAGGCCCTCTCGGTCTTCATCGGGGCCAATGCCGTCGGCAAGACCAACCTCTACCGGGCGCTCGAACGCCTGCAGGCCGCCGCCGCCGGCACGCTGGTGCGTGATCTCGCGGCGGAGGGCGGGATGGACTCGGTCGTCTGGGCCGGACCACGCAGCGGCAAGGGGCCGGTGCGGGTGGGGTGGTCCGTCGAGCTCGGCGACGAGGCTGCGTCCGTCGCCTACCGATACGAGATCGAGGTCGGTCTGGTGCCCCAGTCGGAGGACGGCCCCAGGGGGGCCGCCTTCCTGCTCGAACCGCAGATCAAGCGGGAGCGGCTCACCGTCCTGTCGGGCCGGCGGCCGGCGGCCATGCTCGAGCGTGACGGGCCTTCCGGCTTCGTGCGCGGCGATGACGGCCGCAAGCGCTCTCTCGGCACGAGTCTCCTCGCCACGGAAACCGCGCTCGCGGCACTTCAGGACGCGGTCGCGTTTCCCGAATTGCATCTCGTCCGGCATGCGCTGCTGGATTGGCGCTTCCACCACGATTTCCGCACCGACGCGGCCTCGGCCCTGCGCCGGCCCTGCCTCGCCGTCACCACGCCGACTCTGTCGTCGGACGGATCCGACCTCGCCGCCGTGTTCGCCACCCTCCGGCACATCCGCGAGGACACCGTCGATCTCGACGGGGCCGTGGGCGATGCCTTCCCCGGGGCGCGCCTCGTCATTCCGTCGCCCGGCCGCGAGGCGAGCTTCGGGATGGTCTTCCCCGATTACCCCGAGCGCGTGTTCGAGGCCGCCGAACTGTCGGACGGGACGCTTCGCTATCTCGCCCTCGCCGGGGCCCTCCTCGCCTACCGGCTCCCGCCCTTCATCGCCCTCAACGAGCCGGAGACGAGCCTCCACCCGGACCTGCTCGATCCCCTGGCACGGATGATCGTGACCGCGTCGCGTCGCACACAGGTCTGGCTGGTGACCCATTCGGAGCGGCTGGCCGACGCGATCGAGGAGCAGGGCGGTGTGTCGCCCCGCCGGGTGTTCAAGCGGGACGGGGCGACCTGGATCGACGGGCTCAAGCTGTCGGGAGAGTTCGCGGAAGCCGACGACGCTTGACGGGGGCTCTCATGCTCAGCCGGTCATGCCCTGTCGCCGTGGTCGGGCCGCCAGCGCCGGAGAGATCCCGGCAGCGACCGCATCATTGTCCCGCCGATCCTGTCGGCATGGCGCTGGTAGAGGATGCCGAGGCCGATCAGGCCGAGACCGATGAGCGACAGGGCGAAGGGGAAGAGCAGCGAGTCCCTGAAGACGCGGTTCGCCAGGTCGCCGAGATAGAGTGCCACGCCAATGGCGCCGAACACCGCGTAGATCCGCCGAGACAGGAAGATGGCGAGGCCGATGAGCGCAACGTTCAACAGGGCATAGAGCGCCTTCGCCACCTCGCTGTCGGAGGATTGCCACGTCAGGGCGCCCCAGAAGGTGAGGATGCCGGAAAGATGGAGCCAGAACGCGTAATCCGTCCGCTTCTGGCGCAGGTCCACCGCCCAGGCGAAGGCGATGAGGGCGAGGCCGAACCAGAGCGAGATCGTCCGGCGGGTTTCCCAGTCGAGATCCGGCCCCGTGGCCCAGAGGCCGATATCCATGGACAGGAACCACAGGGCCACCGCCGCGATCAGGGTGATGAAGCCGAAGCGTGTGGCGCGCAGGGCGATGGCCGAGGCCACGAGGGTCGCCGCTTCCATGGGCACCCAGCCGCCCTTGATCCAGGTGAAGACGTCGCGATAGGCGCCCGGCCGGCCCTGTTCACCCCAGCCCCAGCTCTCCTGCAGGCCGTAGACGGCGAGCGGCGTCATGGCCACGGCGCAGGCGATGAGGAGACCGCCGGGGACCGGCAGGTCGTGCGCGATGCGGAGGTGCCGCCCGGCGGCGACGAAGGCCGCCGCGTAGATCAGGGCGGTGGCGGTGAGAGCCGGTCCGCCCATCATCCCGAAGGCGAGGGTCGAGAACAGGCCCATGGCGCCGATGACCACCAGGGCGCCGGCATACCAGAGCACGTGGGCGAGATCGAAGGAGACGGCCCCTCCCGGCCGTGTGGCATAGAAGGCGGAAAGCGCGCGTGCCTGTTCGGCGGTGATGATCCCGGCGGACGCCGCATCATCGAAAGCGGGACGGGTCTTCATGGGGACAGGGCCTCGGCGGGACGCGGCCCCGGAGCGGGTCGGTCCCTCGCCTTATCCGCCGGGGCAGGCCGGCGCGGCGCGCTCCCGCACGCGGCCCGCCTCACTCCTTGCTGTCGAGCCTCAGATCCGGCGCGTCCGGGTTCTTCATGCCGACCACGTGGTAGCCGGCATCCACATGGAGGATCTCGCCGGTCATGCCGCGCGACATGTCCGATATCAGGTAAGAGGCGGTCTCGCCGACCTCCTCGATGGTCACCGTCCGCCGCAGGGGCGCGTTGTACTCGTTCCACTTGAGGATGTAGCGGAAGTCGCCGATGCCGGAGGCGGCCAGGGTCTTGATCGGGCCGGCCGAGATCGCGTTGACGCGGATCTTCGAGGGGCCGAGATCGGCGGCGAGATAGCGCACCGAGGCTTCCAGCGCCGCCTTGGCGACGCCCATGACGTTGTAATGCGGCATCCATTTCTCGGCGCCGTAATAGGTCAGCGTCAGGAGAGAGCCACCGTTGGGCATCAGCTTCTCGGCGCGCTGGGCCACCGCCGTGAACGAGTAGCACGAGATCATCAGCGACTTGGTGAAGTTCGCCTCCGAGGTCTCGACGTAGCGTCCCGTCAGCTCGTCCTTGTCGGAGAAGGCGATGCAATGGACGACGAAGTCGATCCCCTGCGGAAAGACGCGGCCGGCTTCCGCGAAGACGGCGTCGATGGAGGCGCCGTCGGTGACGTCGCAATGGCCAACCACATGGGCATCGAGCTCGCGCGCCAGGGGCTCGACCCGCTTCTTCAGGGCATCGCCCTGGTAGCTGAAGGCGAGCTTGGCGCCGTGGGCATGGGCGCTCTTGGCGATGCCCCAGGCGATGGACCGGTTGTTGGCGACACCGAGCACCAGACCGCATTTTCCGGCGAGCAAGCCGCCGACGTGATCGTGTACCGGGTTCGTGTCCGCCATGAGTCACCTGAGCCAGAGGCCGTCGCGCGCCGGAGCGCACCCGTCCGGACCTGGGGGGAAGCGCTCGCGCCGAGGCATCCTTAGCGGAGGTGCGCCGGGGACGGAAGTCCGCGCCTATGCCTGTCCAGAGGCGGTGCGCGCCGCCCGGCGCCCGTTAGCATAGGCGAGGAGGGTCTCGTCCTCGCTCGCCGGCAGCGAGATCGCCGTGGTGGCGAACAGGTCGCCGCGGGTGCCGTCCTTCTTCGGCAGGCCCTTGCCCTTGAGGCGGAAGGTCCGGCCCGAACTCGTCATGGCCGGAACGCGCATCTCCACCGCGCCGGTGAGGGTGGGCACGCGGATCGGGCCGCCGAGGATCGCATCTTCGAGGGCCAGATCCACGGAGGTGCGCAGATCCGCCCCCTCCACGGTGAAGCGCGGATGCGGCAGGATGCGGATGGTCAGCAGGGCGTCGCCCGGCGAGGAGCGTGGACCGCCCGGGTTCCCGAGGCCGCGCAGGCGGATGGTTTGCCCGTCCACGACGCCCTTGGGGATCACCACGTCCACGTCGCGTGAGCCCAGCGAGATCCGCAGCTTCTCCTCGCTCGCCACCTGCTCCAGGGTCACGGAGAGTTCGGCGGCGAGATCTTCACCCTTCATCGGTCCCCTGGCGCCGGGACCGCCACCGGCACCGCCCCGGAACGTGTCGCCGAACAGGTGCGAGAAGATGTCCTCGCCGATCCCGCCGCCGCCCGCCCGGTTGCGTGCCGCGCTCTCGAAGTCGAAGCCCGCCGAGCGGGCGCCACCCGGACCGCCGCCGAAGCCACCGAACCCGTCGAAGCCGGCCGGCGCGCGGGGCTTGCCGTCGGCATCGATCTCGCCACGGTCGAACTGGCCGCGCTTGGTGGCATCGCCGAGGATCTCGTAGGCGCTGTTGGCCTCCGAAAAACGGTCCTTGGCCTTGGCGTCGTTCTTGTTGGTGTCGGGGTGGTAGGCCTTGGCGAGCTTGCGATAGGCCTTCTTGATGTCGGCCTCGCTGGCGCCCTTGGCCACACCCAGCACGTCGTAGGGATTGCGCATCGTCTGTTATTCGGTCTCGGTGCCGCACGGGGCCGGGCTCATGCCCGCCCCTGTCGAAGTCTTCCGCTATGTGGAATGGATGTTGCTTCTATGCAACGGTCATCCGGCAGGATTCGACGGTTCGATCCACGCGTCAACCCGCCGCCACGCCGGACGATCCCAAAGGCGGCACGATCTTGCCAACAGCCGAGCCGTTCTCGGCGTCAGGCCTTGGCTTTGGCCGTGCGGATACGGGTCAATTCCCATTCGCCCCCCGAAGGCTTGCAGCCGGTACCGCGCACGAAACGACTGCGCGATGGCGCGATGACCGAGGCGAGGAAATCCCGGCAGATCAGGTCGTTGGCGACGTAGGGAAGGCCCGTCGGGTTGACGGAGCCGCGCAGGGACGAATCCGGGTTGTCCCACTTGACCGGACGACCGTTGCCCTGCGGATCGAGGGCCACCGCCAGGGCCGCGTGCGCCCGGCGCCAATCCTCGTCGGACATCTCGCTGCCGAAGCTCTTCGGGCGCTTGTCGATGCTCCCCGTGACCAGGGGCTCGGGGACCGTCACGTCCGGTTCCGACTTGCTCTCGCTCTGGAAGGTGAGGATCGGAATGCCGCAGCCGGCGAGCGACAAGGCCAGGGCCACGCTGCCCGACGTCAGCACCGCCGCGCACCGGGCGCGGGCCAGACGGGGTGCGACGACGGCACGGATGGAGACGGGTTGGGCTTTACTCTCGCTCCGACGCATTACACCTGTTCTCACGACGTGACCCGAACGACGACAAATCGTGTCCCACGTCGGTGCCCCCGACCCGGATCTCACTCACAGGATTACGCCTTGGATCGGTTAAGGATCGATGAGCCGGCCACGCCCGGCAGTGTCTCACCCGCCGCCTCCCCCCTCGGGGCCGGTGGAGACTTCACGCTGTCCACAGACCCCTGGGGACTGTTTTCCGCCTGGATGGGCGAGGCCGAGCGTGCGGAGCCCGAGGATCCCAACGCCATGGCACTCGCCACGGCCGGCTCCGACGGCCTGCCGGACGTGCGCATGGTGCTGCTCAAGGGAGCCGATGAGCGGGGCTTCGTCTTCTATACCAATGTCGATTCCGCCAAGGGCGAGGAACTGGCGCAGAACCCGCAGGCCGCCCTGGTCCTGCATTGGAAGAGCCTGCGCCGGCAGGTCCGCGCGCGCGGACCCGTGAGCCACGTGTCGCTCGAGGAGGCGGATGCCTATTTCGCGAGCCGCCGCCGCGAGAGCCGGATCGGTGCCCATGCCAGCCGCCAGTCCCGGCCGCTGGCCGACCGCGCCACCCTGGAAGCGGAGGTCGCCGCCCTGTCGGCCCGCTACGAGGACCAGCCGGTGCCGCGCCCGGAGAACTGGACGGGGTTCCGCATCGCCCCGGTCTCCATCGAGTTCTGGCAGGATGGGCCGTTCCGGCTCCACGACCGCGTCCGCTTCACGAGGGACGGCGGCGGCTGGCAGGGGGCGAGACTCTATCCGTGAACCGCCATCGGCCGGGAATGGGCGTTGTCTCGACCGCTTCCAGCCTTGCTGCGCCGCGGGATCGACCCTGGATTTCCCGGCTGGCGCAGCTTAGACCTGGGCTGTCCACCGCCCCCGGACCCTGAAGGAACGGCCTTGGCCATATCGAGCAATGAACGCCGCCGCGTCATGCTGCTGACGGGCGCAAGCCGCGGAATCGGTCACGCCACGGTCAAGCGCTTCTCCGCGGCCGGGTGGCGGGTCATCACCTGTTCCCGCCATGCCTTCCCCGAGAATTGCCCCTGGGAGATGGGACCGGAGGATCACCTCCAGGTCGATCTCTCGGACCCCGAGGATACGATGCGCGGTGTGGCTGAAGTCGCCGGCCGTCTCGCCGACGAGGGCGGCCTGCTCCATGCGCTGGTCAACAATGCCGGCATCTCGCCCAAGGGCAGCAACGGCGAGCGCCTCGGCGCCATCGCCACGGAATTCGGCGACTGGCGCAAGGTGTTCCAGGTCAACGTCTTCGCGCCCCTGCTCCTGGCACGCGGCCTGTGCGAGGAACTGACCCGCGCCAAGGGCTCCATCGTCAACGTCACCTCGATCGCGGGGTCCCGCGTGCATCCCTTCGCGGGCGCGGCCTACGGCACGTCGAAGGCGGCGCTCGCCGGCCTCACCCGCGAGATGGCCAGCGATTTCGGCCCCCTCGGGGTGCGGGTGAACGCGATCTCGCCGGGCGAGATCGATACGGCGATCCTCTCGCCCGGCACCGACAAGATCGTGGCCGGCATCCCGCAGCGGCGCCTCGGCACGCCCGACGAGGTGGCCAAGGCGATCTACTTCCTCTGCACCGAGGCCTCCTCCTACGTGAACGGCGCCGAGTTGCACATCAACGGCGGCCAGCATGTCTGAACGAGGTGCGCTCTCGGCGTTCCTCGCGGTCTCCATTCTCGTCGCCTCGCTCCTGGGCGCGCAGCCCGTCCGGGCCGATCCGGTCGTGACGATCCTCGACCTGCCGTTCAGGGCGCGCGCCATGCGCGGCCCCGGCAGCGAGGTCTCCCTGGCTGTGGCGACCTCGGGCCTCCTTCCGCTCGCCCGTCCCAAAGGGTTGAAGGGCGAGGTGGTGGAGGATGTGTCCCTGGCCGTCCTGTGGGGCGACGAGGGCGGTGCCGCCCTGACCCTCGCCGACCGCAAGGTCGCCACCACCCTTCTCGGTGTGGAGGCCATCGACGGGCTCGCGGTCTCCGAGACCCCGCGCGGTGCCGTTGCCGGCACCCGGCGCGCGACTCTCGGTCCGCTCAGTGCCCACCTGTCCGACCCCGTCCGCCCCAATGCCAGCGAGTTCGAGCGTGCCGGGACGCTCACCATCCGCGAGCGCCAGCCGGTGGGGATGAGCGCCGATCCGAAGCCCGTCCCCATCGTGACCACCGCGGTCACCGCCGGTCACGGCGCTGCCTTCGCCCTGCGCCGCCCCATAGCGATCCTCATCGACGGCCGGCCGGTCATCGTGGCGGTGACGGCGCAAGAGGGCGGATCGGCTCTGGTCGTGGTCGGCAAGCCTTCGGCAGGGTTGGGCAAGCCTTCGGCGGAGCCCGGCAAGCCCTCGGCGGAGTCCACCAAATCCCCGGCGGAGCCGGACAAGGCATGGGCCATTCTCGCCCGGAGCCCGGTTCAGGCGGTGGGGCCGGGTGGACAGTCGCTGACACTCGCGGCGATCGGCGATGTCTCGAAAGCCGGTCAACCCCGGATCGCCGCGGTGGCGGCGCCCGACGGGGCCGGCATCCTCCAGCTCTGGGCCTACGAGGCCGGAGCCCTGCGACTGGTCGGCGAGGCCACCGGCTACACCACCCTGTCTCCGGGCGAGGGCGGGGCCGACCTGTCGGCCGTTCTCGATGCCGATGGGGACGGTGTGGCCGAACTCGCCTTGCCGGTGGCGGATCGGAGCGCCCTGGCCATCCTGTCCCTGAAGGACGGCATCCGCGAGGTGAAGCGCATCCCCTTGCCCGGCCTTGCCGCCTTCGGCGTCGCGGCAATCGGCCACGGCCCTCGCACGCGCCTTCTCGTCGGCCTCGCCGACGGGCGGGTGGCGCTCATCTCTCCGTAACCGAGAAACGTCGAGCCCCATGAGCGAAGCAGCGAGCGAGGACGGTTCCGACGTCCGGCTCTTCCCGGCGCGCCCCTTCTTAGGCGCGTCCATCGCCGTCATCCGCGACGGGCGGGTGCTGCTGGCCGCCAGGGCCAACGAGCCCCTGCGCGGGGTCTGGACGCTTCCCGGCGGGCTGGTGGAGCCCGGCGAGACCCTGGCGCAGGCGGCGCTGCGGGAGCTCGGCGAGGAGGTCGGCGTCTCGGCCGTGGTCGTCCGCTCCCTGACCCCGACGGAGATCATCCTGCGGGCCGAGGATGGCCGGGTGCGCCACCATTACGTCGTCCATCCCCACGCCGCCCTCTGGACCGCCGGCGAGCCGGCCCCCGGCCCCGAGGCCCTGGACGTGCGCTGGGCTCTTCCCGACGAGCTCGCCGATCTCGCCACGACGCCCGGATTGCGGGAGACGGTGGACGAGGCCTTCGCGCAGGTCGCTGGCCTGGATGGCGATACGCAATCCCGATGAGACCGACGGGCTCCTCGTCTCGACCGGTAAACGGTGTAAACCTGCCCGATGAGGTTCGCGGCGGAGGACGGGGTGTGGCTGTGACGTGGGTGAGGCGATGCCTGTCGCCCGTGCTGATGTTCGCCACCCTCGCGGTGGGCATGCCCGATCTCGCTTCGGCTCAGCAGCGCCCCAACCCGGCGCGGCCCGCGCAGAAGGCCCCGGAGAAGGACAAGGAGCCCCCTGCCCCCTCCGAGCCGCCGCCCGCTCCCTACGACCGGGACCTGATGCGGC